>JALHNL010000051.1 GCA_022843545.1 Phycisphaerales bacterium | reverse complement strand
AGACCTGGCCGCGCAGATGCGCGCCATCGCCGAACGGGCGAACCCCGCCGCCCGCGCCGCGGCGGAAGGACGCCTCATCCCCGTCGAGGAAAAACGCGGGCTGCGCGTGGAGCGGCTCACGCCCGAGGAACTGGCCCGCCTGGAAGCCCTGGGCGCCCGCCTCGACGAGATCACCACGCGCGATCGGCAGGACCTGTACGCCCGGCTGCAGGCCGCGGTGGCCCCGTCGCAGGAGGCGGTGGTCAAGCGCATCGGCGAACTGGGCGGCACGGTGACGGCGCGGATCACGGTGGTGAACTCGATCGCCGCCACGCTGAGCCCGGACGCGATCCGCGCGCTGGCGCAGGACCCGGCCGTGGCGGGGATCGACCCCGACCGCCCCGGCGCGCCCGAACTGGACACCTCCACCGGCGCGATCGGCGCACCGTCGTTCTGGACGCCGGGCTTCACCGGCGCGCCGTTTGACGTGGGCGTGCTCGACACGGGCGTGAACGGCGCCCACCCCGCCTTCGCCGGCAAGACCTTCCTGACCAACATCACCACCACGATCACCAACGCCCACGGGACGCAGATGGGCGGGATCATGGCGGGCATCCAGGCCCCGCACATCGGCGTCGCCCGCGGCGCCGACACCGTCGTCGCCGGGCTCGCGGGGAGCGACTCCACCAGCATGACCGGGATGAACTACATCGCCTCTACCGGTCAGCCCGAGGCGTGCAACTACTCCTTCGGCAACGGCACCGCCAGCACCAATGACTACGCCAACATCGACCGCTTCTTCGACGGTGTGATCAGCACCTTCGGGTACATGGTCTCCAAGAGCACGGGCAACAACGGGTTCGGGTCGGGCTCGCCCACCATCACCCACCCCGCGCCGGCCTTCAACCTGGTCGCGGTCGCCAACATCGACAACACCAACGACTCCAACCGCTCCAACGATCGGATCAACTCCTCGTCCAGCCGCGGGCCCACCGCCGCGGGGCGCAAGAAGCCCGACATCGGCGCCCCGGGCACCGGGATCATGAGCCCGAACCTGACCAACACCTACAGCAGCAGCACCGGCACCAGCCCCGCCGCGCCGCACGTGGGCGCGTCGTTCCTGCTGCTCATGTCCTCGGGCATCACCGACCTGGCGGCGATCAAGGCCATCCTCATCAACAACGCCGACGCGATGGAGGACAACGCCACCTCGTCCACCACCGACGACGCGTTCGTGAACGGCTCGCGCTGGAACCGCCGTTACGGCTGGGGCTACCTGAACCTGAGCACCGCGTTCCTGAACGCCCCGTTCCACGCCGTGGGCTCGGTGCCCGGCGCGCCCGAGAACGCCGACTTCCGGCTCTACACCACCACCCTGCAGGCCAACGAGAAGGTCACGCTGGTGTGGGAACGCGTGGTGGCGTACAACGGCGCCGCCTATCCCACCATCGTCGAGAACCTCAACGACCTGGACCTGCGGATCTACCGCGTCTCCGACGGCGCGCAGGCCGCGAACAGCTCGTCGGCCGTCGACAACGTGGAGCAGGCCAGCGTCATCCTCGCCGCGCCGTATGTCGTCAAGGTCGAGGGCTTCTCGGCCTTTGACCCGCAGGTGCCCGTGCAGGAGTTCGCCATCGCGATGCAGGAGGCGTTCGCCCCCGCCACCGGGCCGGTGCTGCAGGTCACCGTCGATCCCGCGCCCTCCGCCGCACCGGGAGGAACCGTGACGATGACCGCCACGATCCGCAACACGGGCGACCTCCCCGCGTACGCCATCAACGCCACGCTGGCGGGCGTCGCCGTGCCCGCGGGCGCGGGCGTGCTCGCCGGCACGCTCCAGCCGGGCCAGGACACCCAGGTGTCCTGGATCGCCAGCGCACCGTTTGGCGTCGCCTCCCATCCCGTGGTCGTCACCGCCTCGAGCGTGAGCTTCGGCGAGACGTTCTCCGCCTCGGGCTCGGGCTCCGTCATCGTCCGCTGCATCGCCGACATCGCCGCCGTGGGCGGCACCGCGCAGGACCCGGGCGTGCCCGACCAGCAACTCACGGTGGATGACATCATCACGTTCGTGGGCCTGGTGTCCGACGGCACCGGCTGCCCGGGCGATGCGCCCTGCAGCCTGGCGGACGTCTGCGGCATCGGCGGCACCAGCCAGCCGCCCGACGGGCAGCTCAGCGTTGACGACGTGATCGCCTTCATCAACGCCTTCAGCGACGGGTGCTGACCCGCGGCCAAACCGCCTCGATCTGTTAGCAGACCGTGAAGAGCCCTTGTTGCGGGCCCGCGGCGCGTGTACCCTTCTCTCATGCACGGGGCGGTGAGGAACGCCCGCCCCCGGTGAGAATGAGCCCCGATGAACCGCGGGCCGAACCAATCCGGGCACAGGCACGCCACTCCAGAAGTGGCCGACGACATCGCCGACGCGTTTTTCGCCGGTTCCGGGGCCGCCGCGCTCCAGACCGGCGGACCCACCAGCCTCGACAGCAAGGTGCTGGTGCTCAACCGCCTGTACATGGCGATCCGCGTGATCAGCGCGCGGCGGGCCTTCACCATGCTCTTCCGCGAACTGGCCGAGGTGATCCAGGTCGAGAACGAGCAGTACGTCAGTTACGACTTCTCCACCTGGGCCGAGCTCGCGGCGTATCAGCAGCGGTTCGAGGCCGAGAAGCACGACTGGGTGAAGACCGTGCGCCTGCAGGTCGCGGTGCCCAAGGTGATCCGCCTGTTCGGCTATGACCGGCTGCCCGCGCAGCAGGTGAAGCTGAACCGGCGCAATCTCTTCGCGCGCGACCGCAACCAGTGCCAGTACTGCGGCAAGCACTTCCCCACCAGCGACCTCTCCATCGACCACGTGCTGCCACGCTCGCTGGGCGGGGGCGACTCGTGGGAGAACCTGGTCTGCGCCTGCATCCGCTGCAACGCCCGCAAGGGAGGCCGCACGCCCGAGCAGGCCGGCATCAAGCTCATCCGCCGTCCCATCATGCCCAAACGCAACCCGCTCATCACGCTGCGGCTGGGGCAGGACAAGTACAGCTCCTGGAAGGCGTTCCTCGACAACGCCTACTGGAGCGTCGAACTCAAGTAGCCGGCCCAGTCTCACTCGCGTCGTGGTATGCTCCGCCGAGCCCACCCGAGCGAGCGCACGCGCGCCCATAAGGACCTTCGCATGCTCCCCACCTACCGCCCCAGCGGAACGTTCACCATGTCCTTCGCCACTCTGCTCCCCGCCGCGGCGGCGCTGGGCGGCGTTTTGGGCTTCGTCTACCAGTTGGGCATCCACTACATCGCGTTCGTCAAGATCGCGGTGGTGCTGTGGATCGCCTGCGGCTTCGGCGCCGCGGGCATCGCCGGGCTGGGCATGCGCCTGTCCAAGTGCCGCAGCGCGATGATCGGCGCGGGCGCGGGGGCCATCATCGGCCTGGCGGCTGTCGCCGCGGGTCACGTCACCGAGTTCTGGCTTAAGACCAAGAGCGTGCAGGGCACGGTGACGGTGCAGGAGTATGTGAAAGCGAGGGTCGACGGCGGCTGGTACATCGGGCGCAGGTCCGCCTCAAGTTCAAACTCCTTCCCCAAGAAGTCTCCCGACATCGTCGGCGCGGGCGTGTGGGCTGTCTGGGGCGTCGAGGCGGTGGGCATCCTGGCGCTGGGGGCGTGGGGCGCGGCCCGCATGGTCTCCAGGCCCTACTGCGAGACCTGCCAGCAGTGGGCGGGCAAGGCGATCGTCGCCTTCGCGGTGCCCTGGGCCCCGGCCGACGCCGCGGACAAGATCAAGCAAGCCGCGGACATCGACTCGCTCCTGGCGATCTCGTCGTCGCCCCCGCCCGAGGGCGCGGCGATGCTGCCGCGCGTGCCCAAGAAGGGCGAAGAGGCCCCGCCCAAAGGCACCGAGTACCGCGAGATGGCCTACACGCTCACGGGCTGCCCCGTGTGCGACGACTTCGGCGTCCTCACCGTCACGCTCGTGACCACCAAGCAGGCCAACAAGAAGCAGATCGTGGCCTCGCGCAAGGACCTCGCGGTCAACGTGCTCATCGACCGCGCCGCGCGTGAAAAGGTGCTGGCCGCGGCCCGGGTCTGGGGCGGCGTGCCCGTCGCCTGAGGCCGCCCGAGCCGCCCGCTACGCTGAGCCCATGTCCGACTACCGCCCCATCCAGGTCCCCGCGCGGATCGCCGATCTGGCCTTCTCGTGCGTGCTCCACAAGGACTTCCGCGAGATCGAACTGCCCCCGGAGGAGCCCAACTTCGACGAGCCCTCCGCCTGCCTGCCGCTGCTGGCGGCGATGGCCAGTTACGGCGTGGTCGTCTTCAGCGTCGCGGCCCGCCCGGCGTATTCCGACGGCAGCCTGCAGGACTGGCTCGGATTCGTGTGCCAGTCGCAGGGGCTCACCGTCGAGGCGATGGGACCGGGCCTGATCGGCGGTGTGCCGGGCATCGTGGCCGAGACCACGCAGGTGCAGGAGAACGTGTCCTTGCGCATGCGCGCGGGCATCCTTGAAGACGGCGGGCGGATGATCCTGCTCTCGGCGTTGGCCCCCGAGGCCGTGTGGCCCTCGCTCAAGGAGCCGCTGCTCACGATGTTCGATTCGTTCCGGCTTGATCGCCCGCGCGGGCGAACCGCTCCGCTCACGCCCGAGGAGGCCCGATGAGCCGCCCCGAAGACAACCTCAGCACGCCCGCCGACGTGGCCCTGGCCGACGACACAGCCTCGCTCGACCCCGAACACCCGATGAACCGCACGCTGCGCGACAACGGCGTGGGTCTGGTCCCTCGCATTCACCGTGTAAACCTGGCGGAGAAGTACGCCGTCATCGCCGCCGGCGCGATCCTGTCGTCTTTCCGCCTGCCCTTGGGCTGGCACGTCATCGACGACGGGCGGCGCACGCTGGTCTTTGACGCGGCGGGCAAGGTGCAGATCAACCTCACCCTGCACCAGGGCGCGCTGACGCGCGACGCAATCCTCGACGAGTGCGCCCGCCACTACCGCGAGCAGCAGCCCGACATCATCCTCACGAGCATCGAGCCTCTGGGCCACAAGATCCTCATCGCCTGCAACCTGCGCACCGACCGCGAGGAACTCTCCCAGTGCGTGTGGCCCATGGAGGTGAGCCCGGGTACCTGGATCCAATGCCGAGTGACCGGACCCGCCGACGGCGACGGGCGCGCCATCGACGTCGCCGGGGTGATCATGCTCAGTCTGCGTCACGGCGCGGCGATCGAGCCGCCCGACCCGGAGACCGCACAATGAACTACCCCGCACGCGAGGCCGCCTGGAAGCAGGCCCAGGACCTGGAGCGCCAGGGACGCTTCAAGGAAGCCGAGAGTCTCATCCAGCAGACCATGCCCGAGGGAGTGTGCCAGCAGACCGCGCATCTGTACGAACTTCGCATGCAGCGCCTGCTCAGCGAGGGCGACCGCCCCGGCGCCATCAAGGCCTACCAGCTCGCCTGCGAATGGTGGTGGAGTTACGCCAGCGGCGCCACCAGCGGCGGCGAGGGGATGGCCCGGTCGTACGAGCGCAATCAGGAAGCCCTCCGCCTGGCCAAGATCATCGGGGAAAGGCCGCCCGACTGGGTTAACGATTGAGCGACCGTGAGACGTCAGGGAGCAGCCACCCGTGAGCGACTTTGACCACGCGCAGCGACCCCGGCCGACGCGCATCATCACGATCGGGCCTTGGCGCTGCGCGATCGCGGCACTCCTAGGCGCGCTGACCTGCCTGGGTCTGGCGTGGTGGTTCGCGGGGCAGGTCCGCGGGATGTCCGTCTGGGCCGACCCGGGCCAGGGGCGAGTCGGCTCGCCCTCGGGCGCGCCCATCTGGAGCGTCCGCACCTGGGCGTTTTTCGGCTACACCACGCAGACCTGCTCGGTGCTCTGGAACGAGCGGCAAGCCGGCGCCGAACCGGAGTACCCCGGAACGATCCGCTACTGGAGCATGGCCGCTTCGCCCCCCACCCAGGACACCATCCCCGACGACGGCAGCCGCGACTACGTGTGGTTCAGCGAGACGGCGGCGGGCTGGCCTTTCAAGGCCCTGCGATCGTGGACGCGATACGACGGCCGCGCCAACCGGGCCCAGAACCCCAACTACGCGACGGTGACCCGCGGCACGCTGGAGTTCACGCTCGCCGGTGAGGATCGCCGCGTCCCCACGCTGCCCATCTGGCCCGGGCTGATCGCCAACACGCTGCTCTTCTCGACGGGCTGGTGGCTGCTGCTGAGCGCGCCGGTGTGGCTGCGCCGCGGGCGCAGAAAGGCACGCGGGCGGTGCATCGCCTGCGGGTACGACCGCGCGGGGTTGGCCCCCGCGGCCAACTGCCCGGAGTGCGGCGCAACCGCGACGCGGCCCCGCGCTCGCCTCAGCGGCCCGTCCGCGTCCGCTTGAACGTCGCCACCTTGAACCACCCCTCGGCGTCGGCGCCGGGCACGCCCTTCATCTGGAACCAGATCTCGCTCACCGAACGGTCACCTTCGGGCGGGTGCAGCACGTGCTTGAACGGCACCTTGCCCACGCCCGGCTCTTCGTTCGTCCCGTGGAGCGTGAACGCTTTGGAAGCCTCGTCAAACTTGCCCTGCGCAAACACGCTGTACGTGTCGGTGCTGTCGATGCCGAACCAGAAATAGTCCTGCGAGCGGGCGTCGAAGCCGTAGATGGAGAGCGACTCCATCGGGGCCTCCTCGCCCGGCGCGGGGGCGGTGGTGACCTGCACAAACCGCTTGCCCAGGATCCATCGCCCGGTCTGCTTGGCGTGCAGCACGATCGCCGGCGCTTGCGGGCCCATGCTGAACGAGATCTCCACGTCGAACGTCCCGATCATGTCCTCCAGCCGCTTGTGCGCTTCGGTGGGCTGACCCTTCATCGCCAGCATGTCCATCATCTGCTTCTTGGCGGCCTTCGCCGCGTCATCGCCCGGCCCACCGGACCGCGCCCCCACCACCGTCGCCGCGCCCGCGATCACGAGCAGCGCGGCCGCCCCCACGCGGGCGAAGCGGGAAACACGGCGGGCGGCGGGACGATCGGCGTGAAGGTCGGTCATGGCTGGCTCCTTTGGTCGGACGTGTCCACACGGTGTGTGCGCCGCACACGCGGCGCGATCGAGCATGAAGCGAACCCGGCGCGAGCCGGAAACGGTCAGTACGTGAGCCCCTCGAGCGCCCCAGGCGGCGACTTCTTCGTGGAATAGCCCCGCTTCCCCCGCGGAATCGCCCCGGGCGTGAAGCGCGCGCCCGCGACGTTCTTCATCACGCGCGGCATCAGCCGCTTGATCATCAGGCCCCAGCCCACCGACATCATGAACCGGATCATCAGCGACCGCGGACCGTCGTACGCGCTCTGGCGCAGCGTCAGCCGCGTCCCGCCACGCTCCGGCTCCAGCGTCCACTCCACCAGCAGCGGGCGCGATTCGCGGTACCCGGGCTTCATCTCCATGTGCCACGACCACAGCATCCGCCGGGGCGGCTCCAGCTCCAGCACTTCGCACTGCGTGGTCTGCCCCACCGGGCCCGGGCACGGATCGCACGAGAACCGGAACCGGTGCCCCACCACCGGCTTGAAGTCATTGGGCATCAGCCACTCCGCCAGCGCCGCCGGGTCCGTAAGCGCCACCCACACCGTCTCGGGCGCGTCCGGGTACCACACGCGTTTGGTGATCTGGGCCTTGAACGCGCCCGCCGCACGCAAAGGCTCAGGCGGATTCGACGGAGCTGGAGCGGGCGTGGTCATGGGGTCGGCTCCGAGGTGGGCGGCGACATCGGTGGGTGCTCAGTCGTGGCCGCGCGGCGCTTCGCCAGATGCTCGCCCAGCTTGTTCAAGCGGTCATCCCAGAACTTCGAGTACGCCCCCACCCATTCCGCCACGTCGCTCAGCACGCCGGGCACCAGTTCGTACATCTGCACCCGCCCGCGCCGCTCGCGGCTGGCCAGCCCGGCATCCAGCAGCACCGCCAGATGCTGCGACACCGCGGGCTGGCTGATGGGCAACCCCGCGCCCAGTTCACCCGCCGGCCGCTGGCCGTCCTTCAGCCGGTCCAGGATCGCACGCCGATGGGGGTCGGCCAGGGCGGCAAAGACGGGGTCGGTTGAGGAGCGGGCCACGGACACAATATATAAGCCATTTCTAAAGTGTCAAGCGGAAGTGCCGCTGGCTGCTCTTTCTTGCGCTCACACGGCAAGTTATCCACAAACGCCTACCGAACATTGACAAGTATGTTCGGGTCCTGTATTGTGATTCCGTCAGGCTCGCCTCCCGGGCGGCCCCTGATCGGAAGTTCGGCCAGAAGGCCGGCGCTGCCTCGCCCGGGTCCCCGTGACGCCCTGTCCGGGTCGGCGCGGCACTCGTTGCCCCGCCCTCTCCAGCCAGGCCCCGCACGGCAACGAAAGGTGGTCCATATGTCTCGTCCTGCTTCGTCGTCTGGCTCTTCGAACGGGTCCGCGGGCGCTGCGGCCAGCGCGGCCAAGAACAAGCCGGTGGAAGTCAAAGTCCCCACGCCCGCGGCCGGGCCGGGGGGGGGTGGCGCTGCGCCCAAGGGCGCGGCGGCAACCTCAGGAGCCGCGGCGGCGGCCAAAGCCCCGCCCGCGCCCACGGTGAGCAAGGAGAAGCTGCAGGCCCTGGGGCAGGCGGTGTCGCAGATCGAAAAAACGTTCGGCAAGGGCTCGATCATGAAGCTCGACGAGGCCGCCTATCTGGCGGTCCCGGGCTTCTCGACCGGCGCGATCTCGCTGGACCTGGCCCTGGGCGGCAAGGGCATTCCGCGCGGGCGCATCGTGGAGGTCTTCGGCCCTGAATCCAGCGGCAAGACGACCCTGGCGCTCACCGTGGCCGCGACGGCCCAGAAGGAGGGCGGCGTGGCGGCCTTCATCGACGCCGAGCACGCGCTGGACCCGTCCTGGGCCAAGAAGCTGGGCGTGAACATCGACGCGCTCCTGGTGAGCCAGCCCGACTCGGGCGAGCAGGCCCTGGAGATCTGCGAACTGCTGGCCCGCTCTAGCGCCGTGGACCTCATCGTCGTCGACTCGGTCGCCGCCCTCATCCCGCGGTCCGAGATCGAGGGCGAGATGGGCGAGAGCAGCGTGGGCGTGCAGGCCCGCCTCATGAGCCAGGCCATGCGCAAGCTCACCGGCGTGGTCGCCCGCAGCAACTGCACCATCATCTTCATCAACCAGATCCGCGAGAAGATCGGGGTCATGTACGGCTCGCCCGAAACCACCCCCGGCGGTCGCGCCCTCAAGTTCTACGCCTCGGTCCGCATCGACGTGCGACGCACCGGCGCGATCAAGGAGGGCGAGGTCACCGTCGGCAACCGCACCCGCGCCAGGGTCGTCAAGAACAAGGTCGCCCCGCCCTTCCGCGATGCCGAGTTCGACATCATGTTCGACGAGGGCATCAGCACCACCGGCGACCTGCTCGACTTGGCCGTCGAAACCAAGGTCATCGACAAGAGCGGCGCCTGGTTCACCCGCGGCGACCTGCGCCTGGGCCAGGGACGCGAGAACGCCAAGCGGTTCCTGAAGGACAACCCCGAACTCGTCAAGGAAGTCCGCCAGGCCGTGCTGAAGGCCAAGGCCACCGCCGCGACCCAGACCAAGCCGGTCGCCGACGCCGAGGACTCGGAAGTGGCCGAAGAGGATTGATCAGAGTTCCCGCCCGCGCCGGCGGCTGACATCACCACGAATCCACACCACCCCGCCGGGAGCCCATCCCCGCGGGGTGGTTCGGCTTCAGGCCCGAGCGATGATCACGCCCGCGCGTCGATCTCCCCGCTCGCCCGCCGGTACACTCCGCCCCCATGCCACGCGCCCCCCGCTACACCGCCCGCACCGCCGACAAGCACGTCCTGTACGAGGCCGCGGTGCAGGAGCCCGACGCCGAGTTTGACTTCCTCGACAAGATCTTCCGCGATCGCCGCGGGCGGCTGCCCGTCTCCATCCGCGAGGACTTCGGCGGCACCGCGTACAACAGTTGCGTCTGGGTGAAGCGCCGCCCGGGCAACACCGCCGTCGCGGTGGACCTCCACCGCCCCACCCTGCTCACCGCGTCCAAGCGGCACACCGGCACGCTGACGGCGGAGCAGCGCTCACGCGTGCAACTGGTGCCCGCCAACGTGCTTTCGCCCGCGCTCATCCGCCGCCCGAAGGTGGACGCGGTGCTGGCGCTGAACTTCTCGTACTGGATCTTCCACCAGCGCGCCACGCTGGTCGAGTACTTCGCCAAGGCCCGTGCCGCGCTGGCCCCGGGCGGCACGCTCATCCTCGACTTCTTCGGCGGCACCGACGTTCACCGCGAGTGCCAGGACCGCCGGCGGTGCAGCGGCTTCACCTACATCTGGGATCAGGCCCGCTACGACCCCATGACCGGGCGCTACACCTGCCACATCCACTTCGAGTTCCGCGACGGCACCGCCCTGCGCAAGGCCTTCACCTATCACTGGCGGCTGTGGACGCTCCCCGAACTCCAGGACGTCCTGCGCGACGCGGGCTTCACCGACATCGGCCTCTACGCCGAGGGCAACCGCCCCGACGGCTCGGGCGACGGCCGCTACCGCCTGCGCAAGGGGCACCCGTGCGACCGGACGTTTTTGGCGTATATCACGGCGTGGAGGTAGGGCCGAAGGCCGACGCCGCTCACCCCTCCTCAATCTCCGCCCCCGCCCCAAACCGCCCCGCCATCTTCCGCAGGTGCCGCTTGAGGTACATCTTGGGGTCGAACAGCCGCCGGGCCATGTAGCGCGGGAGCGCGGCGTGGATGGTGCCCTTCTCGGTGAGTTCCAGGCGGGTGCCGCCGGCGGGGGCGTCGGTGAAGCGGTAGTGCCACACGCCGGTGAAGATCTTGGCGCGCTCGTCTTCGACGTGGACTTCGAGGCTCTCGAACTCGCGCGGGGCCTTGGTCTGGCAGAGCATGCTGTTGCGGCCCATCTTCATGCGCCACTTGGGCTCGCGTCCTTCGGTCAGGATGTCGACGCGGTCGACGCCGGCCCAGACGGGCCAGCCCGCGCAGTCGTAGGCCAGGCGCCACGCGTCCTCTCGCTTCACACCGGGGAGCGTGATCGAGCAGACGTGCGTGTGGTCGGGGGACATGCGCTTGCCCATCTGCGCCATCAACACCAGCGCGATCACGAACAGCACCACCACGCCCAGCGCCGCGTAAAGCACGATCATCATGGCGGCAGGCTACCGCGCCGCCCGCGGCCCGGGCAAGGCCTTCGCGGCCCCTTGAACTCTCCACCTACCGTCTGGTCGTGCCCCCGCCCACCGCGCCCAAGCCGCCCGCTCAATCGTCCGCGCCCACGGCCCCGTTCGCGCCGATCCCCGAGATTCTGGAGGATCTGCGGGCCGGGCGGATGGTCATCCTCACCGACGACGAATCCCGCGAGAACGAGGGGGACCTCATCCTCCCCGCGCAGTTCGTCACGCCCGAGTCGATCACGTTCATGCTCACCGTCGCCCGCGGCTACCTCTGCGTCGCCATGACCGAGCACGACTGCGACCGCCTCGACCTGCACCCCCAGGCCGCGGTGAACACCACCGTCCGCGGCACCGCGTTCACCATCTCCGTCGACGGGCACCCCAAACACGGCTTCACGACGGGCGTGTCGGCACGCGAGCGGGCGCGGTGCATCCAGATGATGATCGACCCGGGCACCACCCCCGCCGACTTCGTGCGCCCAGGGCACATCAACCCGCTGCGCTCGCGCTCCGGCGGCGTGCTGGTGCGCACCGGACAGACCGAGGGCTCGGTGGACCTGTGCCGGCTGGCGGGGCTGTACCCCGCGGCGGCCATCATCGAGATCATGCGCGACGACGGCGAGATGGCCCGCGTGCCGGACCTGATCGAGATCGCCCGCAAGCACAACCTCAAGATGTGCTCGGTGGCGCAGATCATCCAGCACCGCCTGTCGTCGCAGCCGCTGGTGACGCGGATGGAGCCGCGCGAGGGCGTGCGGGTCCAGACACCCTTCGGCCCGTTCACGCTCCGCGCGTTCGAGTCGCTGGTGGACCCGATGCCGCACGTGGCCCTGACCCTGGGCGGCGTGGGCGACCTGGACGCGCAGGGGCGGCCCGTGGAGCACGACGGCCCGGTGCTGGTGCGGATGCACCGGCGCAACCTGCTGGGCGACGTGTTCCTGGATCAGAACTCCTCGCGCCTGGGCCCCACGGGAGACACGCTGCACGCCGCGATGCGGATGATCCAGCAGGCCGGCCGCGGCGCGATCGTGTACCTCCGCCACGAGGGCGAGGGCGACGACCTGCTCTCACGCCTGCACGCGGTGCGCCGCGAGCGCCCCCACGACGCCGGCGCCGACGCGCCGGACCTGGCCCACCCCGCCGCCCGCTCCAACCTTCTGCCCACGCACATGCGCGACTTCGGCATCGGCGGGCAGATCCTCCGCGATCTGGGCCTGCGCGATCTGCGGCTGATCACCAGCACCGTGGCCGACCTGCCCAATCTCGAGGCCTTCCGCCTTCGGATCGTGGACCGCGTGCCGATCCCGCCGCCCGGCGCGGGCCACTAGAACGCGGGATACTTGACAAAAACCGTACGGTCGACTACGCTGAGGACTCAAGGCTCTTGTGTTCAGGTCGGAGCCTGTGCATCCCAGAACAGGAGATCGAACATGAAGTGCTGTCCGCTTTGCATCGTCGCCGCGGCTGTTGTCGGCGGTTCTCTGCTCGCCTTCACCGTGGGCATGGGCCCGGGGACCGACCCCGCACAGGCCCTGAAGGACAAGGCCGACAAGGCCATCCAGCACGTGGACAAGCAGATCGACAAGGCCACCGGGCAGGCCGCCGCCGCTCAGCCCGGCAAGCCGAGCATGGAGGAGATGATGGCGGCGATGGAGAAGGCCGCGACGCCGGGCAAGGAGCACGAGATGCTCAAGGTCTTCGAGGGCGAATGGGACGCGGAGATGACGATGATCATGGAGGGCATGCCGCCGTCGACCATGAAGGGCAAGGCGACGTTCACCATGGAACTGGGCGGGCGGGCGATCAAGCAGGTGTACAACGCCAAGTCGGAGATGGGCGAGTTCACCGGCATCGGCTTCTCGGGGTACGACAACGTCTCCAAGCGCTGGTGGAGCAACTGGATGGACAACTGGTCCACGTCGTGCATGATGATGTACGGCACCTATGACGCGAAGACCCGCACATGGAACGACGTCAGCGAGCCGGCCCAGTGCCCGATGGGCCAGGGCATGATGACCATGCGCACCGTGCTGACCATGAAGTCCGACGACGCCTTCACCTTCACGATGTACAGCACCATCGAGGGTCAGAAGGAAACCAAGTCGGGCGAGATTCTGTACACCCGCGTCAAGAAGTGACTCTCGCACCAACCGGCGAATGACTCCGCAGGTCAGACCGCAAGGTCTGACCTGTCTTTTTGTCCGCCGCCCTTACGCCAGCGCGTCGATCAACTGGCTCATCAGCGATCGCGGCGTCTGCACGCCTTGTCCGTAGGGCAGCCACGCCGTGAGGCCCTCGTCATCCAGCGGGCGGTCATACAGCCGGCCCCACAGGCCGTCCAGGCCCGAGCGGGTCAGGCCCTGCGCGAAGATCGCCGTGCCAAGGTCAAAGGGCCGCGGCGAGATGCTCACCGTCGGCCATGCGGTCAGCGTCCACGGGCTGGGCGAGCTCAGCGACGACAGGATCGCGCTGTCACCGGCGAACTCGATCGCGCCCAGCAGCACGCCGCGGTCGCGGTTGGGGTCGCTGGTGCGCCAGCCGCCGGCGGCCGGCGTTGCAGGACTGGCTGAAGTGGCGGAGATCATGGTCGAACTCCTGAGCCTCCATCCCTCAACAGCGACCGTCCCCACCCTGCGCTTGATGGGCATCGCCGAACTCCCGCGGAACTTGGCGAACCCGCGCCGTCCGCGCGGGCGGAGGGTCCGAAGCTCTGTAAACCTGTGAGGCCTGCGCGGTTTGCTGGCGTTGGGCCCGCCACGGGGTATGATCCATCCCGTCTAAGACCCTAACCGCCCCGCCGGGCCGGAGTTCGCCGTGGCCTCCTCATCCGCTTCCACCAGTTCCGCCGCGAGTCGCGCGGTTGAGGTGGCGCCGCCATCTCCCACGGTCCGCCCGCCGGCGGAGAAGGTGATCCGCGTGCGCGGCGCGCGCGAGCACAACCTCAAGAACATCACCGTCGAGATCCCGCGCGACCGGCTGGTGGTGATCACGGGCTTGTCGGGCTCGGGCAAGTCGTCGCTGGCGTTTGACACCATCTTCGCCGAGGGTCAGCGCAAGTACATGGAGTCGCTCTCGGCGTACGCGCGGCAGTTTTTGGAGCAACTCAAGAAGCCCGACGTGGAGGAGGTCGAGGGCATCCCCCCCACCATCGCCATCGAGCAGCGCTCCGCCTCGGGCAACCCGCGCTCCACCGTCGCCACCACCACCGAGATCTACGACTACCTGCGGTTGCTCTTCGCACGTTGCGGCACGGCGTACTCCTGGCGGCCCACCAAGACGAAGAAGGACGAGGTGACAGAGCGCTCGGGCGTGCCGATCGCGGCGACGCCCAGCACGCAGATCGTGGACAGCGTGATGGCCTCGGCGCAGAGCGGCTCGGCACCCAAGATGATGATCCTCGCCCCGGTGGTGCGCGGGCAGAAGGGCTTCCACCGCGACGTGCTGGAGGAACTGCAGAAGCAGGGCTGGGGACGCGCCCGCGTCAACGGCGCGCTCATCGAGATCCGCGACGCGCTCAAGGACCCCGGCGAGAACCCGCTCAAACTGGGTCGCTACGAGAAGCACACCATCGAGGCCGTCATCGACCGCCTCGTTCTGAACGACGAGGCCCGCCCGCGGCTGGTCGAGTCCATCGAGTCGGCGATCAAGATCGGCGACGGCTCGGTGATCGTGTGCACCGAAGTCGACGGCCAGTGGACCGACCGCGCGTACTCCACGCGCTTCGCCGATCCGGACGATCCGTCGTTCGCGCTCGAGGAGCTCTCGCCGCGGCTCTTCTCGTTCAACTCGCCTTTCGGCGCGTGCAAGACCTGTTCGGGCCTGGGCACGCTGCTGGAGTTTGACGAGCGGCTGGTGGTCCCCAACGACGCGCTGAGTCTCAAGCAGGGGGCCGTCGCGGCGTACGGCAAGAACGCCAGCGTTAAGATGTGGTTCAACAAGCAACTGCGCCGCTGGTGCGCGCGCTTCGGCTTCGACTTCGAGGCCCCGATCTCCGGCCTTACCGCCGACCAGCGCCGCATCCTGCTCTACGGCACCAACCCCGACGAGGCCAAGAAGTTCGGCAAGCCCTGGCAGGGGGTGATCCCCGAGATCACGCAGTGGTGGCAGTCCACCGAGAACCCGACGGTCAAGGAGTGGCTCGGTCAGTTCATGAGCACCAAGCCCTGCCCCGGCTGCAAGGGCGACCGCCTGCGGATCGAGGCCCTGCACGTGCTGCTCACCAGCGAGCACCTCGCCGACAAGGGCGTGGCCTCCTCCGACTCGGTGATCGGGCGCCCGCGGCGCGACGGCTCCATGCTCAACATCGCGGAAGTCTCGCGCCTCAACATCGTTGACGCGGCGGAGTTCATCGCGGGGCTGCGGCTCAGCCAGGAGCAGCGCAAGATCGCCGAGCCGATCCTCAAGGAGATCAACTCGCGCCTGCGGTTCCTGCGCGGGGTGGGGCTGGAGTACCTGAGCCTGTCGCGCAAGACCGCCACGCTCTCGGGCGGGGAGGCGCAGCGCATCCGCCTGGCCACTCAGGTGGGCTCGGGGCTGGTCGGCGCGTGCTACGTGCTCGACGAACCCACCATCGGGCTGCACCAGCGCGACAACGACCGCCTCATCGCCACGCTCCGCCACCTGGCCGACATCGGCAACTCCGTGCTGGTCGTGGAGCACGACGAGGACATGATCCGCGCCGCCGACTGGGTGCTCGACATGGGCCCGGGGCCGGGCGTTCACGGCGGGCGGGTGGTGGCCCAGGGGCCGATCGCGGAGATCATCGCCGAGCCCTCGAGCCTGACGGCGCAGTACCTCAGCGGGCTGAAGAAGATCGACATCCCGGCCAAGCGCCGCGCGATGAGCGAGAAGCGGGCGATCCAGGTGAAGGGGGCGCGGCACAACAACCTCAAGGGCATCGACGCGGCCTTCCCGCTGGGCGGGATCGTGTGCGTCACGGGCGTTTCGGGCTCGGGCAAGAGCACGCTGGTGAACGACATCCTGCTCGCCGCGGCCAAGCAGCAGTTGCTGGGCTCGCGCGAGCGCCCCGGCGCGGTGACCAGCGTGAAGCTTCACAAGGACCTCGACCGCGTCATCGAGGTTGACCAGTCGCCCATCGGGCGCACGCCGCGATCCAACCCCGCGACGTACACCGGCATCTTCGACGACATCCGCAAGGTCTTCGTGAGCACCAAGGAGGCCAAGATCCGCGGGTACAAGCCCGGGCGGTTCTCCTTCAACGTGCCCGGGCGCTCCGGCGGCGGGCGGTGCGAGGCGTGCGAAGGCCAGGGCGTGAAGAAGATCGAGATGCACTTCCTGCCCGATGTGTACGTCGAGTGTGAAGTGTGCCGCGGCAAGCGCTACAACCGCGAGACGCTCGAGGTGCAGTACCGCGGCAAGAGCATCGCCGACGTGCTGGGCATGACCGTCGAGCAGGGCGTGGAGTTCTTCGAGAACCACCGCCTCATCCACCGCTTCCTGCGCTGCCTGCACGACGTGGGCCTGGACTACATCCAGCTCGGCCAGCCCAGCACGCAGCTCTCCGGCGGCGAGGCCCAGCGCGTCAAGCTCGCCACCGAACTGGGCAAGGGCGCGGGCGACACCGGCACCCAGGGGCACACCCTTTACGTGCTCGACGAACCCACCACCGGGCTGCACTTCGAGGACATCCGCAAACTCGTGCTGGTCCTCAACCGCCTGGCCGACGCGGGCAACACCCTGGTCATCATCGAGCACAACCTCGACGTCATCAAGTGCGCCGACTGGATCATCGACCTGGGCCCCGAGGGCGGCGACGGAGGCGGTCGCATCATCGCCTCGGGCACGCCCGAGCAGGTGGTCAAGGTCAAGGGGTCGCACACCGCCAAGTACCTGGGGCCTGTGCTGGCGCGGGGATGATGCCCGGGTCCGGAAATCACCCCATCAACAGGCCCGCTTAGCGCCCCACGGGGTGGGCTTGAGGCGTTTTGGGCCGTACACTTGCGGTTCCCCCGTTCGCCCGCGCGATGCCGCGCGGGGACGCGCCCGCGCGTCGCTTCAGCCGGACGGTGGATCGAGCCGCGGGCCAAGCCGTCCTTTCCGAGTCAACCCCATGTCGTCGAACCCCTCCGAGTCCAACGCCCCCGAAACGTCCACCCACTCCACCCAGCCGGGGGGCGAAGCGCCCGCGGCCGAGGCTTCCGCCTCGGGGGTGCCGGCGGCGTCGGCGGGCCCGAACCTGAAGAACCTGCCCCCGATCAAGAAGCCCGAGGTCATCCGGGCCGAGGGCGGTCCGGAGGGTCCCGGCGGCGACCGCCCGCGCTTCGGGCAGGGTCGTCCGGGCGGGGGCGAGCGGCGCGACCGCGGCCCGCGCAAGGGCCCCACCCCCAACGAGAAGGCCCCGGACATGTCCGGCACGCTCAACTCGGTGCGCGACGAAGCCAAGAAGGACGGGATGAGCGACGAGCTCAACGCCGAGATCGAGGCCATGCTGGCCGCCAGCGCCGAGGAAGAAGCGGCCAAGCGCGACGCCAAGCCGTCGATCAAGCCCATGGCCCCCGCCGCCGTGCGCGGTCCGCGCGTGGTGCAGTCGGGTCGTGAGCACCGCCGGGGCAAGGTGGTGAGCGTGGGCCCGACGGACATCTTCCTGGAGTTCGGGCCCAAGGAACTGGGCGTGGTCCAGCGGATGCAGTACAAGGAAGAGGAACTGCCCAAGACCGGCGAGGAGATCGAGGTGGTCGTGGACCGCTTCGAGACCGCCGAGAGCCTGTTCATCTGCAGCAAGCCCGGGAGCGTGCAGAAGGCCGCGTGGGAGATGCTGGAGGTGGGTCAGGTGGTCGAGGCCCGGGTGACGGGCACCAACAAGGGCGGCCTGGACCTGGAAGTGGCGGGCCACCGGGCGTTCATGCCCGCGGGCCAGGCCTCGCTCGACCGGATCCCCGACCTGTCGGTGATGGTGGGCGAGAAGCTCACCTGCACGGTGACGCAGGTGGACCGCCGCGGGGCGGGCAACATCGTGCTGTCGCGCCGCGACCTGCTGAAGGCCGAGCGCGAGGAGAAGGCCAAGAAGCTCAAGGGCGAGCTCAAGGAAGGCCAGCAGATCGAGGGCACCGTCCGCAAGATCATGCCCTTCGGCGCGTTCATCGACCTGGGCGGGCTGGACGGCCTGTGCCACATCAGCGACATGACCTACGACCGCGTGACCCCCACCGAGAAGAACGTGCAGAAGTACGTTCAGGAAGGCGCGCACGTCAAGGTCGTCATCCTCAAGCTCGACATCGACAGCAACCGCATCAGCCTGGGGATGAAGCAGCTCGCCGAGGACCCCTACGCCGTGGCGGTCAAGGACCTGGTCGAAGGCAGCGAGACCACGGGCAGGGTGGTGCGCTTCACCGAGTTCGGCGCGTTCATCAACCTCGCGCCGGGCGTGGACGGGCTGGTCCACATCAGCGAGATCAGCCACAAGCGCATCGGCAAGCCCGAAGAGGTCCTCAAGCTCGAAGAGGTCGTCGCGGTCAAGGTCGTGAAGATCGACCCCGGCAGCCGCAAGATCAGCCTGTCGATCAAGGCCATGAAGCAGCGCGAGGCCCCCGCCCCGGGCAGCCGCGAGGCCATGATGGCCGAGAAGCGCGCCGCCAAGGACAAGATGGCCGAGGAGCGCCTCAAGGAGATCAACAAGGAAACCCCGGAACTGCGCCGCCAGCGCGAGCAGTTCCGCGGCAAGCAGCTCACCGGCGGCTTCGGCAAGGACAAGAAGGTGTCCAAGTTCATGGGCCAGGGCCTGGGCGACATCAAGCTGGGCTGATCGCAATAACCCCAACACGAACCCGTTAGGCCTCCGCACCCGGAGGCCTTTTTCATGCGCACCCTGTGGCTCGGCTTCCTGCTCGCGCTGGCCTTCACCACGCCCTCCCTGGGCCAGCCGACGTTCAACGACGTCGCCTTCGCCACCGTACCGACGTTCACCGGGTCGGTCACTCTGCGCCTCGACATTCACGCGGCGACCTCCGGCTCGGGCCCGCGGCCCGTCCTGGTCTGGATTCACGGGGGCGGCTGGCGGAACGGAGATCAGAACAACGTCTCAAGTGCGGCGCTCGCCCTTCGATCCCGCGGGATCACCGTCGTCAGCATTCACTACCGCCTCAGCCAGGAGGCCGTGTTCCCCGCCCAGATTCACGACTGCAAGGGGGCGATCCGCTTCCTGCGCGCTAACGCCGCGACGTTCAACCTCGACCCGAGCCGATTCGCTGTCTGGGGCTCTTCCGCCGGCGGCCACCTCGCCGCGCTGGTCTCGACCTCGGGCAACAGGCCGGAGCTCGAAGGCGTCACCGGGGGAAATCTGAACCAGTCCAGCGCGGTCCTCGCGGGTGTCAGCTACTTCGGGCCCACCGACATCCTGAACATGCAGCCCGACTGCGGCGTGCAGGCCATCGGCTGCTCGACCAACCACGATCTGTCCACGAGCGCCGAGTCGGCTCTGCTCGGCGTCAACCAAACGGGCCAGGGCCTCGCCTGGCTCCGCGCGAACATCACCAACCCCGCCGCGCCGTTCCCCGAACTCGCCGCCCGCGCGGCGGACTCAAACCCGATCTCCCATATCGACGCCGCCGACCCCTTCATGCTCATCGCCCACGGCGACCAGGACCGAACGGTGCCCATCAATCAGAGCGTGCGACTGCGCAACGCGCTGCACGCCGCGGGGGTGCAAGCCACCTTCTTGCCCGCGGCGGGCGCCGGCCACGGCGCGCTCGGCGCGGCGGTTGACGCCGCCGCCCAGAACTTCGTCGCCGGCGTGCTCCTGGGCCGGATCCCGTGCAGCGTCGCCGACATCACCGGCATCGGCGGCACCGACCAGGCCCCGCTGCTCCCCGACGGGCAGTTGACGATCGACGACCTCATCACCTTTGTGAACGCCTTCAGCAACGGCGAAGGATGCCCCGCCCCCGAGGGCGGACGCTGCGGGCTCGCCGACCTCTGGGGCATCGGGAGCGAGTCCGCGCCCGACGGGCAACTCACGGTCGATGATGTCATCGCCATGGTGAACGCCTTCAGCGACGGGTGCGGATAACGGTTGATGTGGCCGGCTTGAGGTTCACGTACGGGCATCGCCCCCGATTGGGCTTCATGTGGTTCCTCCCGAGCGGGTGATGGGCTACCCCCGCCCGCCGCTATCGCACAGGTCCCGGCGATGCGGGCGGCATGGTGGGCTTCGGCGCGCTCACGCGTCCTTTACACGATCTTCACCTCGTCTTCACATGGTCTTGACCGAATCTGTGCGCGGCGGTTTCTAGCCTTGACCCTCGCTCATGCCCCCCACTCTCTTCGGGGCGGGGCGATCCGGGAGCACCGCCATGACCATTCCCCCCGCTCGCCCGCGCCGCGGCGCGTTCACGCTCATCGAACTGCTGGTGGTCATCGCCATCATCGCCCTTCTCGTGGGCATCCTGCTCCCGTCGCTGGCCGGGGCCCGTGACGCCGCCCGCACCGCCAAGTGCTCCAGCAACCTCCGGCAGATCGGGGTGGCGGCGGGCACCTTCGGGCAGTCCAACAAGAGCTGGTACTCCACCGGCCCGTTCGACAACCGCACCACCTCTTCGTGGGGCTCCATCGCCGAGAAGGGCTGGGTCGCCGACTACACCGTGGGCGGGTACGCCAAGGTGGGCGACATGCTGTGCCCGGGCAGCGTGGCGCAGAGCAGCCAGAATCTGTCGCTGGCCCGCATCGGCGGCTACCCGCTGCCCGCGGGGATCTCCTCGCCGCAGGAGTTCGTGGACCGCCTGATCGACGACGGGATCAACACGAACTACACGCAGTCGTGGTACATGGCCAACACCGAGATGAAGAACCTGGCCGCGCCCACGCTTGACCCCAAGAACAAGGACAACGTGCTGGGCCCGCTGCGCGAGGAGTGGATCGTGGTGCCCCCCACGTCGCGCGTCCCGCTCATCGGCGACGGCACGCAGCTCGCCGGCGAGGCGACGGACTTCGTCACCTACAAGGGCGAGCGCCTCGGGGGGGCCAAGGCCCTCACCGACGGGCACGACTCGCCCGCGCTGATCCAGGGCCAGGCCGGCCCGCGCGTGGGCCGCCAGGAGTATGAGGACTTCGGCTCCACCCACGGGCGCGGCGCGACCGTGGAAGCCGACCGCAAGAATCGGCGCGTGGGGCACAACCGCAACTACGGGCAGCTCGTCTTCGCCGACGGGCACGTCGACGGCTTCACCGACGGGCAGGGCGACTCGCGCGACGGTCAGTTCCTCTCCAGCCCGACGCCCAGGGTCATCGGGCGGGTCACCGCGAGCTACAACGGCGAGTTCGCCGAGAAGGTCTTCGGCGGCTATCTGAAGTCGCCCGGGATTCCGTATTGAAGACGTGCTGAGTGCTGAGCCCGGTCAGTCGGAGGGCTGCGTCCCCAGGGTGCCGGGCTTCCGCACGCGTGACCGCCTGCGCCACAGCGCCCACCAGCCCAGCAGCCCCAGCGGCACGCCCACAGCCAGTTCCACCGCGCGGTGCAGCAGGTCGGCGGTGAGGCCGATGGGCGTGCTGACGCTGAGCATGGCGACCGTCCACTCGCGCAGGCCGAGGGCGATGGGCAGGAGCGAGACGATCTGGGCCGAGGCCGCCAGCAGGATCGCCGCGTCGAGCCCGATGGGCCGGGCGATGAGCGCGAAGACGAGCATGTAGCGCGCGGTCCAGACGACCATCTCCACCGCCCGCACGCCCAGCGCCACCAGCACGCCCGCGTCGATGGGCCGCCCGGGGCGCGGCCCGGCCCCCGCGCTTCGGCCCGCCCACGCCGTCCACGCGGCGGAGCCGATGATCACCAGCAGCCCCAGCGCCAGCAGCACGCCCTTGACGCCGCCCAGCGCCGAGCCCAGCAGCGTCGCCAGCGCGACGATGACGGTGAGCCCGATCGCCTCGAGCGTCACCCGCGCCGAGTCGCGCACCCGCACGCCGTGCATCTGCTTGAGGTACACGATCCGCCCCAGCAGACCGGGCCGCAGGGGCAGGGCGTTGAGCGAGGAGGCGACGGCGGTGAGGGCGGCCATCTCGCCCAAAGGCACGGGGGCGAAGCGCCGCGTGAGCACCCAGAAGATGAGCGACGAGAGCGCCCAGTTCAGCACGGGCAGCGCGGCCAGGGCGATCACGATCCGCGGGTCGGCGTGGCGCGCTGCGTGCAGGGCCTGCTCCAGCGTGCGCCCGTCGCGGGCGACGACCCACACGGCCGCCGCGAGCAGCGCCAAGCCCAGCACGAAGCCCAGGACCCTCGCCCGCGCCGTGGAGGGCGGGCCGGGCCGGGTGGGCGTGCGTGGCGGC
>JALHNL010000050.1 GCA_022843545.1 Phycisphaerales bacterium | reverse complement strand
CGCGGGCGGCTTCCTCGGCCGTCTGCGTGGGCGACTGGCCCGACTTGGGGTCGGGCGACTGGGCGAGCGCCCGCGACGCGGGGTCGGCGAACATCAGCCCCGCCAGGAGCATGAGGCGCACGGGGCCGTTCATGCCCCGGGTTGCCTGCGAACGCGTGTGGGTCGCCATATCGGCCTTCCTCCTGCTGCGGATCGTGGTTCTACCGTACGTCGCCTTATCGGCCAGTTCCCCTGTCCACCCCCCACCATCGGTCTTTCATGCGCGTCGTCAGCCTGCTCCCATCCGCGACCGAAGCCCTGGCCTTCATCGGGGCCGGCGATCTGCTGGTCGGGCGTTCACACGAATGCGACCAACCCCGGGCGATCATCGATCGACCGGTCCTGACCGCTGCTCGCACCCACGGGGGCTCGTCCGCCCAGATTGACGCGGAAGTGCGAGAATCGCTCTCCGCCGGGCAGTCGTTGTACTCGCTCGACGCGGACCTGTTGCAGAAACTCCGGCCCGACGTGATCCTCACCCAGGACCTGTGCGCCGTGTGCTCCATCGACCTGGGCACGGTCCGGCGCATCGCGGCGGGGTTGTCGCCCGCACCAAAGATCGTGAGCCTCAACCCGCACACCATCGAGGGCGTGCTCGACGACCTGCTGTCCATCGGGCAGGCGGTCGGCCGCGAGCAGGGTGCCGAGCGGGCCGTCGCCCGCCTGCGGGAAGAGATGTACCGCCTGCAGGACTACACCACGGCCTTCCTCGACGGCCCCAGCGTCGCGGTGCTGGAGTGGTGCGACCCGCTCTTCATCGGGGGTCACTGGACCCCGCAACTCGTCGAGCGTGCCGGGGGGCGCCACCCGCTGAACCCGACCACGCCCGTGCCCGGCGCGGGCGCGGGGGAGGGACCCATCGGCGCCACACAGCGGGCGGCGGGCAAGAGCGTCACCGTCCCGCCGGAGGTCTTGGCCGCCTCGCGCCCGGACGCGGTCGTGATCGCCCCCTGCGGGCTGGACCTGGCGGCCACCCGGCGCGAGGCCGCCGCCCTCATGGCCAAGCCCTGGTGGCGCGACCTGCCCGCCGCGCGCGCCGGGCGGGTCGCGCTGGTTGACGGCAACCAGTTCTTCAACCGCCCCGGCCCCCGCCTGGTGGAGGCGTATGCGTTCTTGGTGGGGTGGCTGAATGACCGGCCGGAGTTGATCCCTCCCGGGTTCGCGTGGGAGCGGGTCGGACCGATCGCCTGATCGGTCTTTGTCCGGTATGCCTACTGCAACTCGGACGTTCTCGGGCGGTAGTGTTGAGTTCCAGCCCGCTCAGCCGCCGAGCGTGAAGGTCTCGGCTCGGGCGGGCGATCCTCTATCAAGGAAGCCCTTCATGCGGCCCGTCTCTGCCTTGGCAATGCTCGTCATGACCCTCTCCGGCACCACTCTGGCGATCGCGGACGACGGCAAGTCGGTCGCGGCCGCGTCGCCCACGGCGGCGAAGGGGGTCGGCGCGCTTGACCTGAGCGCCCCGCTGCCCTGGGACCCGTCGCTGGTTCGCGGCACGCTGCCCAACGGGCTGACGTACATCATCCGCAAGCACGCGAACCCCGAGGGTCGCTCGTCGGTGTGGCTGCACGTGTCGTCGGGCTCGCTCAATGAGCGAGACGAGCAGCAGGGCATCGCCCACTACCTGGAGCACATGGCGTTCAACGGGTCCAAGAACTTCCCGCCGGGCACGGTGATCAACTACTTCCAGGAGATGGGCCTGCAGTTCGGCCGCGACCAGAACGCGTTCACGAGCTTTGACCAGACGACGTACCAGCTCGCGCTGCCCGACGCCAAGCCCGAGACGATCGCCCGCGGGCTGCTGTTCATGAGCGACGTGGGCGGGCGGCTGCTGCTCCGCAAGGACGAGATCGAGTCGGAGCGCGGGATCATCCAGGAGGAGAAGCGCACCCGCGCCGGCGCGCAGCAGCGCATCACCGACTATGTCCTCCCGCGGATGGCCCCCGAGGCCACCATCGGGCGGCGCCTGCCGATCGGCATCGACGAGACCATCGCGAACATGCAAAAGCCGCTGTTCGACGACTACTACAGCACGTGGTACGTGCCGTCGAACATGACCGTGATCGCGGTGGCCGACGCGGACCCGAAGCTGGTGATCGAGCAGATCGAGAAGGCGTTCGGCGATCTGCCCAAGAAGCCCAAGCCCGCCGACCTGCCCACGGGGCTGGTGGCGACCAAGGGGATGCGCGCGATCGTGGCGAGCGACCCTGACCTGAAGTCCGCGGACGTGACCATCCAGCGGATGGAGCCCCCGCGCCCCCCGACCACCACGGTGGGCCAGCTGCGCGACGAGATCATCGACTCGATGGGCGCCGCCGCGCTCAACCGGCGCATGCGGAACATGTTCAGCAAGGGCGAGCTCACCGTCCGCGGCGCGGCGGCCCGCGTGAGCGACTTCGCCAACGCGGCGCGTTCGATCTCCATCGAGGGCTCGGGCGAGCCCAAGGACTGGAAGTCGTCGCTCGAGCAGATCGCCCGCGAACTGCAGCGGGCCCGCCTGCACGGGTTCAGCGAGCGCGAGATCGCGGACATCGCCGCGGAGATCATGGCCGACTCCGAGCAGGCCGCCGAGCGCGACGGCTCGCAGCCGGCGCGCGAGGTGCTGGGGCGCATCAACGCCACCATCGCCTCCGATGAGCCGGTGATGGGCGCGGCGCAGCGCGTGGAACTGATGAAGCAACTGCTGCCGACCATCTCGGCCAGCGAGGTGAGCCAGCGCTTCACGTCGAACTTCGACGTGGAGAACGTGATCTTCATCGCCGAGCTGCCCACCGACACCCCGGGCGGCGTGCCCAGCGAGGCGGACCTGATCGCGGCGGGCAAGGCCGCGCTGGATGTGAAGCCCCCGGCGCTGAAAGAAGAGGCCCGTGCCGAGTCGCTGCTGAAGTCCAAGCCCGCGCCGGGCAAGGTCGAGAGCGGCGCGCTCGATGAGGTCTCGGGCGTGTGGACGGGCGTGCTCTCCAACGGCGCCAGCCTGCACATCAAGCCCATGGACGTGCAGAAGAACGAGGCGACGATCGTGATCACCCTCGCGGGCGGCACGATCAACGAGAACGCCTCGACGCGCGGGCTCACCGAGGCCGGCTCGCTGGCCTGGGCTCGCCCCGCCACCAGCACGCTCAGCAGCACCCAGATCCGCGACCTGATGACGGGCAAGAAGGTGAACGTCCGCGGCGGCGCGGGCATGGACACCCTGAGCATCTCGATCTCGGGCAGCCCCGCGGAGCTCGAGACGGGCCTGCAGCTCGCCCACCTCATGCTCACCGACCCGGTGATCGAGAAGGCCGAGCTGGACCAGTGGAAGAAGATGCAGCTCCAGATGGTGCAGCAGCGCCGCGTGATGGCGATGGGCGTGATGATCGAGACCATCTCCGACGGGCTCTACCCGGCGGGCGAGGTCCGCTTCCGCCCGCTCACCAAGGAGCAGATCGAGGCCGTCACGCTGGAGGCGGCGCAGAAGTGGATCCGCCAGCAGATCGACGCGGCCCCCATCGAGATCACCGTCGTGGGTGACATCAAGGCCGAGGACGTGACCCCGCTGATCGAGACGTACATCGGCTCGCTCAGCACCCGCGGGCCCATCGGCCCCGGCGTGTTCGCCGACAAGCGCAAGATCACCCGCAACACGGGCCCGATCGAGATGACCCGCACGGCCCAGACGCGCCAGACCAACCAGGCCATGGTGCTCGACGGGTTCTACGGCGCCAACGTCCGCGATGTGAAGGACAACCGCCTGCTCCAGATCGCCGCGCGCGTGCTCTCGACGCGCATGGTCAAGATCATCCGCGAAGAGAAGCGGCTGGTGTACAGCATCGGCGCGTCTCACCGCCCCGCCAGCGAGGTCCCGGGCTTCGGGCTCTTCGCGGCCCAGGCCCCCACCGACCCCGCCAAGGCCGCCGACCTGCGCAAGGCCCTCTTCGAGGTCTACAGCGACTTCGCCAAGTCGGGCCCCACCGCCGAGGAAATGGCCACCGCCAAGAAGCAGTTCGAGACGCTCTTCGCCGAGCAGTTCAAGGACCCGCGCTACTGGACGCAGCGCCTGACCGATCTCAACTACCGCGGGCTGACCCTCAAGGACCTCATGGAGGCCCCCGCCTTCTACCAGAACGCCAAGGCCGAGGACGTCCGCGAGGCCTTCGCCCGCTACTTCAAGCCCGAGTCCACCTTCTCCTTCGTCATCATGCCCGAGGGCGGCGGCGAGGCCCCGGCCGAGAAGAAGCCCGAGACCAAGTAATCGCCCGCGGCTGACACGGTGCTTCACACGGAGCCGCGCCCCCCGGGGCGCGGCTCTTTCTTTGCGCCCGGACCCCCGGCCGCGCCACTATGCTGAGGCATGAGCAGCCCCGCCGCGTTGGATCTGCGCGTCATCAGCATCGGCGCCCTCTCGGCCCACCCGCTGTGGGGCGAGCGTGCCCCGGTGCGCACGGGGCACGCCACCTGCACGCTCGTCCGCGTCGGCAAGACGGTGATCCTCGTGGACCCGGGGCTGCCCGAGCCCGCCCTGCGTCAGCGGCTCGCGGAGCGCGCCCAGCTCAAGCCCGAGGACGTGACCCATGTCTTCCTCACGTCCTTCCACCCCGACACGCACCGGGGCATCGCGCTGTTTGACGACGCCGACTGGCTGATCTCGCGCGAAGAGCGCGAGGGCGCGGGCGTGCCCCTCGTCCGCCTGCTGCAGGAGGCCGAGGCACGCGAGCAGACCGAACTCGCCCTGAACCTCCGCGCCGAGGTCTCGATCCTCAAGCGCTGCGAAGAGGCCCCCGACGCGCTCGCGCCCGACGTGGACCTCTTCCCCCTCCCGGGCGTCTCGCCCGGTCTCACCGGCCTGCTCGTCGGCGAGCCCGAGACCACCACGCTCATCTGCGGCGACGCGGTGCCCACCATCGAGCACCTGCGGACGCGCCAGGTGATGCCCACCTGCGCCGACGTGGCCGCCGCACAGGCGAGCTTCGCCGAGGCGATCGAGATCGCCGACGTGCTCGTGCTGGGCCGCGATAACGCGGTTGTGAATGTGTTCGGGCAGGGCTGACCTTGCCCAGGCCTTGACCCGCCAACCTCGCATTCTCTCTCTCACGGCTGCAAGGTCCCGCCACCTCGCCCGCACACTCTCGCGGAACCGCTCGGCCTTTCGCCGGGCGGGTCCCGTGCCGGAGGGCGATCGGCGGGTCCGCCGCCCTCTGAAACCCGTGGGGCCCGCAAAACCAGACCGAGGAGAGAGAGTCATGTCCCGCATCCACACCGCGCTTGTCCGCCGCACCCTGCTCGCTTCCGCCGGCGCCGTCCTGACGCTCAGCGGCTCCGCCCACGCCTGGCTGGGCGGGTTCGAGACCGCCGACGGGTACCAGCCCTTCCTCAACATGGTCCAGCACTACAACGCCGGGCAGTACGGCCCCAACGGCGGTTACGGCGGCGGGCCCTCGGCCATCCCCGCCAACACCGGGCTCTGGAAGGCCATCAACGGCGGCTTCTCCTCCGGCAGCGGCATCTCCTACACCACCGGCCACCAGAACCTCGACCGCACCTGGGTGAACTCCAGCGGCGGCTCGGGCAGCGCCAGCGACCACGGCCTGGTCTACACCACCGCCCACATGGGCGCGGGCGGCGGCGCGCTCAAGTACTCCTACAACTTCGACGCGCCCGACTTCCAGGGTGTCGCCCCCTCCGCCACCGGCAGCTCCGTCATCCAGATGTCCTTCTGGAACTACGGCGAACTCTGGGGCACCGACGCCGGCGGCCTGGCCCCCACCGGCTACTACGGCAACGAGATCAACTTCGGCGACGGAGCCGGCAACCTCGCCTTCAGCCTCGGCCTCACCCAGCGCCCCGGCGGAGACCACGTCACCTACTGGAACGGCTCGTCCATCTTCGAGTCGGCCCTCTTGCCCACCGCGGGCCGCTATGACCGCTGGGACCTCACCTTCGACCTGGTGAACGACACCGTCTCCGCCTCCTTCTTCCAGTTCGGAACCAGCAACACCTTCAATCTGCTCACCAACGTGCCCATGATGAACTCCATCAACTCCCTGGAGATGATGACCATCCGCAGCACCGAAGGCTCCTTCAACGGCAAGTTCGCCGCCATCGACGACTTCAAGATCGTCGTCCCCACCCCGGGCGCGGCGGGCCTCCTGGGCGTCGCCGGCTTGGCCGCCCTGCGGCGCAAGCGTCGCTGAGCGGACGGGTTCTCCTCGTGTGTGCATCTAGAGCGGGGCGGGCCCGGTGGCCCGTCCCGCTCTTCATTTAGCCGAGGTTATCGGGCTGCATACGAACCGAATCCGAACCAAACCTCGCAACCCGCACCCCTTACCACCCGTACCATCATGGCCATGAACCCGCGCCACGAGCGTGCCGTGATCCGCAAGATCCTCGCCGGCGACCGCGCCGCGGCCGAGGAACTCGTGCGGGCACACCAGCCTTCGCTGTACGCCTACATGCTGCGCATGACCGGCCGCCCCGAGGTGGCCGAGGACGTGGTGCAGGAGGCGATGGTGCGGGCGCTCACGAACCTGCACCGCTACGACCCGCGCTTCCGCTTCAGCACCTGGCTGTTCACCATCGCCAAGCGTCTGCATGTGAACGCGGCGCAGCGCCTGGCCCCGTCGTTTGACAGCGACGTGGTCGCCGGCGCGGGCGAGAAGGCCTGGGCCCACCAGTCCACCGTGATGGCCGAGGCGCAGATCACCGGCGTGCGTCACGACGCGCTTAAGGGCGCGCTCGAAGCGCTCACCGAAGACCAGCGCGAGGCCGTCATCCTGTTCTACCAGTTGCAGTGGTCCGTCGAGCAGATCGGCGAGTACCTGGATTGCCCGGTGGGCACCGTCAAGAGCCACCTCCACCGCGCCCGCAAGCGGATGCGCGATGTTCTGGAGCAGAAGGCCAGCGAGTCCACCGCCGTCAGGGAGGCGATCGCGTGAAGTTCCGGCGCGGCTCATCCCGCCCATCTCAGCAGGCCCACGGGCTCGACGCCGAGCTCGACGCGTGCCTGAACCTGCTGGCCTCGCGCCCCGCGGGCCCTGACCAGACGGACGCGATTCTGTCGCGCGTGGCGTGTCAGGTTCCGCTGGTGAGCGCGCCGCGCCGCCGCCTGCTTTCGCTGGGCCGCCTGGGCGTGGGCCTGGCCGCGCTGGCGTGCGTGGGCGTCAGCCTCGTCACGCTCAGCGCGTGGCGTGAGACCTCGATCATGACCGCCATCGCCGGGCCTTCCTCGCCCGTGAGCGGCGCGGTGGCCTCGACGTTCGTGGGCGTGGACAACGCCGTGCGGCAGATCGGCGCCGCCTCGCGCGGCGCGGGCATCCTCCGCCCCGCCTCGCTGCTCACCGCCGAGATCGAGACGGCCCCGCCCTCGCTCTCGCGTGCCCAGGCCGGCCCCTCAACCGCCTCCGACGCCGCCTCCCTCGCCCTGTTCGGTCGCGTCATCCCCCCCCAGCCGCGCGATCTGGCCGAGTCCGTCGCCTGGCAAATGGGCGGGGACGCATCCGGCGCGGCCCTCCCGCGGTAACGCTTGGGCGTGCCCCGGCTTCTGCTCATCCTGCTGCTTGTCGTGACCGGGCTGACCCCGCCGGCGCTGGCCCGCGGCCAGGACGCCCAGTCGCGCGACGCGGCCCTCGCCCTCATCACCCGCCTGCCCGAGCAGGTCGACGTCGTCGGGCTCGTCCCCAGCGGGGAGGCCTACCTGCGCGACGCTCAGGGCTATGGCGGGGCCGACGCGCTGGCCATGACCGCCGGCACCCTCGAAGAGCTGCTCGCGCTCTGGAAGCCCCTGGCGGGCGCGCTGGAGATGCCGCCTGAACGCGCGATGGTGGCCCTGCTGGGCGGCGCGGTCGTGCTCGCGGGCGACGTGGGCCCGGACCTTGACGGGCTCAGCGCGTGGGCGCTGCTCACCACCGTCACGCCCGACACCGAGCGCCTCATCACCGCACGCCTGACGCTCTTTCCGCGCGAAGTGATCGCGGGCCGGCCCGCGCTCTCGCTGGAGAGCGGGCGCTACGTCCTCGCCCTGCGCCGCGTGGAGGTGGCCCCCGGCGCACCGGCGCCCGATCGATCGGTCCAACTGTTCCTGTCCCCCTCAACGCCCGAGGGGATCGCGCTGCTGTCGGGGCTGCTGGCCGCGACCGCGGGTGCGCCCGCGCCCGAGGGCGTGACCTTCGCCGACACCGCCCCCGCGCTCGCCTCCCTGCGTTCGCTGCCCGCGGGCTGGGCCGGGATGCTCATCCGCGATGACCCCGGCGCCGACGCCGCCCCCGAACACCGGGGCTGGGGCACGCACCGCGCGGTCTCCTTCCACGGCTCCATGGAGCTGGGCTCCATTTCCGGGATCGTGCGGGACCGCCGCCTCCAGAGCGCCCGCCAGCACGTCCAGGCGTTCAGCATCGAGCCCCTCGCGCCCTGGCTTGGCGGCGCGGCCATGTCCGCGCTGCTCGTCGAGTGCCCCAATCTGGACCCGGAACTGCGCCCCTGGCTGCTCGCGATCCTCCCCGAACTCCCGGGGCGGCACGATCCCGCCTCCTCCGCCCGCGTCTCGGTCTGGTCCGCCTCGCCCCGCGCCGACGGCCGGCCCGGGCTGTGCGTGCGCATCGCCGCGCAGTGCGCAGCGGGCAAGGACTCCGCCCAGGTTTACGACACGCTCCTCTCCCGCATCGGCACACGGATCGAGACGCTCGCCAGCGGACGATCGGCGGGCGACTGGGATCAGATCAACGGGCTGGCGGCGCTGGCCCCGATGGCGGAGCGCACGGTGGAACTCGCGATCCCCGACCGCGGCTATGGCGCGGCCCTGCTGGGCCACCCCGTCGCCATGACCTGGGGCCTGCGACGCGCGCCCGACGGGTCGCGGCTGGGCACGGGGCATGACGGCTGGATGCTGGCGCAGCTCGGCGGGCCGGGTGATGAGCCGCTCGCGGTGCCGCGCGCCGCTCCGGGCGAAGCGCCCGAGCCCGCGCGTCGTTGGGTGTCGCGACTGTCGATCCGGATCGACGCGCTGACCCGCGCGCTGCCCACGATCATGCCGATGCTCACCGAGCGGCCGCTTCTGGCGATGCAGATGCCGCGCGAGGACGCGCAGGCCGTCGCCGATTCCCTGGCGATGACCCGTGAGATCACCTGGGAATCGTGGCTGGATGAGCAGAGCCCGGACACGGCCCGCTTCGAGATGGTCATGCGGATCGACCCGGAAAAGGCCAAGCAGGTGCAGGCCCGCTGGGTCGCCCAGCGCGCCAAGGGCGACGCGCCCAAGAGCCAGGCCCCCTAGGCTGTGGCATGTCCGACGAATCCAAAAAGCCCAAGGGCAACGCCAGCGCGGGCAAGCTTGAAGTCGTCGAGCCCATCGGCGCACGCGTGCTGATCCGCAAGGACGCCGACAAGAAGCAGACCAAGGCCGGCATCCACCTGCCCGACAAGATCGAGATCCCCACGATCACCGGGCGCGTGGTCGCCATCAGCGCCCAGGTGGCCCGCGACGAGGACTACCCGATCAAGAAGTACGACCGCGTGCTCTTCCACCCCAAGAACGCCGTGCCCGTCGAGTTTGAGGGCGACAACCGGCTGTTCGTGATCCCGGTCGAGGACGTGGTGGCGGTCTTCCGCGCCGGCGAGGCCGACTAGCGCCGAGCCAGATCCAGCACCGCCCGGGCGACGCGCGCCGCGCCGTCGGCCGGGCCCAGCCCCCGCAGCGCCTTCACCATCGCCGAGCGCGCGTCGGGCCGCGTGAGCAGCGGCTCGATCGCCGCCACAAACTCGCCCATCGTCGCGCTCGCCTCGATCCGGTCGGTGATGACCTTGGCCCCGCCCGCCTGCACCAGCCGCGCCGCGTTGGCCTTCTGGTGCTGGTCGCGGTGGTACGGATAGGGGAGAAACACGCTGGGCACGCCCGCCGACCACGCCTCCGCCACCGACCCCGCCCCCGACCGGCTCACCGCCACGCTCGCCGCGCCCCACCACACGCCCAGCGCCGGCTCAAACGCCCGCACCACCGCCGGCACGCTCGCCGCGGCGTAGGCGTCGCGCAGCGTGTCTTCGTCCTTGTTGCCGCACTGGTGCAGCACCTGCCACCCCGAAAGCAGCCCCGCCCGCTCGCGCACAAGCGCCGCCATGAGCAGGTTGATCGAGCCCGCGCCCTGGCTCCCGCCGGTCACCATCAGCACCGGGCGGTCGGGGCTCAGCCCCAGCAGCCTCCGGCAGTGAGCCGCGTCCCCCGGCGGGCGCGCCCCGGCCCTCACGATCGGCGGCACCAGCGTCCACGACCGCGCGAACGCGCCCTCGACGGGCATCTGCGTGAAGGCCATCGCCGCGCGGCGAGCGATCCACCGGTTGGCTTTGCCGGGCGTGGCATCGAGGTTGGCGAGCACGACCGGGACCTTCTCGGCCCGCGCGCCCTGAACGGCCGGCGCCGACACGAACCCCCCAGTCGCAATCATCACCACGCTCCCCGCCCGCTCGCGCATGGCCCGGATCGCCGCACGCGTCGCGCGAACACCTCCGCCCCACGAGCCGATGAATCGCGCCAGCCGCATCGGGTGGAGCGAAGGCGGAGCCGCCGGGATGGGCGTGAAGGCCGCGCGGGCCTCGCGCATCACCGTCGCGTCAATGGCCCGGGTGGAGGTGAGGAACATGACCTCCGCGGGCCTCCCCAGGATGATCGCGATCTCCTCGGCGATCGCCAGCCCGGGGTACAGGTGCCCGCCGGTGCCGCCGCCGGCGAACAGAAAACCGGGTGTCTGAGCGTGGCTGGTGGGCATGGTCGTGAGCGGGCGAGGTGGTTGCGGCGCGGCGCGGGCCTAGGCCGTGAGCGGGCGCAGTTCGGTCACACGCTGGTCCGCCTCCTCAGCCCGGTCCATCGCGATCAGCAGCCCCATGCACGCCCCGGTCAGGATCCAGCCCGTCCCGCCCGAACTCAAGAGCGGCAGGGCGATGCCCTTGGTCGGGCCCAGCGCCGTCACCACCGCCAGGTTCACGATGGCCTGGATGCCCACCGTCGCGATCACCCCGAAGGCCACCAGCTTGCACAGCGCGCTGGTCTGCCGGCGCACCACCGCGAACCCGGCCCACAGGATGAGCATGTACAGGAAGATCACCGTCGCCGCGCCGAGCAGGCCCAGCTCCTCGCAGATGATCGCGAAGATGAAGTCGGTCTGGTCCTCGGGGAGATAGCCGAACTTCTGCAGGCCGTGCCCCAGCCCGCGCCCGAAGACCTCGCCATTGGCGATGGCGGTCATGGACTGGATGACGTGGTACCCCGCGCCCTGGGGTTCCAGGTAGGGGTTGAACCAGGTCTCAATGCGGCGCATGCGGTAGTCGCTGGTGAGGATCGCCGCCGCCAGACCCGCGCCGATCAGCGGGACCCACATCGCAAAGTGCCACCACCGCGCCCCGGCCAGCGACAGGATGAGCACCGCCACCAGCCCCAAGAGCGCGCCCGTGCCCAGGTCTTCCTTGATCACAAAGCCCGCGACCAGGATGATCGCCACCAGCGCCGGGGCCAGCCCGGACCAGAACTCCCGCAGCCGCGGGCCCATCTTCACCGCGTACCACGCCACCAGCAGGATCAGCCCCCACTTGGCGATCTCCGAAGGCTGCATGCGCTGGTCGCCCAGTCCGGGGATGGCCACGCCGATCCAGCGGTGCGCCCCGTTCACCTCGCGCCCGATCACCGGGGCGTACACCAGGGCGCACAGCGCCATCAGCACCACCGAGCCGATCCACAGCGGCTTGTGCGACCATCCCGACGCGGCCGGCACGCCCGAGGCCGGGGCGGGTGACCGCAGCCAGCTCGACACCGGCAGCAGCGCGCACAGCGACATCGCCGCGACCGCCAGGACCATGTAGATCGTGGAGCGCGACAGGACCAGCGACTGGAGCGTGACGGGCGTCTCGGACGCCACGTTCATGCCCGCCGAGTTCACCATCACCACGCCCAGCGTCAGCAGCGCCAGCGCGCACAGCCAGATGACCTGTCCAGGCCGCACCATCAGGGTTGTATCGGAAGGACCGCCCCGCCGGGATGAAGGATCAGCCGCGCTCCTTGCCCCGCCCCGCTCTCAGCCGCCCCAGTTCCGCCACCGCCTCGCCGATCCGCCGGGCGCGTGTCGCTTCCGTCTTCGCGGTCACCAGTCGGTACAGGTACTGCTTCCGTCGACCGGGCGTGAGCGCGTCGAACTCCGCCCGGACGCGCCCCGCCGCCATCGCCCGGGCAAAGTCCTCGGGCACCTCCAGGGCTTCCACCGAGTCCAGGATCGTCCACGACCCGTCCGCCTTGGCGGCCTCGATCTTGGTCCGGCCCGGCCCGGCGATCTGGCCCGCCGCCTCCAGCGCGCTGATGCGCCGCTTGTTCAGCGCCGACCACATGCTCCCGGGCTTGCGCGGGGTGAACATCTGCTTCCACCGGCGCTCATCCAGCCCGTTCACCACGCTGTCGATCCACCCGAAGCACAGCGCCTCTTCCACCGCCGCGTCGTACGTCAGGTCATAGCCCGACCCGGCCGTCATCTTCTTGCGGTACACCAGCCAGATCCCGTCCACCTCGGCGTGGTTCGCCGCCAGCCAGTCGCGCCACGCTCGCCGCGAGTCGGGCTCCACCAGCGGAAATCGCTCCGCGGCGGGCTTCGCCTTCGGCCTCTTGGCCCCTTCAGCCCGGGCCTTGGCGGTGTTGTTCCTCTTGGCCATGCCCCAGCGTAACCACCGCGACCGCGGCGGAGCCCTAACCGCTCACGCCATGCCTCCGGCACGCCCCGCCGGAGCCACGAACTCGTCCACGAACCGCCTGGTGCTCCACACGTACCGCTGCAGGGCGGTCTCGCGGCCGATCCCCCCCATCCGCACCGCCCGCTCCCGGTCGCGCGCCACGCTCGCGACGTGCCCCGCCAGTTCCGCCGGCGTGCGGAACACCAGCCCCCCGCCGGTGTCGAGCTTCTCGGTGAGCACCGGCAGGTCGTACGCCAGGATCGGCAGCCCGGTGAGCATGCCCTGCACCATCGCCTGGCAAAACGTCTCGCTCTTGGTGCTCGGCACGATCAGCGCGTCCAGACCGCGCAGAAACTCGGGCACCTCCGCGAAGGGCTTCCACGAGTGGAGCACGATCCGCGGATCGCTCACCTTGGGCGGCTGGGCGTAGGCGCACAGGTGCAGCCGGCAGCGGTCGCGCACATCCTCGGGCAGCAACCCCCACGCCTCGATGGCCAGCGCCGCGCCCTTCCACGGCGTGTCCAGTTGCCCCAGCACGCCGAAGTGAACCAGCGGGTCCGCCGGTCGCGCCGCACGCGGGAAGAACCGCTCCGACCGCGTCACGCCGTAATACGCGCCCCGCGACGTGCCCAGTTCCCCGAACGAAGCCAGCACCGACCGGCTGACCGCCAGGATCGAGAGATCCACGCCCGCGAGGGCCTTCTTCAGGCTGGGGCGGGCGTTCTGATGGGCGAACAGCAGCGTGCGCCGCGCGCACCCGCCGCGCATCAGCATCTTCGCCGCGAACAGCCCCGCACGCCCGTTGTTGCCGATGAGCAGGAGATCGAACTTCCGGCGCCGGACGATCAGGTTCATCGCCGCGCTGAAGCCCGTGGCGGTCGGACGACGCAGCGGCAGCGTGTAGTGCGGCGTGATGTTGGGCGAGGGCGCGACGTTGCGGGTGAACGCCTCGCGCCAGAACGGCTCGAGCAGCACCGTGACGTTGACGCCCTCGCGGGCCATCTCGTCGATCAGCGCGAGATTGAAGAGTTCCACCCCGTGCAGCGGCTTGCCCGCGCGGTGCGCGAGAAAGCCCGGGTGAACCATGAGCACGGATGGGCCGGCGGGCGCACTCGACATGGCTCGCTCCGCTCGGTGGCACAGGCGTCCCGCCTGTGACTTCTCGCGTTCAACCCAGCGCCGCGGCGCCCGCGATGATCTCGCCCAGTTCGGTGGTGATCGCCGCCTGGCGGGCGCGGTTGTAGTCACGCGTGAGCAGCTTCCGCATCTTGCCCGCGTTGTCCGTCGCGGCCTTCATGGCCACCATGCGGGCCACGTGCTCGCTCACCACCGCGTCGTTGAAGCACTGGAACAGCGTCGCCTTCACCGTCGCGGGCAGCAGATCGCCCAGCAGAACCTCGGCGGGCGGGCTGAACTCGTACAACTGACCGGGGCCCGCCGCCGCCGCCTCGCCGCCCTTCTTGATGGGCTTGAGCGGGAGCAACTGCAGCACGTCGGGCGACTGACGCCCGGCGCTGACGTACCGCATGTAGATGATCTTCACGCCGCTGATCTGCCCGGCGAGGAACGCGTCGATGTACACCTGCGCCAGCGCCGCGACCTTGTCGAACGTGGGCTTGTCGCCGAACTGCGAGTGCTGCTGGGCGGTGTTGATGGCGTTGTACTTCAGGAACGCCGCGCCCTTCTTGCCCACGATCTCCACCCGCCCGCCCTTGGCGCCCGGGTTGGCCCGCAGGTACTGCATCACCTGGCGCAGCACCGACGAGTTGTACGGCCCGCACAGCCCGCGGTCGCTGGTGATGATCAGCGTCACCTCGGGCGCGTCCTTCTTCATGGAGGCCGGGCCGGTGATCAGCGGGTGGCTCACATCCCCCGCGGTGGCGCCCAGCTCGGTCACCAGGTCAAACAGACCCTCGGTGTAAGGCTTGGTCGCCGTCGCCGCCGCCTGCGCGCGGGCGAACTTGCTGGTGGCGATCATCTGCATCGTCTTGGTGATGCGGCGGATGTTGCCGACCGCCTTGATGCGCTTCTTGATCTCGCGGGTCTTGGCCATGGGGGGCAAGGATAGGCGTGGGCCGTCCGGGATTCAGCCGGTGGAGCACCGGCGTCGCGCCGCCGCTGGGTGGCCCGGGTGGCACAGACGTCCCGTCTGTGCCCGGAAAACGCACAGGCCAGAAGCCCCGGCGACCCAAACCCAAAGCCCGACTATCGCCGCTCACACGCATCCGCGAGCTTCGGCGTTCACGCAGTCAGGGTTCTGATTGGGTACCCCTACGCCTTCGGCCCCTTGCCCCCGTTCGCCTTCCAGTTCCCCAGCAGCAGGAGCAGCGTCAGCATCCCCGCGATGATGAACCCCACCACGCCGATCTGAACCAGGATCGTGTCCTTGCCGCGGTCCGCCAACAGGCAGATCGACGAGCCCACGAACAGCGCGCTGATGATCAGCGCGAAGGCGATGTTGCGTGAAGCGTGCTCGATCACGCTCGTGAGCTGCGCCAGCCCGCGGTGCTCCAGGTTGATCGCCACGCCGCTCTTGCGCAGCGTCTTGAACGCGTTGCGCACGCCCCCGGGCGCGGCCTCCGCCACCTCGGCAAAGTTGCGCAGCGCGTTGCCCAGCCGCTTCTTGATCGACCCCACCGAGTACTTCTTCTTGACCAGCTTCTCGATCGACGGGCGCGCGAAGCCCACCATGTCGAACTTGGGGTCCAGCTTCGCCGCCACGCCCTGGATGGTCGTCAGCGCCTTGATCAGCATCACCATGTCCGCCGGGCAGCGGATCTTGTGCGCCCGCAGGCGGTCAAAGAACTCCTTGAGCAGCCGCCCAAGGTCGATCCGCTCCAGCGGGGTGTCGTGGAAGTTGCTGAGGAAGTCGCGCACGTCGGCCCGCAGCGGGCGCGACTGCATCTTCGCCGGCTCCGCGTCGGCGATGTCCGCCACCACCGACAGGCACAGGTCGATGTCGTTCTTCACCACGCCGTAGATCAGGTCCGCCAGCAGCGCGGTCGTGCGGTCGTCGATGCGCCCCGTCATCCCGCAGTCGATGAACCCGATGCGGTCGCCCGGAAGCGCAAACAGGTTCCCCGGGTGCGGGTCGGCGTGGAAGAACCCCACCTCCAGGCACTGCTTGATCACCGCCCGCGCGCCGTGCCTCACGATCTGCTGCTTCTGCTCCGTCGTCAGTTGCCCGTCCTTCAGCCGCGAAAGCAGAATGCCCTGGAACTCCTCCAGCGCCAGAATGTTCTTCGTCGTCGCCTGCCAGTACACCTTCGGGAACACGATGTCCGGGTCGTCCGCGAAGGTCTTGCGGAATCGGTCGGCGGCGCGACCCTCCAGCGTCAGGTCGGTCTCGCGGCGCAGTTCGCGCCCGAACTCCGTCACCACTTCCAGCGGGCTCACCGCCAGATCGGGGAAGCGCGACTCCGCCGCCATCGCCAGGTCGCGCAGGATCTCCATGTCCTGCTCGGTCATCAGGTGGATGCCCGGGCGCAGCACCTTGATCACCACCCGCGTGCCGTCCCTCAGCACCGCGCGGTGGGTCTGCGCCATGCTCGCCGAGCCCAAGGGCTCCGGGTCGACCGACTGGAAGACCTCGTCCTCCTTGCCCTTGAACTCGCCGCGCAGGCGATACTTGATCGCGTCAAACGGCAAGGGCGACACGCCCGACTGCAAAGACTTGAGCTCCTCGGTGTACTCCGCCGGGAGCATGTCGTTGCGCGTTGAGAGCACCTGCCCAAGCTTGATGAACGTGGGCCCCAGCTCTTCCAGCGCCATCCGCAGCCGCACCGGGCGCGGGAGCTTGCGCAGCGACGCCCCGCCGAACTTGGACAGCGCCCACATCGCCGTGCCCGCCATGCCGGTGTTGATCTGCAGGTCGCGCAGGATGTCGTGGAACCCGTACTTCGCGAGTGTGCGGAAGACTTCCGCCTGCCGCACCATGTTCCGGATCGAACTCGCCATTGGCGGCGATGTTAGCGTGCGCAAGCCCGCGCCGTCGGGCCGGGGTCCGTCGGCCCCCAGACCCCGCCGCTTCCCGGGATTCACGCCCGCCCGCCCCGGTCAGCCGCGTCCGGCCCCCGCGCCGCGCCTGCAACCGCCTACATCGCGCCCACCCCGGAACCGCGAGGCGCAGGCCGCGAAGAGCCTGTTGACCGCCCACCACTCTCGGAGCGGACCATGCTCTCCCGCGGCCAATTCTCCGCTGATCGCACTCTCCTCGCGGTTCTGATAACGCCCTGAATCCCCCCGCCTTTCCCGCTTTGCCCGGGTTCGCCGAGCGTCACACGCGCTCCCGCGACGCCGCGATCTTGCGCGCCCCGCTCGCCCGCGGACAGACTGAATCGGAGGTTGAACACAGCGGCGCACTCGCTCGCGCCGCGGGACAACTCAAGATGCTCTCCACGTTCTCCAAACTTGTCCGTCCCGGCCGCGCGGCCCGCCGTCACCCGCCTTTGGCGCTCGCGCTTCTGCCCCTGCTGCTCGCCGGCTCCCCGGCGCTGGGGCAGGGCTCCATCGCCTATCAGAACCCCTTCATCGACAGGCCGGGAGAAGAGTGGTCGCAGCGTCCCCTCGCCGTCAGCCCCACCGGTCAGCAGTTCATCGGGCCCTTTGACAACCAGACCGTCACGCTCCACCTCGATGAGCTCGCCGAGCACGACTACATGGTCATCGCCCTGGACCTCTACGTCATCGGTGACTGGCCCGGCCTCCGCGGGCCCGACGGCCTCCCCAGCACCTTCAGCGTCAAGATCGACGGCGCACCCGCCAAGCTCAACGCCGCCTTCGCCTCTCCGGGCGATGAGGGCCAGGAACGCCGCCAGTCCTACCCCGACGACCTGGGCGGCCAGCGCACCTACATCGCCGAGTACGGCTCCTTCCAGATCAACTCCCTGGGCTTCCAGGACCCCAAGACCGGCAACGGCATCGACGCCACCTACCGCATCCTCCTGGCCTTCAAGCACAGCGGCTCCACCGCCACCATCGAGTTCACCGGCGCGGGCCTGCCCGAAGGCGCGGGCAAGTGGGGCCTCGACAACATCGCCGTCGAAGTCTCGCCCATGATGCTCTGGCCCGAACTGGCCCTCTACGGCCCCACCGAGCTCGAGCAGTACTTCTCCGAGTTCTTCCGCGGCTCCTCTCACCCAGGCACCAACCCGCTCCGCCCCTTCACGCCCTTCGGTGGCCCGGGCGTCAGCGACGACGGCGGCGGCGACAACCCCGACCCACCCCCGCCCCCGCCCCCCGTGCCCAGCCCCGGCACCGGCCTGGCCCTCCTGACTCTGGCCGGCGTCCCCGCGCTCAGGCGACGCCGCTGATCGGTAAACCTGATCGGCGAGCGCCCGGCTGAAAGGCCGTCGCGCTCGCTTCTCGACGAAAGCCAATCACGAGAGGAAGGAGACCCCCGGGCCCGAAAGGGCCCGGGTCTCTCTTGCCACGCAGGCCCATCAACACGTTCGCTCTGGCAAGGCCCGCACTCCGCGCCGAATGCAATCGAGGCGAACATCCGTCTCACCTCCGCCTGCAAGAGCCCTAAGGCAACCCCGCCTTGTCATCGACCTTCGGCTCGCGCGGCTGGTTCAGCACCAGGTCATACCCGCGCTCCTTCGCGGGGAAGCCAATCGTCCGGCCGTCGTCGTTCATCTTCCCGCCCTGGTCCTCCTGATCCAACCACAGGCTGTAGAGCAGGTAGCCGCGCCCGTGCGGGTCATCCTTGAGCAGGCGATAGCCGAACGGCCGGTCGCTGACGGCATCGGTCGGGACCTCGGCGATGAAGTCGGGCGCCAGCGCCGCGAGCGAGTCGGGGTACGCGCCGTGCTTGTCGCGGTGGTCTTCGAGGGCGATGACCAGGCGGGCGGCGCGGTTCCGCATCAGGCCCACATTGCGCCCGCGTTTGATCACGGACTCCAGATCTTTGACAAGCAACCCCTTGTCCGCCACGATCAACGTGTCGGCCCGCGGCAGGCCGTCCCAAGGCATCCCGCCCACCACCACTGGGGCGGCTTCATCCTCTCGAACGGACTCTCTCAGCTTGCCGCTGACCTCCCGTGCGATTCGCTCGATTTCTTCACGCTCCTCATCGACAATCCCATCCGCCTCTCGCATGATCTCCACCGCAGCGCTGCCACGCATGAAGAGCCACTCTCCCCGCAAGGCCGACTCCACGGCCGGAATCGACTTGACGTCCGAGTCGAGCATCGCTCCTAGTCGAGTACGCAGCCCTCTCCCGAGCCTTTGCTCCACCCCAAGAGTGACGAGTTCTTGGCTGACCCGGGAGCGCATAGCCCCGGCGGCAGCCACGTCGAACGCGGTGAGCCCGATCGACTTCGCCCGTGCCAGGCCCAACACCCGGGCGACTGTGGCTTCCGCCGCCGCCTCTTCACCCGCGACCACCTGCAGGCGCAGTTGAGCGGTGAGCGCTCTGGTCATCCCGCCCACCCGATAATCCAGCCCGCGCGCGAAAAGACTGTCGAACACTTCAGCGATGGGGGCATCCGCGTCGAAGCGAGCGAGCCAGCGCCCCGGGGCAAGCCCTTCGTCGACCAACCGCCACACCCCGGCCGCTTCGATGCGCTCAAAGAAGGTCCTCGCCGCGACCTGATCGATCTTCGAGAAGTCGCCAAGGTTGATCTCGCCCGGGTCGCTCAAGATCGCGTGCAAGCGATTCGCCAGATCACCCTCTTCCTTCCACATCTTCCCCGTCACGCTTTCCCACGCCTCTTCCGCCCGCTTCAGCGTCGGCAGACCATTACCCTCGCCAGGCTGGCCGCGCTCGACCAATTCGTTCAGACTCCGCGCCGCCTCCCTCACCGCCCCCTCCAGCGTCGCCCGCTCCTCCGCCGTCAGCGGCTCGGGCTTCTTCTCAGCCTTCATGTCCTCGCCCCCCGCCGCCGGCTCGCCCTCGGGCTCCGCCTGGGCAAGCGCCGCCGCGCCCGCTCCGCCCCATAGCGCCAGTCCACAACACACAACAAGCGTGCAAAGAACCATGACGTGAGTTTATGGACCAAAGCCGCGCCCCGCCCTCACCGTCCGTTGATCACGAAATCAAACCCCGCCCCCTCCTTGGCCTTGAACAACGCGTGACTGAAGCGGACATCCCGATCCTCCGTCTCGCGCCCGCCGTTGTCCTCGCCGTCGGCGCCCAAGCTGTAGATCAGATACGCGCGCCCGAACTCGTCCGGCTTGGTCAGCCGCACGTAGCGCAGGGGCTGCCCGGTCACCACGTCCGCCGGGACCGTCTTCAAAAACCCCGCCGCCACCACCTCGTCCAGCGACGCCGGATACGCCCCACGCGCCCGCTCAAACCGCTCCACCGCCAGCGCCACGCCGAAGCCCTCGCGCCGCACCGCGCCCAGGCTGAAGGACTGGTCGTACTTGTCCACCGCGGGCACCATCATCCGGGCCACGACGAAGTCCGGATTCACCTCCCGCTGGCGATCAAATGCCGCTGAGTAAAAAGACCCCGCCCGCTCCCTCCGCGGCGTGTTCAACCATGTTCGCGCCTCGGCGAGTACCGATTCGATACCCATCACGTTCCCCTCGCGTGTCGATCCCAGAAACGCGATTCCCTTTGCCTTGGCGCTCGAAAGCGAACCCAGTTCCTCCAGCGCCCGCACATTCACCCGCCCATCGGAATTGAACACCCACCGGCACGCGTCCAGCGCGATCAGCCGCTCGCCCTCGATCGCGAACGCCACGCCGGGCAGCGTGCCCGTTTGCCTCTCCAGCGCCGCGCGCATCCGCTCCAGTTCGGCTTCCGCGGGCTTGAACCGGCGCAGCTCGTCCATCGCGCGCGAGACGGCCAGTTCCTGGATCGCCAAGCCCACCAGCCGGTCAATCACCGTGGCCTGGTGGCTCGCCGCCCGACCCGCCGCCAGCGCGTGTTCAAAGGCCCTCGCGAACTCCGCGCCGTCCCCCGCCCGCGCCGCCTCGCTCATCCTCGCCGCGCTGTATCGCGCCAAGAACCTAAACCCGCCCAGTTCCGGCAGCAGCGTCATCACCAGCCGCCCGTCCCACGCGTCGTCAGGTCCCGCCGCCTTCTGCTCCGCCGCGCGCTCGGGCGTGCCCAGCCTGGCCCGCGCCATCCGCGGCGCCGCCGCCGCGCGATCCAGCACATCATCGACCCCCCGCGCCCTGGCCTGGGCCATCGCGCCGCGCGTGACGCGCTCGATGTCCTCCTTCTTCATGCCGTTGTGGATGGGCCGGTACTCCCGGTCGTACAGCACCGTGAGGTCCACCATCGGCGCATCCGCCGCGTCGCCCGCTGCCTTCTTCGCCTCATCCATCACGCCCCGCCAACTCGCGTACGCCTCCACCAGCAGCCCATACCCATTCACCGCGCCCGGCCCCTTCCCTGCCGGGGACTGGTGCTCATCCGTCAACGCGTCCACCAGCGCGGGAAAGTCGGCCTTCATCACATCGATCGGGGCGGGCTTGGCCTGGGGCTGTCGCGCCACCGCCGCGCCAGCCGGATACCCCGCCGCGCCCATGGCCAGAATGGTCACACACACCGCCGCAAGGTTGCCGGGCTTCATGGTTTCAGCCTATCCGGAACCTCCCTTTCCGAGGTTGCCCCCCACCTATCTGTTTTCTTCAGGTCCGCCCGCCGGTAGACTGACTTCATGGACACCGCCGAGATCTTCGCTCGCCTCGGCACCACCCTGGGCCTGGGCTTGCTGGTGGGCCTGCAGCGCGAGCGAGCCGGCTCGGGCATCGCGGGCATCCGCACCTTCGCCCTCATCGCCCTCATCGGCGGAGTCGCCGGGCTGCTCTCGCTTGATCTGGGCGGATGGGTCATCGCCGCGGGCCTCGTCGGCGTCGCCGCCCTCGCCCTCGTTGGCAACCTCCAGCGCGACCCGGCCAACCCGCCCGGCGGCGTCACCACCGAGGCCGCCATGCTCCTCGTCTTCTGCGTCGGCGTCGCCGCGCTGCGCGAGCCTCTGGGCGTCGCGGTGGCCGTCGGCGCGGCGTGCGCCGTGCTGCTGCATCTGAAGGAGCCCCTGCACGGCTTCGTGCGCGGGCTCAGCGAGCACGACGTCCGCGCCATCATGGTCTTCGCCGCCATCTCGCTGGTCGTCCTGCCCATCGTGCCCGACCGCACCATGGGCCCGCTGGGCGTGCTCAACCCTCACCACCTCTGGCTCATGGTCGTGCTCGTCGTGGGCATCAGCCTCGCCGGCTACGTCGCGTACCGCGTGCTGGGATCCCGCCGGGGCACCGCCGTCGCTGCGCTCTTGGGGGGGCTGGTCAGCAGCACGGCCACCACCGCCGCGTTTGCACGCCGGGCTCGCTCGGCGGGCGGGCCCGATGCCGCGGGCATCGCCGCGGCGGCGGTGCTGCTCAGTTCGCTCGTGGTCTATGCGCGGGTGATGGTCGAGATCTACGTCGTCTCGCCCGCCCTCTTCGAACACCTCTGGCCCCCGCTCGCCGCGCTCATGGGCCTCGCCACGCTGTGCGCGGGCGCCGCCCTCTTCGCCTCGCGCCGCCACAGCGCCGACCTGGGCGACATCAAGAACCCCACCGAACTCAAGGGCGCGCTCTTCTTCGCCGGGCTTTACGCCCTCGTCCTGCTCGCCACCGCCGCCGCGCAGCGCTGGGTGGGCGATGCGGGCGTCTACGCCGTCGCGGGCGTCAGCGGGCTCACCGACATGGACGCCATCACCCTCTCCACCGCCGCCATGGCCCGCGACGGCGCGCTCGAGGCCGGGCAGACCGGCACCGCCATCCTCATCGCCCTTATCGCCAACACCGCCTTCAAAACCGCCCTCGCCGGCGCGCTGGGCGGCCGCGACCTGCTCCACCGTCTCGTCCCCTACGCCTTCATCACCGCCGCCGGTGCCAGCGCGGTGATCGCCTGGTGGATGCCGGGGCTGGGCGCAATGCCCACAGAGTGACCCGAGATCGGAAGAGC
>JALHNL010000049.1 GCA_022843545.1 Phycisphaerales bacterium | reverse complement strand
CGCGCGGCCTCCCGCGCCATCCCGGCGGGCTCAAGGTGCGACGCCGCGCGCTCGTAGAGGGCGGCCGCGCGACGGGCCGCGCCGACGCCCAGCAGAGCCTCGGCCTCCTCGGCCTGGAGGCGGGCGACGTCGCCCAGCGCGCCGGCCGTCTGATACCGCGCCTGGGCGGCCTCAAATCGAAGCACGGCGTCATCGACGCGTCCCAGTCGGCTGAGCAGGTCGGCGAGGTTGCCCTCGACCATCGCGGCGGCGTGGCCGGCGCCCTGGGCCGCGAAGACCGCCAGGGCCTCCTCGAAGGCGACCCGCGACTCCTCGAAGCGATCAAGATTCAGCAGCGCCTCGGCCCGGTTGCTCTGGATCATGGCGCAGGCCATGCGATCCTCTGACAAGATCGGGATCGCCGCGTCAAAGGCCTCCAGCGCCGCCGCGGCCTTCCCGCGCATCCGCAGCACGACCCCGAGGTTGACGCGGGCCTTGCCCGCCTGCAGGCGGTGGGCGCTTTCGTCGAGCTTGGCGATGGCCCGGCGCGCCGCGGCCTCGGCCTCGTCCAGCCGCCCGAGGCGGGCCAGCGGCTGGATCATCACCAGCAGCACATTGCCCAGTTCGGCGTCAAGCCGGAGGGAATCGGCGATGGAGGCGGCGTCGTCAAGGTCGGTCAGCGCGGGCTCGAACTGATTGGCGTACCCCCGCGCGTGCGCCCGGGCCAGCAGCGCGGTGAGCCGATCGCCCGACCCTGCCGCGGAGCCCTCGACCAGTTCGTGGCTCAGCGCGAGCGCTCGCGGAAGGTCCTGCACCGCGAGCGCACGCACATCGCGGGCGAGCGCGGCGAAGTCCGCGGGCCCCGTGCTGAGCCGCTCGCGCAACTGATCGGCGGTGAGATTCCCGACCGTGGTGAGCATGCCGGTCGTTACTCCTGGCCGACGGGGACTCCGGGCAGAACCACGGAAAAGTCCGGGCCGGCGAACACGACCTCGTGAGCGCCCTCGCCCACTTCGATCTCGAAGTAGCCGTCGCGGCCCACCGGGGCTTCCGCGTCGGCGACGCGCACCGTCTGGGGCTGGGCGGCGCCGGCGAAACGGCCGTGGATCCAGAACCGCCCGAGATTCGCGGGGTCGGGGGCGACGCGCACGTCGACGGTGCCTTGATCACACTGGTAACTCAGCACCCGCTCTGATGGGGGCCCGCGGAAGCCCATCGCCTGCGCCGGGTCCCGGAGTGTGTCGCGGATGAGCACCGCCACCGTCTCGCGCACGCGGTCGCTGAGCGCCGAGATCCAACCGGCGGCTTGAGGCCGGGCGATCGCGGCGAGTTTGGCGCGCTGCTCGGCCGAGGTGTGCATCACCGCCGCCGCGGCGCCGGCGTTCTGGAGCGCGGCGAGGGTGTCGCTGAGGCGACGGACCAGCGCGGCTGTCGGTTCATGCTGGGCGACGGCGCGGTCGAGCGCGGCGCGCTCGCCATCGGTGGACTCGCCCAGAAGGACGGACAGCACGCGGGCGGCATCCCACGGCGGATCGGGCGCGTCGGAATGGTGAGTGGGGTGGGTCATCGGAGATACGGAGGAGGTGTGGGCCGCCCGGATACCTCCGAGGCGTCAGCTTCTTCGCGTGCCGGGTCGGGCGGCATCAGGTCGGCGAGTTTGGCCAGGCAGCGCTTGCGGGTCGGCCCGATGCTGCCGACCGGGATGCTCAGTTCACCCGAAATCCGGGTGTAATCGGGCGGCTGCGGGCCCAGGAACAAGGCCCAGAGCAGATCGCGGCATCGCGGCTCCAGGCGCAGCAGGGCCGAACGCACGGTCTGCGCTTGCTCAAGGGACTCCAGTGAGATCTCGGAAGTCGACAAGGCGGCCGGTTCGGGTGTTTGATCCATCCGAGTGTCGCGAGCCCGAGCCCGAAGCACGCGCCAACTCTCGCGCCGGGCTGATGTGGAGAGCCACCCCGGCAGCGCGGCGGGGTCCTGGATCGACCCGAGGCTCCGCACCAATTGCGCAAAGACGGTCTGGGCCACGTCGTCGGCCTGATGATCGGACAACCCGTGCTGACGCGCGACGCCGTAGACCAGACCCGCGAACTCGTCGATCAGCGCGCGCCAGGCCTCCGAGTCGCCCGAAAGGCACTGCTGAACGAGTTCGGTCGTGGAGCGCGGCACGTCGGCGATGATATGCCCGGGGGCGAATTCTCACGTCCGCGTATTCGGCGCGATCGAGCGCACTCCGTCTGGCAGACAGGGCCGTGCCGGTCCGTTGTGGTCCCGGCCTCTCCCTGAACAAACGAATGCAGGAGATTCGATCATGAACGTTCGCCGCATGCAGTTGTGTGTCCTGGCCGCCCTTGCCGGAACTTCGATGGCCCTCGCGCAGACCGCGTCGATCCGCGGGTCGGCGACGACGGTGCAGTTGACATCCACCCCGATCGCGCCGAAGGCGACCCTGGACAACGGGGTCTCCGTCGGCGGCCCCGCGCTCGATGAGATCACGTCGACGCTTGTGGTTCAGGACCTGGGCGTGCTGACCATCACCACCAGCAACGCCAGCGACAGCTTCACGCTGTTCGTGGGCGAGCAGGGCCCCGGCACCGTCGTGCTCAACGCCGTGCCGGGCGTGCCCGACGGCACCACGTACTTCGACGTGACCAGCATCGTGATCTCGACGCTGGGCGGCAACGACGCGGTGGAAGTGTTCGCGTCGGGCGAGACCTTCCCGACGGTGTCGATCGACCTGGGCGCCGGCCAGAACGAGGTGGTGGCGCAGTACAACGCGACGGTGGGCGCGATCGCTCCGGTGGCCCAGCTGTCCGTGCTGGGCGGGACCGGCGCCGACAAGGTGACCGCGACCATCAACTCCGACGCGCTCGGGTTCACCAGCGCGTTCAACTTCATGCTCGGCGAGGGCTTCAACAACACCTTCGTGCAGTGGACCAGCCAGAGCCCGGGCGAGGACACGCTGAACCTCCGCGTCCGCGGCGGCGGCACCGTCGACACGCTGGGCGTCGCCATCGAGGGGCTGCTCTCCAACCCCGTGCTCAATCTCGACGCCGCGCTGGGCGGCGGGTCTGACGCGGTCGCCGTTGACGCCAAGTCGATCACGCTGGGCGAGATCACGGCGAACCTCGCGATGGACCTGGGCGCGGGCAACGACAACGCGACGTTCAACTTCGCCGAGGCGACCACGAGCATCCTGTCGGGCTCGATCCTGGGCGCGGGCGGGGCCGACACCATCGAGATCACGCTGAACCGTGACCTCGCCGGCGCGTTCACCGTCGACAGCGGCGCGGGCAACGACCTCATCAAGGTCGTCGCGGGCAACGTGATCTTCGGCGCCCCGCGTCTGCTCGCCCAGGGCGGCAACGACATCGTTGAACTCAGCGGCACCGCCGACCCGTTCGCGACCCCTTTCAGCGACGGCGGCCCCGGCTTTGACGCGTTCAAGGGTGTGCCGGTGTTCATCAACTTCGAGCAGATCAACTGATCTCTACACACTTTCGCCGACACCCACGACCCGGCCCGGGGCGAACACGCTCCGGGCCGGGTGCTTTTTCGCGGCGCGACGCGACCTGCTCAGATCACACGGGACTGGTCCGAGGCCGGGTCTGGGCGCGAGGGCGGCTCGCCGCTGGGCTTCTTGACGGCGGATGTCAATCTCGACGCGGGTGTCGCCACCGGAGGCCAAAGACTGCAGTACCGCCCGCCGGCATGGTCTGAGCGGTCCGGGGGCGTGCTTTGACGTGCCTGTGCGGAAGCCGCTACGCTCATGGCAGGCTTATGGTGCTTACACCCCTCACACTGCTGGCTCTTGTTTGTGCAACTGCGGACCAGCCGGCGGGTGGTTCGGGCGGTTCGTGCTGTTCGCTGCCGGGGCGGGCCTCGCTGATGAGCGCCGCCAGCCGGCCGCTGGCGCTGGTCGATCCGAGCCAGGGCCAAGCCGGCGGTGGGGTGGCGGCCTCCCCGGAAGGTATGGTGTGGATTCCTGCCGGCGAGTTCAGCATGGGCAGCACCGACCCGCTGGCGCGGCCGGATGAGTCGCCGGTCCACCGCGTGCGAGTGGACGGGTTTTGGATCGACGCGACGGAAGTGACCAACGCGCAGTTCGCGAAGTTCGTGGAGGCGACGGGATACAAGACGATCGCCGAGCGGCCCGTGGATTGGGAAGAACTGAAGAAGCAGGTTGAGCCCGGAACGCCCAAGCCGCCCGACTCCATGCTCCAGCCCGGATCGCTGGTGTTCTCGCCGCCGGATCATCCGGTGAACTTGCGTGACTTTTCGCAGTGGTGGCGATGGGTGAACGGGGCCAACTGGCGGCAGCCGGGCGGCCCGGGCACATCGATCGTCGGCAAAGAGAACGAGCCGGTCGTGCAGGTGTCGTGGCAGGACGCGGCGGCGTACGCGCGCTGGGCGGGCAAGTCCTTGCCCACCGAGGCGCAGTGGGAGTTTGCAGCGCGCGGCGGTCTGGACGGCAAGGTGAACGTCTGGGGCGATGAGCCGGTGGACGCGAAGCGGTGCAACACCTGGCAAGGGCATTTCCCGGACAAAAACACCGCAGAGGACGGGTTTGCGCGCGCGGCGCCGGTCAAGTCGTTCCCGCCCAACGGTTACGGCCTGTATGACATGGCGGGCAACGTGTGGGAGTGGTGCAGCGATCAGTACGAGCCCGACGCGTACGCCAAGCGGGTCGCCGCGGCGGGTGGGGCGGATCGCGTGGTGGCCAACCCGTCCGGACCGGCCCATTCGCGCGACCCCCGGAATCCGTTTGCCTCGGAACTCAGGGTGCAGCGGGGCGGTTCGTTCCTGTGCAATGACGTGTACTGCGCGTCGTATCGGCCCGGTGCACGGATGGCCGGCGCGCCGGATACCGGCAGTCAGCACGTCGGGTTCCGGTGCGTCATGACGCAGGAACAGTGGGAGGCGAAGCGATCACCTCAACCCACCAAGACGGGGGATGATCGCTGAGCCCGGTTGGTCTAGGTGGTGGCCGGGGTGTGGTTTGGGCGGTGGCGGCCGAAGATTCGTGCGGTAGGCCAGTGACTTTGTCCACCGACTCGTTCGGGCGGAGGGAGTGCATGCCGTGGCTTGACGGGGAGACTGCACTTCTGTATGCTCCCATCTTCTCCAGAGAAAGTTTTCCTGGGGATTTCAGTGCTGCCTCTGGATCGGGTGGTACGGCGGCGATGACGGGCGGGCTGGACACGGCCGTCGTGCTCGGCGGGCGTTGGCTTGTGGATTTCTGATCGGACGGAGACGGTTCAAGGTCGAAGGGCCTACGGAGAACCCCATGAAGAGCTTTCGCAGTGTGCTTGGTGTGATTCGGGCGGTGTGCCTTGCGGCGGGCGTGATGCTGGCGGCTGCCTGCTCCATGCCTGAGGCCGGGGCCCAGCCCGCCGCGGCGCCCGCGGCCAAGCGTCCGAACATCATCCACATCGTCGCGGACGATCTGGGCTGGAAGGACGTGGGGTTCAACGGCTCGGACATCAAGACTCCGAACCTCGACAAACTCGCCCAGACCGGCGCGAAGCTGGGGCAGTTCTACGCCCAGCCCATGTGCACCCCGACGCGGGCGAGCATCATGACCGGCCGTTATCCGATGCGGTACGGCCTCCAGACCGCGGTGATCCTGGGCACGCACACGTATGGGCTGCCCACCGATGAGTGGCTGATGCCTCAGGCCCTCCGCGAGGCGGGCTACTTCACGGCGATCGTGGGCAAGTGGCACCTGGGCCACGCCGACCCGAAGTACTGGCCCAAGCAGCGCGGCTTTGACTATCAGTACGGCGCGCTGATCGGCGAGATCGACTACTACAAGCACGAGTCGGGCGGGATCAAGGACTGGTTCAGGAACAACCAGCCGCTCGAGGAAGAGGGCTACTCGACGACGCTCATCGGCAATGACGCGGTGCGTCTGATCGGGGAGCACGACACGTCCAGGCCGCTGTACCTCTACCTGACGTTCAACGCGCCGCACTCACCTTTCCAGGCCCCCCAGGAGTACATCGACCGGTACGCCCACATCGAGGACCCCACGCGACGCACGTACGCCGCGATGGTGACCGCGATGGATGAGCAGATCGGGCGCGTGCTGGAGGCGCTCGACAAGAAGAACCTGCGCGAGAACACGCTGATCGTGTTCCACAGCGACAACGGCGGCGTTCGCGACGCGATGTTCGCCGGCGAGGTGGATGTCTCGAAGCTGAAGATCCCCAACGACAACGGTCCGTATCGCGACGGCAAGGGCGCGCTCTATGAGGGCGGCACGCGTGTGTGTGCGCTGGCCAACTGGCCCGGGCGCATCAAGCCGGGCATGACGGTCAACGAGGTCATGCACGTCGTGGACCTGTATCCGACCTTTGCGTCGGTGGCCGGGGCGTCGACCGAGAAGTGCAAGCCTCTGGACGGCATGAACATGTGGCCCACGATCAGCGAAGGGGCCAAGTCGCCGCGCACGGAGGTGGTCTACAACGTCGAGCCGTTCCGGGCGGGCGTTCGCCAGGGCGACTGGAAGCTGGTCTGGCGCGCGCCGCTGCCCAGCCACCCGGAGTTGTACAACATCGCCACCGACCCGTACGAGAAGCAGAACGTGGCCGACGCCCATCCGGACATCGTCGCATCGCTTCAGAAGCGGGCCAACGAACTCGCCGGCACGATGGCGCCGCCGATGTTCATCATGACCGAGTTCGGCGAACTGCGCAAGCGTGTCGCCCTGCCGCCCGCGCTGCCGGGACGGGAGTTCGATTTCAATCCGGCTCCGTGAGCACGCCGCGTTGACTGTGTCGCTTGGATCAGTTCAGGTCTGTCGTCCATGGACGTGCTGCCCCTGCTCATAGGCTGGCTGGTGCTCACTGCCTCCCAGGCGGCGGGCCGCGCCGAGCCTGTGATCCCGCCTTCGGGGGTTGACCAGTCCCAAGCCGGCCCGCGACCCGCGACCAACGAGCAGGCCGAGCCACCAGAGCCTGCCCCGGCCCTTGACCCGGCCGCGGCGACGGACCCGGCGGCTGAGGCTGAGGCCACGGACTCCAGCGTCCCAGCGGACCCGGCCCCCATGGTGGGTTTGGCTGAAGAGGAAACCAGTCTGCCGCCCAGCGGTGTGGACCATGACCTGCGTGGGCGGCGGCTGCGGACGGTGTTGCACTCGCGAATGGCCGAGCTGGAACGCCTCACCGGCCTGCGCGTAGGCGTGGCGCAAACGTTGCTCTTTCAGGCCGCCACGGGCGGGGAAGGAGGACGACGCGTGGCGGCGGGCGGCGACGTGGACCTCCTGCTGCGCTGGAGTGTGCTGGGGCAAGGCACGCAGAACATCGGCCGGCTCAAGATCGCGGGCGAGTATCGGTATCAGATCGGGTCGCGGCCTCCCGATGAACTCGGCCCCGAGATCGGCACCTTGCTGGGAACGACCGACGGCTTCGGCGAGCAGCCGTTCGTGCTCAAACAGTTGTATTGGGAGCAGCGGCTGGACGATGGCCGAATCAACCTCCGCTTTGGACGCATGAACCCTCGGGACCTCTTCGGCGGTCACCGCTTCCAGAACAGCAGCGAGTTTTTCTTGAACAAGGCGCTGTCGAGCAACCCGGTGGTGGCGTACCCGCAGCCCGGGCTGGGCGCGACGCTCCACTATCGACCCAGACCCTGGCTGTCGATCGGTGGCGGCGTGGCGGACGCGGACGGCTCATTGACGTCGGCGCACTTCGTCGGCTTCTTCACCGAGCGCCGGTTCATGGAGTTCTTCGAGGCCAGCGTGAGTCCGTTTCGGGAGGGGCTGGGTCAAGGGCACTTCAGGCTTTCTCTATGGCGCAAAGACGCCGAACGCAACGAGAAAACGCCCAAGGATCGCGGCATCGTCATCTCGTGCGATCAGGACCTGGGCGAGTCGGTGACCGCGTTTGCTCGCTATGGCTACAGCGAAGGCGGGGCGACGGCGGTGACCCACTCGGTGACCGCCGGCGTGGGCGTCCGCGACCTGCTCATGGAGGGCAGCCTCACGGGAATCGGCGCCGGCTGGTCCGTGCCGGCCGATCAGACACTGTCGGACGAGAAAGTGATCGAGTGCTTTCAGCGTGTGCCGGTCACGGACGTGGCGGACCTCACGCTGGGCGTGCAGGTGATCTTCGATCCAAGCCAGGCGACGGACGACCGTGTGGTGGGCGTGCTCTCGGTCCGCTTGCGGATGACCTTCTGAGCCGGCCTCCAGGGCCTGAAGCGGACGGCGCCTGCACGGGCAACAAGCCAAGCCTGGGCTCCGCGGATCGTTAACAGACGTCGCGGGCCACGCCGAGGCGGGCGTGACTCAAGGAGGGGGCGATGCTGTGGTGGAACCGCATTTGACCAGTGCGGCGCGGTGTTGAACCAAGCAATGGGCAGGGCCGGACTTGAACCGGCAACCCCCGCATTTTCAATGCGGTGCTCTACCAATTGAGCTACCTACCCGACAGGCACAAGGTTAGCCGGTTGCCGGCTTGGGTCAACGAGCGGGGGGCGGGTTGAGGGATTGGACTGATCGGGCGGGCCCCCGAGGTCAGGCGGTGGGGTGTGTGGGCGTTGGCTTGGGTTGCCGGCCTGGGCATGCCTTCACTGCTCGCGTGGCCGGGTGCGGGGGCGTCGAGCCTGAGTGGGCCGGGTGCCTCGCGAACGTACGGGCCGCGGCTGCAAACGCCGCTCGCAACGGCATGCCCCATAACACGGGTGCGGGTATTCGCCATTTCACTGGTGCGTCCGGAAGGCCGATCAGCGTTGGCATGCGGCGATCGCGCCGCGCGAGGAGTTGCACCATGCCCAAGAACCGCTGCCGTCGTGTCGCCGATCTGTTCACCGCGCTGGAGGCGCGTCACGTGCTCGCCGGCCCGCCGGACATCACCGGCGTGAGCGGGCAGTTCGTGGATGTGGATGGCGACCGGGTCAGCTTCCGGCTGAGCGGTCCCGGGACGGTGGAGGTGTTCACGCCGACGGAGCCGGGCAGCGGCGGCTTCGCCGTGATGGACTCAACCGAGGAGTCGCGCCTGGTGATCAGCGTGCGCAAGGCGGGCGCGGGTGATGGACGTTTGTTCATCAACTACATCGAAGCCTCGAACCGGATGGCCGGGGTGTCGGCGCCGAAGGTGGATTTGTCGGGCGCGCTGGTGCTGATGAACGCCGAGGCGATCTCGCTTGGGCGCTTCCTGAACGCGGCGGACCTGATGCTGACTGAACCCGAGGTGACCTCGGGTGTTCGAATCGCGATCGTGTCTGTGGATGGGACGGCGGAGGATCCGAGCCAGTTCTCGCTGGGTCAGCGGAGGCTCGAGTCGTTCACGGTCACCCGCCTGCACCGGCTTGAGCTGTCGGCTGCGTCTGTAGGCCGGATGACCGTCGCGGCGACGCGGGATCCCGAAACCGGTCGCATGCAGGAATCGACGGTCACCGTCGGGCGGATCGACCTGCTGTCGGTGGGGAGGTCGCTGATGTTCTGCACGCTGAACTTCAACTCGGTGGGGACGATCAGGGCGGGCGCGATGGGCTATGCCGATCTGAACGTCGCCGGCGTCGGTCCGTCGGGCTATTCGATCGACGCGCTGAGGCTCGGCCCCGTCGAAGCGGTGACGGCGCTCGTGTCCGGGCCGATCGGGTCGGTGAGCGTGGTGGAATGGGTGAACGGAGGGATCTCGGCCACCTCGCTGGACCGTATGACCGTGACGGGCTCGCGGGTCATTCAGGGCGACTTCGCCGCGGGCCTGGCGCTGAGCGGAGCGAACAACTCGGGACTGGCCTTCGACCGATTGGTGGTGCGAGGGCTGTTCCATGGCACGCTGACGACCGCGACCTCGGCGGGCGACATCGACGTGGGGGGGTTCATGAACGCGAGCGTGGCGATCGGCTTCAATGGGTCGGACTTCCACCCCAACGACCTGCCCACGAACCTGGCCGGGTGGGCGAACCCCAGCGCCAGCCTCCGCAAACTGGTCATCACCAAGCGGGTCAGCGCGGTGCAGAACTTCGTGAACAGCGTGGTCATCGCCCCGACGATCCAGCGGCTGGTCCACGTGAACAACGTGAACGATGTGGCCAACGGCGGTGATGCCTACGGCATCGCGGCGAACCGGATCAACTCCCTGAAGTGGACCGCCCCGCGGATCAGCCTCAGCGACGTCAGTGCTCTGAGCCTGGGCTCGCTCCCCCCCGAGCAGGCCCCTTTCCCTATGATCTTCAATGATGAGTTCGCCGACGCCTCGCTGTTCGGTTCGCCGGACGTCGGCGACGGTCGCTTGCGGTTGTTCGTGACGGTGGTCTGACGGATCGCTACCATCCGGGCGATGATCGCCACCCAGCTCGCCGTCGCGTCCAGCACGCCCGAGTCCGGCAAGCCCTTGCTGTCGGTGCGCGACCTGAAGGCGCACTTCCCGATCCGCCGCGGTTTGCTGCAGCGGACGGTGGGGTATGTGAAGGCCGTGGACGGCGTGTCGTTTGACGTGATGCCCGGCGAGTGCGTGGGGCTGGTGGGGGAGTCGGGCTGCGGGAAGACCACGGTGGGGCGGACGCTGCTCCGGCTGATCGAGCCGACGGGCGGGTCGTGCCACTTCGGGGGTGTCGACGTGTTCACCGCGGGCGGGAGGGTGATGCAGTCGCTGCGCCAGCAGATGCAGATCATCTTCCAGGACCCGGCCGGATCGCTGAACCCGCGCATGCGGATCGCTTCGATCATCGGGGAGCCGATGATCGTCCACGGGCTGGTGAAGGATCGCAACGAGGTGCGGACCCGGGTGGAAGAGACCCTTGAGCGCTGCGGCATGCCCCGCGCCGCGGCCGATCGGTATCCGCACGAGTTCTCAGGCGGGCAGCGTCAGCGCATCGGGATCGCGCGAGCCCTGGCGCTCAATCCGCGGTTCATCGTGTGCGACGAGCCCACCAGCGCGCTCGACGTGTCGATCCAGGCGCAGATCCTGAACCTGCTTACGGACCTGCAGCGCGACTTCAAGCTGTCCTACCTCTTCATCTCGCACGACATGGCGGTGATCCAGCACATGTGCGCCCGGATCGCGGTGATGTACAAGGGCAAGATCGTGGAAGAGGGCACCCGCGACCAGATCATCGGGGCCGCACAGCACAAGTACACGCAGTCGCTGCTCTCTGCTGTTCCCGAGACCGACCCGCGCCGCAAGCGGACCCGGGTGGTCTTTGAGGGCGGGGCGATGTGAATCGGGGCAACTCCCGCCGACTGCCCCTCTCCATCCTTGACGATCTCTTTACAGTCCCGGGGCCGTCGGTGGCCCGTAAGGTGGGTATATTCCCGCCCTTGCCCGGCTAGCGCCGTGCACCCTTCCGGACACACCTGAGAGGAGAGAGAGTCATGAATCGCGTCATCGCCACGTCCGTGGCCGCCCTGCTGGCCTTTGCCGGCACCGCGTCGGCCCAGTTCTTCCTGCCCAGCAACATTGTGGTTTCGCGCGTGGGCGACGGTACCAGCCCTTTGGCCGGGGGGGCCTCTCTCCCGACCGCGTTGCTTGAGTTCCAGCGCACTGGCGCCCCTACGGGCCAGGTCGTCAACTTCAACATCGGCGCCGGCACCCGCCTGGTCAACTCCGGCAGCGCGACCAGCGAGGGCTACCTGTCCTCCACCTTTGACCAGCGCTACATCCTGAACGCGGGTTATGACGCTGCCGTGGCTACCGCCGGCGTGGCGACCACCGCCAACCCCGCCGCTCCCACCGCCGGCACCCGCCGGGTTGTCGCGGTCACCGACACGTGGACCGGCGCCGTCTCGTATACCTCCTTTGACGGGACCTTCAACGGCAACAACATCCGCTCCGCCGCGGCGGGCGTGATCACGGGGCCGACCTCGACCCTGTACATGGCGGGCACCGCCGGCTCGGGTCAGGGCGCGACCGCGGGTGTGCGCAGCGGGACCGGTCTTGGCGGTTCCACCACCCAGCTCTCCGGGGCCACGGTGACGAACTTCCGCAACGTCAAGGTCGTGAACTTCGGCGGTTCCGACGTGGTCGTCGCCTCGGCGCAGTCGGGCGCGGCCACCGGTCTGAACCTCATCACGGGCTCGGGCTTCGTCAACTTCATCAGCACGACCACCATCGCCTCCATCAACCCCTACGACTTCTTCTTCGCGAACGACCGCACCCTTTACGTTGCCGACGAGCGTGCGGCTGGCGGGCTCTTCAAACTCAGCCGCTCCGGCGGCGTCGCTGGCGACGTCACGACCGGCACGTGGTCCACGGTTTACAACATCGCTGTCCCCACGGCCGCGGGCACCACCGGCATCCGCGGTCTCGCGGGTGAGGTGGTGGCGGGCCAGGTCAACCTCTTCGCCATTACGGCTGAGGGCACCGCCAACCGCCTGGTGAGCTACTCCGAAGCCCTTGGCGCCACCGGCGCTTCGTCCTTCACCACGCTGGCTACCGCGGGCGGCAACTTCGCCTTCCGCGGCGTGACGATCGTCCCCACCCCGGGCGCGGCCGTTCTGCTGGGTCTGGGCGGTCTGCTGGCGGCTCGTCGTCGCCGGGCCTGATTCCGGTTCTCCGAACAGACTGAGTTCAAACGGAAGCCCCGGTCTTCACGGACCGGGGCTTCTTTCGTTTCAGAGCGTTATCCGAAAGCGGTCAGGGGCCCACGAACACATCGTCCTTCGCCGCGGGCGACTCGCGGCCCTTGAGCGGCTCGGCCTCGCGCTTGCCGCCGCGGGCCCGCACTTCGCGGATCGCCGCCTCCAGGTCTGCGGGCAGCCAGATGTTGTCGCCCGACTCGGTGACGGGCGTGGTCATCCACGCGGCTGAGCCGTCGAGGTGCAGCGCGGTCTGGCCGCGACCGGCGTGGTTGGGGGAGTTCTCGAGCGGGTCGATCCACTCCCCGCGCACCGCCTTGAGCACGACGGGCGAACGGTCCACGAGCACCACCATCCTCGGAGCCTGCGAGAAGGTGGGGCGCTGGTGCGCGAACATGTTCTGGTACGAGTAACTCACGTTGGCCAGTTCCGGCCAATCGCGGGCCGATGAGGGCACGCCCGGCAGGGCCCACGGGTTGCCGGCGCAGGCCATGTCGCCGGCGGAGGCGAACTCGGCCCGGCGCAGAAGGAACAGATTGGCGGAGTTGCTGCGCTCGGGGTCGCCCACGTGCCACCACGGCGTGCCCGCGCGGGCCGCGCTGGCGACGGGCAGGCTGTCGCGGAAGCCCGAGGCATACTGCGACAGCGCGGCGCCGATTCCCGCCATGTTGCCGGTGCACGCCGCACGCTGAGAGCCGGCCCGCATCGACGACGCGATGGGCCAGATCACCGCGGTGCCGATCAGCAGCATCGCCGCGACGGACACCAGATCAGCCAGGCGCCAGCCGCGGCGGCCTCCGCCCTGCAGCACGGTGTCGGCACCCAGCCCGGCGGCCTGGGCCTGGCGGACACGCTCCATGGATTTCGCGATAAGCGCCTCGCGCCCGATGGCCATGGGTGAGGCTTCGGGCGTGTCGAGCAGGCGAAGGAAGTCGAGTTGTCGGGTAGCGCGGTCGCGCATGCCGCCGGCGACGCGGCGCGGGTCAAAGCCCGCGGAGACCAGGGCCTCCAGCGCGTCGTCATCGGCCGGGCAGAGTTGGGCGGGCTCCGCCTCGCGCGCGTCCTGAGCCACGATGCGGTCCAGGGTCGCGGAGATCACCGCCTCGCGGTCGCCCGCGTGCGTGTCGAGCAGCCCCAGCACCCGGGCCACGGCCTCGGCCCTCTCGCGAAGGTGGGGGGGCACGCGGGAGAGGTCCAACTCCGCATCGATGAGCGCGTCGAGCGCGGCGCGGTCGGCGTCGCTGAGCCGTTTGGAGAGCGCGGCTTCGTCGGACGGATCGAACTCCGGAAGATCACCCGGGGTGCTCATGAGCGTCCCTCCGGCTTGCGGGTGTTCATGTGCTCCCACTGGCGGGCGAAGGCCGCGACCGCGGCGTGCAGCCGGCTCTTGACCGTGCCCAGCGGGATGCCCAGCACGTCCGCCACCTGCGTGTAGCTCATGCGTTGGAAGTAGGCCAAGAGAAGCACCTCGCGGAGAGTCGGGGGGAGTTCCTGCACCGCACGCTGAACCCGTGCGTCGCGCTCGGCGGCCTGAACGGTGTCGGCCGGGCCCATGCCCGAGACCTTCATGAGGTCCACGAACGTGGCCCCGTCGTCGTCCCCGCCGCGGCCCCCGATGGGCGACGACAGGTCAAAGGTCCTCCGACGGCTGTTCTTACGCAGCAGGTCCCGGGCTTTGTTCGCCGCGATCGTGAAAAGCCAGGGTTTGAACCTCCGAGAAGCGTCGAAGGTGCCGGCGGACAAGTGAATCTGGAGGAAGGCCTCCTGGAAAACGTCCTCGGCGGCCGAACGGTCACCGACCAGGCGGACGAGGAACCGCATGAGGTCGTCGTGGTGGCGGCGCATGAGCTCTTCGAGCGCGCTGGTCCGCCCGGTGCGGTAGGCGGTCAGCAGTTGCTCGTCGGTCTGGTTCGCGTCCACGGTGGGCTCGGGAAGAGGGCGAGAAGTGGCCAAGGGTACACAATTGTCGGACCCGGCGGCGCGACGCGGGGTCAGGGTCGAAGCGTCCGGAAAGCCCGGAATCTGGAGAGAACCCACCGTGGAGCGAGAGGAAACTGAGGTCACAGCGGGGATATATCGGGATGGTCCCTGGTGAGTTCGCCCTTCTCATGGCACCTGTTGCAGATCGGTCGCCCGCGCCACGCGCGAGGTCCGTGAAGCAACCGGAGAACCGCCATGCGTTCAGCCCTTCGCCTGTGGACCGCCGCGCTCGCGCTTGCCGCCCTCGCCTCCGCCTCGGCTCACGCCGCCCAGACGTTCGTCTGGAACTACCGCCTGGGGCAGACCCCCGGCGAGGCCAATAACCTCGGCGGGGCGATCGAGTCCATCACCGCCGCGTATGAGCCCGGGGGGCACGGCTTCTACTACAGCGTCACCTTCAGCAACCAGATCACGGAGGGCTTCACGCTGATGCTCAGCCCCGGGGCCACGCCCAAGGAGCACTCGGCGGAACTGGCGGTGCTGTACTTTGACGCCACCGATCGCCAGGACCTGCGCCTCTCCGCCTACGCCTTCAACGGCGTGAACATGGAGACGTCGTTCTTCGATGGCGCGCAGTTCGCGGGTGTTCAGACGCCCGACCGCATCCAGAGCACCGCGGGCTCCCTCGCCCGGCTCGACGCGTCGATGTCCGTCGTGGACCAGGGCGGCAAGCGCACGATGACGATCAACTTCTTCGCCGACGAGATCAACCTCCACACCCCGCTGACGCCCCCGCCCAACGCGCCGGGCGCCAGCGAGTGGACGGGCCTGGCCTTCGGGCAGCAACTGGGCATGTGGTTCCACCCGTTCAGCACGCTCGACACGTCGTATGACCAGAACGGCTATCTGACGGACTGGACCGGCACCCGCGGCTGGCTCGACGGCACCGGGTGGGAGACGACGGTGGTGCCCGCGCCCGGTGCGGCGGGCGTGCTGGCGGGGGTGGGGCTGCTGGCGCTGCGCCGGCGTCGCGCCTGAGCCCCGGAGCCGTCGGTTGGTTGGTCACCAAACGGGGCATTTCCTCCGTTAGCAGGGGCTATCATCCGCGACTATGGGCGTACCCCTCTCGCAGATGTGGACCGTGGCGTCGTACATCCTCAAGCAGAAAATCAGCGGCAACAAGCACTATCCGCTGGTCCTGATGCTCGAGCCGCTGTTCCGCTGCAATCTCGCCTGCGCGGGCTGCGGCAAGATCCAGTATCCCGCGCACATCCTGAAGCGCCAACTCACGCCCGAGCAGTGCTGGAAGGCGGCGGAGGAGTGCGGGGCGCCGATGGTGTCGATCCCCGGGGGTGAGCCGCTCTTGCACCCGCAGATCGTGGAGATCGTCGAGGGGCTGGTGGCCCGCAAGAAGTACGTCTACTGCTGCACCAACGCGCTGCTCCTGAAGGAGAAGCTCGAGGCAGGCTGGTTCAAGCCCAGCAAGTACCTCACCTTCAGCGTGCACATGGACGGGCAGGAAGAGCACCACGACTTCGCGGTCTGCCGCGAGGGCACGTTCAAGACCGCCGTGGAGGGCATCCGCCTGGCGGTGCAGAAGGGCTTCCGCGTCACGACGAACACGACGCTGTTCGAGGGCGCCGACCCCAACGCGGTGCGGGCGTTCTTCGACGAGATGATGCAACTGGGCGTCGAGGGCATGATGGTCTCGCCGGGCTACGCCTATCCCAAGGCCCCGGACCAGAAGAGCTTCCTGAACGAGCGGAGCAAGACCAACAGCCTCTTCCGGATGATCTTCTCGAACCGCAAGAAGCACTGGAAGTTCAACCAGTCGCCCATGTTCATCGAGTTCCTGATGGGCAAGCGCGAGTTTGAGTGCACGCCCTGGGGCATGCCCACGTACAACATCTTCGGCTGGCAGAAGCCCTGCTACCTGCTGCAGGACGGGTACGTCGACACCTTCAAGGAACTGATCGACACCACTGAGTGGGAGCGCTACGGGCGCGCCAGCGGCAACAAGGCCTGCCAGCAGTGCATGGTCCACTGCGGGTACGAAACCACCGCCAACGACTTCACCTTCAGCGGCATCCGCGGCATGTTCGCCACCATCAAGGCGATGATGAAGCCCGCGTATGTCGATCCCGACGCCGCCGCCATGCTGGCCGAAGAGGCCAAGAAGCCCCACGGGCCGATGGTCACGCTGGGCATCAGCGCGGGGGCGAAGAAGCCCGAGCACGAACTGGCCGGAGTGAAGTGACCGCCGCGGGATAGGTGGGCAGTCAAGATGGGCAAGATGGCCGGCGCTTGCGTTGAAGTCGCAAGCGCTGTAGCATCTCTCTCGCTCGTGGAGCGGAGCGTTCGCCCGTTCCCGCATTGAAGATTAGAGGAGAGAGATTCATGGGTGTTCGCACGCTCGCCGCTTCCGCTTTCGTCATCATCGCCGCCGCCGCCGGCCCCGCCTCGGCGGGCTTGTACACCTTCGATGCCCCCGTCTTCACGCTCGGTGAAGTCACGCCGCTGGCCAACCGTCAGGCCAATGTGAACCCCGACGTCTTCACGACCTTCACCGCCGCCCCGGGCCCGATGCAGATCACTTCGGTCGCCACGTTCCTGCCCAACACGCTCATTTCCGGGCAGTTCCTGGTCGTTCCGCAGGGCGTCTCCACGTTGACGCTCTCGTTCAATATCCCGGTCGAGGCGGTCAGTATGGACTTCGCCGTCAACGGTCGGGCCCCGGGCTTCTTGCTTCAGATCAGCTACGGCACCAATATCACCGACACCCCGGCGATCAACATCGGGGGTGGCCAGGGCTTCTGGGGCGGAAGCGCCGCCGTGGCGTTCGCCAATCCTGTGACCTCGGTGACGATCACGGCCTTGTCTCCCCCGGGGAATCAGGTGGAGTTCGCCATCGACAATCTGGTGGTGACGATTCCCGCTCCCGGCGCGGCGGGCCTCTTGGGCATCGCGGGGCTGCTCGCGACGCGTCGCCGCCGGGCCTGAGTCGACGCGGTGCGTGTGTACCGGGCCTAGATTGTGCCCGTGCAGACCCTCGCGCAGATCAAGCAGATCCTGGAACAGCGCGGGCTGTCGCCGCGCAAGGCGCTGGGCCAGAACTTTCTGATTGACCAGAACCTCATCCGCAAACTGGCGGACGCGTGCGAGGTGCGCGCCGGCGAGACGGTCCTGGAAGTGGGGCCGGGGACCGGCGCGCTCACCGAGGCGCTGCTGGAGCGCGGCGCGAGGGTTGTCGCGGGCGAGCTGGACCGCGGGCTGGCGGAGCACCTTCGCGAGCACATCCCGGCGCGGATCGCGGAGATGGGCTGGAAGGGCCAGTTCGCGCTGGTCGAGGGCGACTGCCTGGCCTCGGGGCGAGAGACCGCGCCCGCGCTGCTCGATGCGCTGGGGCCCGGGCCGTTCAAGCTGGTCGCCAACCTGCCCTACGGCGCGGCGACACCGCTCATGCTCTCGCTGCTCATCAGCCACCCGCACTGCGGGCTCATGGGCGTCACCATCCAGCGCGAAGTGGCGGATCGACTGCTGGCCGGCCCGGGGACCAAGGACTACGGCACGCTGGGCATCGTGGCCCAGGCTCTGGCGAGCATCGAGCGCGTCGCGAACCTCCCGCCCGAGTGCTTCTGGCCCAGGCCCGAGGTGACCAGCGCGATGGTGCTGATCCGCCGGCTGCCCACGCCGCTGACGGGCGACCCGGGACGGCTGGCGGAACTGTGCCAGACGTTGTTCTCGAAGCGACGGAAGCAGATCGGCGCGATCCTTGGGCGCGACCATCCGTTGCCGGCGGGGGTCCGATATGAACAGCGTCCTGAGGAACTGGAGGTCCGCCAACTGGTGGAACTGGCCGGGTTGATCTCCGAGGGCCAGGACCCTCTGGACAAGCGCGGGCCGGCGCGGTAGGGTGTGAGTGGTGGCCCCTTGGCCTCCCGACATGAGCGAACCCGCCGCCGTGACGCCGCCGACCCGACCTTGCCCCTCCTCATCGCTGGGGCCGACGCTGGAGCCGGTGCTGCGCGCGGAGTGCGGGGGGCGGCTGTCGTCCATCCAGTGGTTCCGATCAGACTGGCAGCGGGGCGGCGGGTCCACCGGGTTTGCGACGCTCGAGGTCGAGCCGGGCCGGGTGGCGCCGGTGGTGGTGAAGTTGCCCGTGGGGCCGGTGGAGTATCGCTGGGCGACGTACCTGGGACGCACGCCCGACGGGCAGCCCGCGGGTCACGATGCGCCCTCCCCCCGGGTCTTCGCGGCGGGCGTTCAACTCGGCGGCTACGACCTGGGCTGGCTGGTGATGGAGCGGCTGAGCGGCGAACCGCTGGGGGCGAACTTCTCCGCTCAGGTCGTGCATGACTGCATGCGGGCGGCGGCGCAGTGGCAGGCGCGGGCGCAATCGGCCGGTCTGCCCAACTCGCCGCCGGACCGCGTGGACTGGGCACGGGTCATCGAAAAGTCGCGCGACGTGGCGCGTCGCGGGTCCATCCCCGACGCGCAGCACTGGAACAAGGTGCTCAAGGACGTGGCCCACTCCCTGCCCACCATTCTGGCCCGGTGGGGGGCCAGGCCCATCAACTCTTGGTGCCACGGCGACCTGCACCCGGGCAACGCCATGCGGCGTGAGAACGCCCGCCCGCCTTGCGTTGCGGTGCTGCTTGACCCGGCGCTGGCGCATCCCGGGCACTGGGTGGAGGACGCGCTGTACTTCGAGCGGGTGTACTGGGCGCACCCCGACCACTTGCACGGGGTGAACGCGGTGACCGCCCTGGCGGCGTGCCGGCGTGAACTGGGGCTGGAGGCGAGCGACAACTACGGGCTGGTGGCGTCGGTGCGACGGGTGCTCACGGCCGCCGCGGCGCCGGGCCAACTGGAGCGGGAAGGCAACAAGCGGTACCTGGCATACGCGATGGACGTGATTCACCGGCTGCTGCCGATGGTCACGCACTAGCGGCCAAAGACCTAACATCATTCGTGCAGATTCCGGATTTGGACCCGGGGGTCGTCAGGGGGCGGTGACTGTTTATAATCCGGCATGGTGGGTTCCCCGGCTGCCCACGCCGTCATGGGCCCCCGCGGAGGTCAGGGTGGAAGCATTCGAAAGGTTGAAGCAACTGATCAATGAGGCCGAGGCCGACGTCTTGAAGGGCGCAGGCGGGAATAAGGCCGCGCGCGTTCGAGCGCGGAAAAAGATGCAAGAGATCAAGGAAGCCGCCCAGGACGTGCGCGTCGGGCTGCTGGACCAGGGCGAGCCGTCGGACAAGGGCGATTCGGCGGCCTGACCTTCCAGAAATGAACGGGTGAGCGATGATGTCTGATCACACCTCGACGAGCACGGCGCCGGCGCCGGCGGAAGTCGGCCGTAACCAGCCGCTGGTGGACATTTCCACGCTGGACGTGTCGGCCTGCCAGTTTGATCGCGAGGCGATCGGGCGGTACAACCCGCACCGCCACGAGATGGCGCTGCTCGACAAGATCATCTGGACTTCGCCCGACTACACGATCGGTGTAGCGCTCTGGAAGGTGCGCGACGACGAGTTCTGGATCCGCGGGCACTTCCCCGGACGCCCCCTGCTCCCCGGCGTGCTTCAGGTTGAAGCCGGGGCCCAGCTCGCGGTGTTCCTCTACAACATCCGCGAGCCTGAGCCGCGGCTGTGCGCCTTCACCCGCATCCAGCACTGCTCGTTCCGCGGGCAGGTGCAGCCGGGCGACGAGCTCTACATCGTGTGCAAAGAGATCAAGCGGCGTCCGCGCCAGTTCATCAGCGCGATCCAGGGGATCGTCGCCGGGAAGATCTGCTTCGAAGCGGTCATCGACGGCATCCGCATCGCCGAGCGGTGGTGAGCAAAGCCGGAGCACCATAGACGTGTTTGCGCGCCGGTTGGCGTCCATGGGGCAACCCGGAGCCGGGTTTGGGGTACCATCCCGGACCTCACGGAACCCCACATGAACCACCGCTGCGCATTCGTTCTTCTGACCCTTGCCGCCTCGACCTTCGCCTTCGCCCAGCCGGGCGGGCAGGGGGGCTATACCCCAGACGCCGCCCCGGCCCCCGCCCCCGCGCCGCTGCCCGCGCCGGTCGCGCCGCCCGCGGGACCCACCTCATCGCAGGCCAAGGACTGGACCCGTGGCGGCGGTGTGCTGCCCGCCATCAGCCGGCAGGCGGTGCCCGCCGAGCGGATGGCCAACCAGTCGGCGCTCACCGATGAGACGATCAAGCTCTCCCCGCTGGAGCAACTGTTCCAGCAGCATGTGACGACGCTCTCCAACCCGTTCTTTGAGGGGCGGGCGCCGGGCACGCGCGGTATCGAGCTCGCTGCGGAGTATCTGGAGTTCTGGATGCGCGGCATCGGGCTGGAGCCCGCGTATGTGACGCCCGCGGCGGGCACCAGCAACGGAGCCGTCGACGCCGCGCCTGCGGGACCGGCCGATTCGTACCGGCAGTACTTTCCCGCCGGGCGCGAGGTGGCGGTGACGGACGCGAGGATGTCGCTGAACGGGGAGGCGCTCAAGGCGGGCGTGGACTTCAACGTGCTGGGCACCTCGGGCACGGGCGATGTGACGGGCTCGGTGGTGAGCGTGGGCTACGGCATCGAGGAAGGGCCTGACGACTACAGCAGCTTCGCCGGCATGGCGGAGGGAGCCACGCTGGAGGGGAAGATCGCGCTGGTCTTCCGCTTTGAGCCCATGGACGAGAAGGGCAAGAGCAAGTGGTCGGGTGCGGGCGGGGGCGGCGGCGGGGGTGGGGGGGCGTGGACGAACGCCTCGGCGCTGCGTCCCAAGCTGGCGGCGATCGCTCGGCGCAAGCCCGCGGCGATCGTGCTGGTGAACCCGCCGGGCGCGGACGATCCGCGGGTGTCGCGGCTCGAAGACGCCCGCTCTACGCGTCAGGGCGGCGCGCTGGACGTGCCGATCGTGATGGTGACCATCGCCCAGGGCGAGGAGATCGCCAAGCGCGCGGGGACCACGCTCATGGCTCTGCGCCAGAGCGCCGACGAGAAGGGCGGGATCACCGAGTTGCCCGGCGTCACGATCGGCGTCGCGGCCAAGCTCGAGTCCAAGGTGACCCCGGCGTACAACGTCGCGGGCGTGCTGCGCGGCAAGGGCGACCTGGCCGACCAGTACCTCGTCATCGGCGGGCACTATGACCACCTGGGCTACGGCTACTTTGGCAGCCGGGCGGGCCAGCGGGCGGCGGGGCTGATTCACCCGGGCGCGGACGACAACGCGTCGGGCACCGCGGGCGTGCTGATCGCGGCGCAGATGCTCACCGAGCAGTACAAGGCCATGCCCGAGGGCTCGCGGGCGAGGTCGATCATCTTCATCGGCTTCAGCGCGGAAGAGTCCGGGCTGATCGGCGCGCGGCACTTCGTGCGCAACCTGCCGGTGAAGAAAGAGTCGATCACCGCGATGCTCAACATGGACATGATCGGGCGGGTGCGTTCGGGCAAGCTCGACATCACCGGCACCGGCAGCGCGGAGGGGCTTGAAGACCTGATCAAGCCGATGATCGACGCCTCGGGCCTCACGGTGCGGATGCTCCCGGGGGGTAGCGGGCCCAGCGACCACTCCGTGTTCTACGCCGCGGACATCCCGGTGCTGGCGTTCTTCTCGGGTGTGCACTCGATTTATCACATGCCCGAGGACCACTGGTGGACGATCAACACGCCCGGCGCCATGACGGTGGTGAACATGGTCACGCAGATCGCCACCACGATGGCGACGCGGCCAGAGCCGCTGAAGTTCAAGGAAGCCACCGGGCAGAGCGTGGACCTGCAGGACCCCAGCGAGCCGCGGCGCGAGAGCGCGGCCCCGGGCCAGCCCCGAATGGGTCCGGTCCGCGTGCGCTTCGGCATCTCGCCCGACAACTACGACGACGGGCAGCCCGGCGTGCCCGTGGGCGAGGTCTTCCCCGGCACATCCGCCGCCGACGCGGGCATCAAGCCCGGCGACCGGCTGACGAAGTGGAACGGCGCGGAGGTGAAGGACGTGGAGGGCTGGATGGCCTTCCTGCAGCAGGCCAAGCCCGGCGACGTGGTGGATGTGGAGGTCGTGCGCGAGGGCAAGCCGCAGGTGATCAAGGTGACGCTGAAGGCGCGGGAGCAGGGGGATCGGTGAGCGCGATCATCGCACCCAGATGAACTTGGGCTTGCTTTCTTCGATCCCCACCCAGAGTTCCGTGAACTTCAGGCCCTTGGCGCCGGTGCCGGTGACCTCGAGCTTGAAGCGGTTGCGGCCCACGATGCTGACCATGACGCCCGGAGAATTTTC
>JALHNL010000048.1 GCA_022843545.1 Phycisphaerales bacterium | reverse complement strand
AGCAAAGAACCACCCGCGTTGGAGGACGTGTCGTTCCTTCCGATCGACCATCGCCCAAGTGACGAGTGTGGGCCGGTGGCACCCAAGTCCCTCTCCGCTGACGTGCCGTTGAAATCCCGGCGCTTCGCAGGACTTCAATGCCCTTGCGAGAGGGGGCGACGACACTGAAGTTGTCCGACGACGGCCGACTTCAATGGCTCGGGTCACTAGGCCGCCGTGTTCTCACACCACCCAAACCCCGCTTTCGGCGGGCGGTAGGCCGAACGGAGGGCGACAAGCGTGCGCCCGCGGGGGCGGGGGCGATCCGCTATGCTCAGCCCGCCCGGCGGGTCGGTCTTGACCGCGGCGGGCGAAGATGTCTGGAGTGATTGTCGGTCAAAAGCGTCCGCGCGACCTCGCCTGGTACCACAGCGGCCCCCTGCTGTTCGGGGACTGGGGCACCAGCCGGCTGTATGTGCTGGGGCTGGCGTTCTACTTCACGGCCCACGCCTCGCCCATCTATCTGGCGCTGATGTCGGCGCTCATGGTGGCGGTCGCGTGGGCGTACACGATCATCTGCCGGTGCTTTCCTGACGGCGGGGGTGTGTACGCGGCGGCGCGGCAACTGTCGCCCACGCTGTCGGTGATCGGCGCGACGCTGCTGATCTGCGACTACATCGTGACGGCGTCGCTCTCGGCGGTGGAGGGCTTCCACTACCTGGGCGTGGAGGGCAAGGGGCCGGTGATCGGGCTGTCGATCCTGGCGATGGTGCTGCTGGGGGTGATCAACTGGTTCGGGTCGCGCTCGGCGGGGCGGTTTGCGCTGGGCATCGCGATCGTGGCGATTCTGATGTCGGCGTCGATCGCGGTGATGTGCATCCCGATGGTGGGGGAGGGCTTCCGGACGATCACCACCGGGCACGCGAGCATCAGCGACCCGTGGACGCGGTGGGAGAACCTGGTCCGCATCGTGCTGGCGCTCTCGGGGCTGGAGGCGGTGGCGAACATGTCGGGGCTCATGAAGCCCCCGGTGCCCAAGACCGCCAAGCGGACGATCTGGCCCGTGCTGATCGAGGTGATCGTCCTGAACATGGTGTTCGGGCTGGCGATCAACGCGCTGCCGGCGCTCAAGCCGGTGGAGATGCCCCACTACGTGCAGTATGAGGGCGGGCAGAACACGCTGGGCCCGGACGGGACGGCGGTGAAGGTGCCTTCGGACCAGATCCCGCAGGAGATCAAGGCGTATCGCGACACGGCGATGAAGGAACTGGCCCGGCACAGCGCGACGCAGATGACCGGCTCGGAGCGCTTCGGGCAGGTCTTCGCGGTGGCGTCGGGGATCATCTTCGGGCTGCTGCTGCTGTCGGCGGTGAACACGGCGATCATGGCGATGGTGGCGGTGAAATACGCCATGGCGCACGACAGGGAACTGCCGCGGCCCTTGCTGAAGTTGAACTACTCGGGCGTGCCGTGGATCGGGCTGATGCTGGCGGTGGCGGCGCCGGCGGGTCTGCTGCTGATCGTGGGCCCCGACGCGAAGGTGCTGGCGGAGTTGTACGCGATCGGGGTGGTGGGGGCGATCGCGATCAACGTGGTGTCGTGCGCCGTGAACCGCAAGCTGGACGTGGGCCCGTGGGAGCGGCGCGGGCTGTGGGTTCTGGGCGCGGTGATGAGCGCGATCTTCGTGACCATCGTGTACGCCAAGCCCAACGCGGCGGTGTTCGCGGGGATCATGATCACCGCGGTGCTGACGGCGCGGACGATCGTTCAGGCGAAGCGGCGCGCCGACGAGCGGCACAAACTGCCCGAGCCCGTGCACGGGTGGATGGCGGAACTGAGCCAGCCCATGCTGCCCATGGACCCGAGCAAGCCGCGGGTGATGCTGGCGGCGCGCGGGCGCTATCAGGCGGAGTTTGCGGTGGACATGGCCAAGCGGCGCGGGGCCACGCTGTTCGCGATCTACGTGCGCACCCTGCGCGTGCTGGACACGGGGCCGGAGGCGACGCCGCGGCTGGAGGACGACCCGGCGGCGCAGGAGAGTCTGGGGACGATCGCGGTGCTGGCGCGGCAGTATCGGGTGCCCTTGGTGCCGATCTACATCTGCTCGCCCAACATCGCCGAGGAGATCTTGGACTACACGGTGACGTACGGGTGCGACACGCTGATCATGGGCAAGACGCGCCGCGGCGCGCTGGCCCGCAGCCTGGAGGGCGACGTGGTGAGCCAGGTGGCCCAGCACCTGCCCGACGGGGTCGCGCTCATCACTCGCGAGGCGACGCCCCACCCCATGGGCCCGGTGCCCATCGCGAAGGAAGGCGAGCGGCCGGATGTGAGAGCGTGAGAGCGGCGCGGCGGCCGGCGTCGGCTATTCTTGCCGCGTCATGGAGGACGGACACGCCGACAACCCGCTGGTGGAAGGGCTGACGCCGAGCCAGCGCGAAGCGGTGGAGGCCACCGAGGGCCCGGTGCTGGTGCTGGCGGGCCCGGGCTCGGGCAAGACGCGGGTGATCACGCGGCGGATTGCGTATCTGCTGGCGCTGGGCGTGCCGCCGTGGCGCGTGCTGGCGGTGACGTTCACCAACAAGGCGGCGGGTGAGATGCGCCACCGGGTGGAGACGCTGCTGGGGGGCGCGAATCAGGACGCGCAGCGGCTGACGATCACGACGTTCCACTCGCTGTGCGTGCGGCTGCTGCGGCGCTACGCGGAGGCGTCGGGGCTGGTGGCCAAGGGCGTGCTGAAGGCGGCGTTCAACGTCTTTGACGACGACGACCAGCAGCGGCTGGTGAAGCAGGCGATCGCGACGCTGCAGCTCAGCACGTCGAACTTCCCGCCGCGGTCGGTGCTGGGCGCGATCAGCAACGCCAAGAACGAACTGATCGAGGCGGACGAGTTCGCGAAGCGGGCGACGGACTTTCACGGGCGGAACGTGGCGCGGGTGTACCGCGAGTATCAGAACCTGCTGCGCGCGGCGGGGGGCGTGGACTTTGACGACCTGCTGCTGCTGACGGTGCGGATGCTGCGCGAGAGCGCGGAGGTGCGTGCGGCGGTGCAGGCGCGGTACCGCTATCTGCTGGTGGACGAGTACCAGGACACCAACCGGGCGCAGTTCCTGATCGCGAGCCTGATCGCGGGGGGCGGGGTGGGCGGGAGCGGGGAGGGCGCGGGGGCGGTCGCGCCGTCAGCGCAGCCCAACATCTGCGTGGTGGGCGACCCGGATCAGTCCATTTACGGCTGGCGCGGGGCCGATCTGCGGAACATCCTGCAGTTCGAGGAGCGCTACCCCGGGGCGAAGGTGATCCGCCTGGGCGAGAACTTCCGCTCGCGGGCGCCGATCCTGGCGGTGGCGGACCGGCTGATCCAGAACAACACGAAGCGCAAGCACAAGCCGCTGATCCCGACGCGCGGCGCGGGCCCGGGCGTGGAAGTGGTGATGAGCCGCGACGAGCACCACGAGGCCCGCCTGGCGGTGGACTGGCTGCGCGAGCACAAGGCGTCGACGGTCGGTCTGGACTGGAAGGACTGTGCGGTCTTCTACCGCACGAATGCGCTCTCGCGGGTGGTGGAGGACGAGATGCGCCGCGCGGGCATTCCGTATGTCATGGTCCGCGGCACCGCCTTCTACCAGCGTGAGGAGATCAAGAACGCGCTGGCGTATCTGCGTCTGGTGGCCAACCCGGCCGACAGCGTGAGCCTCGAGCGCATCATCAACACGCCGGCGCGGGGCATCAGCGACGCGACCTTCCAAAAGATCATGGACGAGGCGGCGACGCGTGGGCCGGGCGCCGACGGGTTTGTCGCGTCGCCCATGGAGGTGCTGCGCGAGGTGGCGACCGGCGGCGGCGGCGTGGAGCTGGCGGGCCTGCTCCCGCGGGCGCGCCAGAGCGTCGCCAAGTTCGTCGCCATGCTCGACGGATGGAGCGGCTTTGCACACACGGGCGTGGAGGCGGGCGAAGAGGGCGGGCTGCTGGCCTCGGCGGGCGCTTCGGCCCCCACGCTGGCCGAACTGGTCGAGCGCGTCGTGCGCGAGTCGGGCCTCGAGAAGATGTACGCCGACGAGGAAGAACGCCGCGAGAACCTCGCCGAACTCGTCAGTTCAGCCGCGGAGTTTGAGCAGTCGGGCGGGGGCGCGGCGGAGGTTGACCCCGAGTCGGATGAGCCGCCGCAGTCGATGCAGGGCACGCCGGGCAAACTGCGGGCGTACCTGGAGAAGGTCGCGCTGGTCGCCGACACCGACGCGCTGGACCCGCGCCAAGGCGCGGTGACGCTCATGACGCTGCACGCGGCGAAGGGGCTGGAGTATCCGCTGGTCGCGCTCATTGGGCTGGAGGAGGGGATGCTCCCGCACTCGCGGTCGGCCGAGAGCGAGGAGTCGCTGGAGGAAGAGCGCCGGCTGGCGTTCGTGGGGATCACGCGGGCGATGGAGCGGCTGCTGATCACCTGCGCCAAGTTCCGCACCATCCGCGGGCTCAGCGAGCGCACCATCCCGTCTCGATTCCTGGATGAGATCAAGGGGCAGTACGTCTCGTTCAGCGATCAGTCCGATCCGTTCGGCGACGCGCCGGATGATCACGAGATGCGGCGCTTCATCGCGGGCGGAAGCGGGGGCGGGGGTCGCGCGGCTGGCGGGGGCGGTTCATCGGCTCAGGGACGCGCCGCGCCCCGCGGCGAAGACGCGGCCTGGGCCCCCGGCACGCCGGTGCGTCATCCGCAGTTCGGCATGGGCGTGGTCCAGCAGTTCTGGGGCGGGCAGGGGGCGCGGGTGCAGGTGAAATTCCAGCAGGCGGGCGTGAAGACGCTGATGCTCGAGTACGCACGCCTGACGCGGCTGTGAGGCGCCGAATCACACCGTCCGCACCAGCCCGCGTCGTTCTTCGGGCGTCACCACCGTCTCCATGTCGCTCAGCCAGCGTGAGCCGTCGGCGTAGTACCCCGCGGTGGGCTTCACCTCGCGCCCGTGCGCGGCGGCCCGCGCGAGCCAGTAGCGGTTGAGGCGGGCCATGAGCAGTTCGCGCACGAGTTTGGCGGTCATGGAGGCCAGCGCCACGCACAGGCTCGCTTGCTCGCCCTCGACGTTCAGATGAACCACCAGCCGGGGCTTGCCGCCCGCGTCCAGGACCTGGTAACTGGAGCGGTCGTCCCTTTCCTCAAGGATCACCACGCGCCCCGCGCCGATCGACTCGGGCAGCAGGTTCGCCAGCCACGGGCCGTACTGTGCCCGCCCGCCCTGCCGATCGATCACCACGCGCGCCGCGGGTTCCTCCGGGCGCTCCAGTTGCGCCAGCCACGCGCGGCGCAGGTGCCGGCCGATGGCTTCGGCGGTCGCCGCGGCCTTGGTGCCGTGCTCCGCCGCCAGCCGGTTCAGGGTCTGCTCGCAGATGACCTCGCAGCGCAGATCACCCAGGCTCACGCGCGTGGCGGAGAGCGCGACCGAGAGCATGTTCGAGGCGATCCGGATGGCGCCCGCGCCGTGCGCCATGGGCAGCGGCATGGCCTCGCCCGCGTACCACGGGTGCGGGGGGACCTGCACGGCGAGCGCATCAAAGAGCGCGGCGTCGGTGGGGGAGGCGGGCTCGCGCCCGTGCGCTGCGAGCATCGCCAAGACGCCCCGCTCAAGGTGCATCAGCGGGTGCCGATCGCCAGAGGCGTCGTTGGGCAGTTTGAGTTTCTTGCTGTCGGCGATCGCGACGCGGTGCCTCTTGTCGCTGGGCTTCTGGCACACCGCCGCGGACAGCACCTTCCACAGGTCCGGGGCGGGGTCGCCCTCGGCCCAGTCCGCCACGTGGACGGAGGCCATGCCCACGCACAGCGGCCCCAAAATGGGCCCATACCCGGCTTCGTCGATGCCCAGCAGCGTCAGCGGCACGGGCCGAGTGTATCGGGGCGTGCGCCCGCCCCATTGCCCCGGGCGGGGGGGCTGCGTATCGTCTCCCTCACGAAATCGCGGTCGTGGCGGAATTGGCAGACGCGCTAGATTCAGGTTCTAGTGCCCAAAAGGCGTGGAGGTTCGACTCCTCTCGACCGCACTTCAGGCAACGCCCGGCTCCCTTGGGGCCGGGCGTTTGCGTTTTGGTCGGGTTGGGCCCGATCAAGCCGCCGGCGCCTCGCCAAATCGGCGTGCGGTCGTCCGTTGGTCCACCACGCGGATGGGCTCGCTGGAGGGCGTCTGCGGCTCCAGTCGGCGTGAGCGTTGGCGGAGTTGAGCCTCGACGCGATGCAGATCGCGCGGGCCCGAGGCGCGGGTGAGCACCTGCGGGATCTCGAGCACCCGCAGGCCCGTGGTCGGCAGGGCCGACTTGCTCTTGGAGCCGGCTTCGGCGCACAGGCGGCGGAGCGTCTCCCCGAACGCGCTGCCCAGACCGGCCAGCCCGCGGTCCACGATCGGTCCGGGCCCGATGACCAGGAAGCGGTCGCCCCCGAGGTGGGCGAGCATGGCATCGCTCGCGCGGGCGGCGGGCTCCAGGACCAGCGCGCGAAGGTTGTCGGCCAGCAGGCGGATGAGACGGTCGCCCGCCTCGTAGCCCAGCGTGGTGTTCAGGTCATCAAAGCCGCGGATGTCGACGAACGCCGCGGTCAAGTCAGCGCGCGACTCGCCGCGCCCGGCGACCTTCGCCAACTGCTCCGCGATGAACCGATCCGCCCCGGCGCGCCCGGGAAGGCCCGTCAGCGGCATGCCGTGGTTGCTGGGGCGCGTGCCCTGCGCGGCGGCGGAGACGAGCGCGCGGAGCGGGACGATGCCGACGACGGTGTCTTCGTGCGCCACCACCAGCGGCGAGGCGAGCTCTTCCTCGTTGCGGACGCTGACCAGGCTGAGCGCCTCGCCGAGGGTGGCGGTGGGCGAGAGCGTGGTGACGCCCGGCGGCGTAAGCAGCCCGATGGGCATCGCGCTGCGGGGGCCGCGGGCCATTTCCAGCACCATGTGCCGCCCGCACCAGCCCACGAATCGCCGCCCATCGAGCACCACCACGCCCATCATCGTGGCGTCGCGGAGCAGGTCCGCGGCGACATCGGTGGTGGGGGCGGAGGCCTGGGCGCACATCGCGGGCTGGCACAGCGTGCCCAATTCGGCGCGGCGCGGGTCGGCCCCGCGGTGCATGACGGCGGTGTTCCAGCGGTCGCGCATCCACGCGGCGTTATCGTCCTGGACGGGCGAGAATCCGGGGGAGGGTCGGGCCAGCAGATATCCCTGGCTGTGGCGCACGCCGCTGTCGATGAGCGTGGCCAGTTCCTCGCGCCGCTCCACGCCCTCGGCGATGAGCCGCACGCCCGAGAGGTTGGCGAAGTGGACCAGGAAGTGCAGCAGGTTCTGCTTGTAGCGGTCTTCGTCGAGGCGGTGGGTGAGCTGGTAGTCCAGTTTGAGCCAGTGGGGGCGAAGGAGCATCAGGCGGTTGAGCCCGCTCACGCCCGCGCCCACGTCGTCCACCGCGATCTGATAACCCAGAGCCTTGAGCTCGGCCACCCGCGCCGCCAGCCGTTCCACCGAACCGTGCTCGGCGCGCTCGGTGATTTCCAGAACCAGCCGAGAGGGCGAAAGCCCGGGGACCCGCGCCACCTGCTGCTCCAGCCGGTCCACGAAGCGTGCGTCGGCGATCACGGTGGGCGTGACGTTCAGGAAGAGCAGCGGGGCGTTCTCGGTGGGCAGCGCCCCGGCCTGGGCGAGCTGCATCTCCCGCGCCGCGTCTTCCAGTTCCCACAACAGGCCCAATGACTCCGCCGCATCAAACAGTTGCACCGCGCTGTCGAAGGCGCTCTCGGGGCCGGGGCGGGTGAACGCCTCGTATCCGATCGCGGCCCCGGTCTCGTGGCACACGATCGGCTGGTAGAGCGGCGCGATCAGCCGGTCGCGGAGCAGGCGGGTGAGCGCCTCTCGGCTGGGGCCGGCGGTTCGTGACCACGGTAGAAGCTGATCTTCGTTTGGCGTCATGCTTGGGCCCTGCGTTGATCAGCCGCGCCGGAAGGCCCCGGAGCGGTCGATCTCTCCTCTGCCACTCTCTTTCGTCGCCGCACCCGGCGGACTTGCCGACCAAGGCGGCCCGGGCCCCTCAACGGGGTTGCTCCAGACCGGAGGGCCGTCAAGGTTCACGCAGGCGCGAGGGGTTCCGGAGATATCACGCCGTGGGCGGGTGTTTGCGGGCCCTGCGTGTGAAGTTGGGCGGGTTGCGCAGCGGGGTGTGGGCGGGGTGTTGATCGCCTGTCATCGCCGTTGCCCGTTCCGGAACCCTGCCCGGCCGCTACAGGCGGAGTACCTTCACGGCATGACGCAGCTCCGCCCCGGCAGCCCCATCCAAGTTCAGGCCACGCCCCCCGCCGCTGTGCCACCCGGGCCCAGCTTCGGCTCGGTGGTCACGCGGACGCGCCCCGAGGCGCCGATGGCGGACCTGATGGAGGGTGACGCGCGGCGCGAGGTGCGCGTGCTCGATCACGGGTTTGTCGCGCTCGTGGACGTGATGCCGCGGATGGCCCCGCAGGGGCAGACCGCCGACCAGGCGATCGTGCAGGCGGCGCGGGTGTCGTACGGCGCGGGCACCAAGAAGGTGAACGAGGACCGCGGGCTCATCCGCTACCTGCTCCGGCACAAGCACACCACGCCCTTCGAGATGGTGGAGTTCAAGTTCCACATCGCGATGCCGATCTTCATCGCGCGCCAGTGGATCCGCCACCGCACGGCGAACGTGAACGAGTACAGCGGCCGCTACAGCCTGATGCCCGACCGGTTCTATCGCCCCACGATCGATCAGGTTCGCAAGCAGAGCGCGACCAACCGCCAGGGCGGCGCCGAGCGCTTCGATATCTCGGGGCTCAATGAGATCGCGCCGCCCGCTCCGGCCCCCTCGCCCGCTTCCGGCGCGGGCGACCCCACCGCTCACCACGCGGCGTGGGCGATTCAGCCCGACCGCGCCGGCGCCGCCCCGGACCCCAGGGCCAACGAGGCGCTGACGGCCAAGGCCTTCGTGGAGTATCTGGAAGAGAGCGAGCGGCTGTATCAGAAGTACCTGGACCTGACCAAGCAGGGCGTGTCGCGGGAGATGGCGCGGATCGGGCTTCCCGTGAGCCTGTACACCGAGTGGTACTGGAAGATCGACCTGCACAACCTGCTGCACTTCCTGAACCTGCGCCTGCACAGTCACGCGCAGGAAGAGATCCGCATCTACGCCCGGGCCATGCACGATCTGATCCAGCCCTTGGCCCCGGTGACCATGGAGGCCTGGCGCGATTACAACTTCGAGGAGGGCGGCGGGATCAAACTCTCGCGCCTGGAGGTCGAAGCCCTGCGCGATCGCCTCGCCGGCGGCGCGGGGAACCTACCCAGCGACAACAAGCGCGAGCAGGCGGAGTGGGAGGGGAAGAAGAAGGCGCTGGGGCTGTGAGCGGGGACGCGGCGGGCGGGTGACGAGGTGGCCAAAGGGCCAAATGTCCAAATGGGACGGCAGAAGGCGCTCTTCATGCCCTCCGCCCTCTGTCCCCTCGTACCTTTGTCCCTTTGTCCCTTCTTCCTCAGCACCCATCCCCAAATGCGTTGACGAAGGCGATGATGTCGTCAACGGTGAGCTCGCCATCGGGGCCCGCGCCGGTGTCGCCGATGTCGGTGATGTCCGCGCGGTTGCAGGGGGCGGCGCCGGGGCAGCCCACGGCGTCGCCAAAGGTGTTCACGAAGGCGATGATGTCGTCAACGGTGAGCTGCCCGTCGGGGCCCGCGCCCGTGTCGCCGATGTCCGTGAGGTCGGCGCGGTTGCAGGCGGCGCCCGAACCCTGGCCGAAGACCAGGATCGCCTCGCGATCATCGGCGGAGGTCCCGCCCACGGGGCGGATGGTCACCTCCACGAAGACGCGCCCGTCATCGGCCAGATCCAGACCGGGCCCGATGGTGGGCGAAGCCTCAAAGTCGACGATGGTGTAGTCGCCCACGCTGTCGCCGCTGGTGTCGATGGTGTCGCCCACCTGCGCGAGTTTGACCGTGGAGCCCGGCATGGAGGCAACCGTGCCCTTGCCCAGCATCTCGGTGGTGGCAGAGCCCCAGGTGAAAGCCACCTCACCCAGGTTGTTGATGGACACCGTGTTCACCGTGCCGGCGATCGCCAGGCCGTCCACCACCGTGCCTTCCTGCAGGATCAGCCCGGAATTGGAGACCAGGACCTCGTCCTGCGTCGTGGTGGCGAAGGTGGTGTCGCCCGATAGAACCCACGTGCCGCTGTTGTTGATGCTGACGTTTCGGATGGTGCCCGACCACAGGCCCACCGGCGCAGCCGAACCCTCGCGGGCCACCAGCACGTCATTGGCCGCGACATAGGTATCCGTCGCGGCCGGGCCTGTCGCCGTCAACACGTGGATGCGGTTGAGCTGGTTGTCGCTGATGGAGAAGTCGAACGAAAGCCCGGTGGACGTCGTGGTGAGCCCGCCGTAAACGTCGCCGCCCTTCATCAGCACCGTGGTCGCCGCCGGGTTGCTGGGCGTGGGGTTCACGTAGATCGCCCGGCCGGGCGGGGAGGGCGTCAGGCCCGACATCCAATACGCCGTCCCGCTCGGGAGCATGCGCGGCCGGCTGCAGAAGGTGATGGTCTGCCCAGGCAGTCCGGGCGCGGCGTTGAGCTCGGCGAGCAGCGAGCCTCCGTTGCTGAAGACGCCGTCGTTGCCGTTGATCGAAGGGCTGTAGATGTACCCGCCGGCGTTGCTGATCCCGATCGTGCCTTCGCCTCCGACCACGGCGACACCGGTCACCGTATCGCTGTCGAAGAGCAGGTTCAGATTCTCGTCGAGGATCGCGCGGCGCGTCGTCCCGAGGCTGACGAACGCGGCCATGCGCCCGTTGCCGTCGGTAAAGGGCGCGTTGATCGCGGTGATGGTCGCTCCGCCCGTGCCGGGCACCTGGTCGCCGACCATGTACACGATCTGAGCGGGCACGAGAGTCTGCGCTTGAGCCGAACCCGCCAAGCCCGCCACCGTCAACGCACAGAGCCCGACCTTACGACGCGCGTTCATCCGCATGTTCTGTTCCTTTGGGCCTGAGCCACTTCCCCCAGTCAAAACCGAGTGGCCGACGTTCATTCAAGGTACCGCTTCCTTCGCATGTGACCAGTAATCGAAGGCGGCGGGCCCGAAGAACCCGCGAACGGGTACCTGACCGCCAAGCCCGGGTGAATCCTGGATCGAACGCCGATCAGGTGCAAACGCACCACACGCTCGATCTCGCGGGTCCAGCGGCGTGCGAGGGCTCAGGAGGGGCCTCTGTCCCTCTGTCCCTCTGTCCCTTCTTCCTCAGCACCCATCCCCAAATGCGTTGACGAAGGCGATGATGTCATCAACGGTGAGCTCGCCATCGGGGCCAGCGCCGGTGTCGCCGATGTCGGTGATGTCCGCGCGGTTGCAGGGGGCGATGCCGGGGCAGCCGGTGGCGTCGCCGAAGGTGTTGACGAAGGCGATGATGTCGTCGACCGTCAGTTGCCCGTCGGGCCCCGCGCCGGTGTCGCCGATGTCCGTGAGGTCGGCGCGGTTGCAGGCGGTGCTGCCCCCGGGAACGCTGGTCAGACGGAAGACGACGAAGTTGCCCTGAACCGCGCCGGTCGTCGCGGTGTAGTTACCGATCCACGCCGCGCTGAACTGCGTGCCGTAGCCGGTCGCCGCGCTTGTGCCGACGGCGTCCACCGCTCGCGAGGTGGCGCCGGTGACGCCGGTCATGCGGAGTTCGATGAGCAGGTTGCCACCGGAGTACGGATAGGGCTGAGTGAACGTGATCGTCGGGCCAAACGGGTGCGGCGCGACGGTGACGGGGTACGACCCCGCGGGGATGTTGAGCGGCCCTGAACGCACCAGCGTCTGGGGGCCGACGATGTTGGTGGTGATGTCGGTGAGGCTGCGGCTTGCCGGGGCCACGCCCTCGCCGATGCGCAGATCAAAGTTGGCGATGGACGCGTCGGCCGGGGGCCAGGCGGTGGTGGAACCGCCCGAGTTTCGGAAGGCCATGCCCGTGAGGTTGTGCCCGACCAACCCCGTCAACTGATCAGCGCTGATGAGCCACTGATACGTGCGCTGCGAGGTGGAAAGCGGCCCAAGAAAGGTCAGGCCGCCTCCGGTGTTCGTGTACCCCTGGGGTAGAACCGTGTCGTCCGCAAAGGCCAAGCCTGAGACCAGGCAAGACGCGGCTGCACACACGACGCCGAAGGAACTGCGCTTCATGTCAAGACTCCCTTCGCCCTGAGCACAGAGCGGAGACTGGATTCGATCGGAAAACGCCCGCAATGCTGAATGCGGGATCGCATACAGCCTACGCGAAACTCCCGATACGAGCAAGCCCTTTTTCGCCCTTCCCGTCCGGCATGATCCCGGGGCGCATTCGCACGCATCACCCGGGCTCCGGATCGCACGGTTCCCGTCCAAGCCGATGGCCCTCGACCCGACCCTCTCCCGGTCCTAACCTTGCGTCCCCTTTGACCCGCCCCCCGGCCCCTAGCCCTTTCCGGGCTCGCCGGGAAGGCCTCTTGGAGTTCCGACGTGAAGATCCGCACCGACGAAATCGCCTCCGTCATCAAGCAGGAAATCTCCCAGTTCTCCACCGCCCTGGAGGTCTCCGAGGTCGGTCGCGTCGTCGAGGTCGGCGACGGCATCGCCCGCATCTACGGCCTGTCCAACGCCATGGCCGGCGAGCTCCTCGAGTTCCAGACCAGCGAAGGCTCGGTCATGGGCCAGGTCTTCAACCTTGAGCTCGACACCGTCGGCGCGGTCATCTACGGCGACTACCTCTCCGTGAAGGAGGGCGACACCGTCAAGGGCACCGGGCGTCTGCTCGACGTGCCGGTCGGCGAGGAACTCCTGGGCCGCGTGGTGAACCCGCTGGGCCAGCCGCTGGACGATGGCAAGCCGATCCAGGCGGCGGAGCGTCGCAAGGTCGACATCATCGCCCCGGGCATCGCCGAGCGTCAGCCCGTGACCCAGCCGCTGCAGACGGGCATCAAGGCCATCGACTCGATGATCCCGATCGGCAAGGGCCAGCGCGAACTGATCATCGGCGACCGCAAGACCGGCAAGACCGCGGTGGCGATCGACACGATCATCAACCAGAAGCAGTACTGGGGCACGCCCGACGCGGTGGTGTGCATCTACGTCGCGGTGGGCCAGAAGGAGTCCACCGTCGCGGCGACCGTCGAGACGCTCCGCAAGAACGGCGCGATGGACTACACCATCATCGTCAACGCCGGTTCGTCCGACCCCGCCCCCATGCAGTACATCGCGCCCTACTCGGGCTGCACCATGGGTGAGTACTTCATGTGGTCGGGCACCAAGGCCGGCGCCAAGCTCGCCAACGGCATGCCCATGCCCAAGCACGTGCTGTGCATCTACGACGACCTTTCCAAGCAGGCCGTCGCTTATCGCCAGCTCTCGCTGCTGCTCCGCCGTCCGCCGGGCCGCGAGGCGTACCCGGGTGACGTGTTCTATCTCCACAGCCGCCTGCTGGAGCGCGCCACCAAGCTCAGCGATGAGAACGGCGGCGGCTCGCTGACCGCGCTGCCCGTGATCGAGACGCAGGAAGGCGACGTGTCGGCCTACATCCCGACCAACGTCATCTCCATCACCGACGGGCAGATCTACCTCGAGCCCGAACTCTTCTTCGCGGGCGTGCGCCCCGCCATCAACGTGGGTATCTCGGTCAGCCGAGTCGGTGGCAACGCCCAGATCAAGGCCATGAAGCAGATCGCCGGCTCGCTGCGACTGGACCTCGCGGCCTATCGCGAACTGGAAGCCTTCGCGCAGCTCGGCACCGAGCTCGACAAGGCCACCCAGCGCCAGCTTGACCGCGGCGCGCGAATGGTCGAACTGCTCAAGCAGCCGCAGTACGTGCCCATGAACGTCATCGACCAGGTCATCTCCATCTTCGCCGCCAGCAAGGGCGCGATGGACGACATCCCCGTGACGGCGGTGCCCGCCTTCGAGAAGGGCCTGCTGGCCTACATGAACGGCGTGGGCAAGCCGGTGCGCGACGAGCTGGAGCAGAAGCGCGACATCAAGGCGGTGGAGAAGAAGCTGGAAGAGGCCGTGAAGGGGTTCAAGAGCACGTTCAAGGGTTGAGCGGGCTCATGAGACATCTTGCCTGAGTTCACACAAGGGGCCCCATGCGGGCCCCTTTTTGTTTGGCGACACAGCATCGACCACCTACCTGGGTGGCGGCCGAATCCATAAGGCCGCGCGACGACCGGATGCGACTGCTGTCGCAAGTCGGGCTGAGCACTTGATCTACGGCCAAGCGCCCTTCCGTCTGAAAGCCACTTGAAAGCGCTCTGGCTTTCGTGCAACATATGCGGTTGCCGGCGCAAGGGCTACGCAACAGGTGCGTGCCCCTCCAGCCTCCGTCGAATCGTGGAGTCCGCCATGTTGAGTGCCTCTCAGGGCCGCTGCCTCGGCCTGCGTCTGTGCGAGTCGTTCGCCGGCTGCGGCCGAGCGTCCTCCGTGCGGGCCGCCCTCGCGGCTCTGCTGGTGCTTTTCGCCGCTCTCCCAGTGCTTGGGCAGTCCAAGATCTGGAACGGCTCGGTCGACACCAACTGGCATACGCCGAACAACTGGACGCCCGCGGGCGTGCCCGGGCCGGCCGATACGGTGCTCATCCCGGCGGGGGGTGGGAGCGTCAGCACCAGCGGCAACATCGTGGTGACATCCGTCGACGTCCGGCGGCCGATGACGATCAGCGGGAGCTTCACCTCTGCGATGACGCTCGAGAGTCTTCTGACACTCAATGGCACGCTGAGCGGGTCGCTGGCCGCGCAGGACGGCGCACAGATCAACGGTGCATCGTGCTCGGCGAGGCTGTCCAACTTGGCGGTGAGCACGCAAACGGTGCTCACGCTGACGGGCACAGCGATCTGGAGCAGCGTCTCATCGACCGGCACGATCCGACTGGGCGACAATGCACGTGTGCCCCTGGACGGCAACCAGGTGATCACGGGCGTGCTGGAGAGCGCGGCGAGCGCTTGGGGACCCGCGTACATCACCCCGTTGCAGGGCGGCACGCTGACGGTCGCCCCGGGCGCGACGATCCGCGGACAGGGGCTCTTGATCTCCGCGACCTCCGCCTCCGTGTGCGGCGGCACCGGCACGCTCAGCCTCGTCAACAACGGGACCATCGAAGGGACCGATGCGGGCCAGCCCATCTACATCTTCACCGAGACCACCGGCGGTAGCGGCGTGGTCCGGGGGCCGGTCCGGGTCGATGCATCGCTGACAAACTGCGCCATCACCTTGCAGCAGACCGCCGCGGGCTATCCCTCACTGGCGGCGATGGACTGCAATGATCGGCTCGACAACGTCACCTTCATCGGCGACCTGCTGAACTATCGGGGCTCGGCGATCTGGAACAACGTGACCGCGACGGGGAAGATCCAGTTGGGCGACAATGCACGTGTGCCCCTGGACGGCAACCAGGTGATCACGGGCGTGCTGGAGAGCGCGGCGAGCGCTTGGGGACCCGCGTACATCACCCCGTTGCAGGGCGGCACGCTGACGGTCGCCCCGGGCGCGACGATCCGCGGACAGGGGCTCTTGATCTCCGCGACCTCCGCCTCCGTGTGCGGCGGCACCGGCACGCTCAGCCTCGTCAACAACGGGACCATCGAAGGGACCGATGCGGGCCAGCCCATCTACATCACCTCCCCGCTGCTGAACCTCGGCTCGGTCCTTGGCTTTGTGAACGCCAGCGGCGGCACCTACGGCAACGACTGGACGGTCGCCACGCCGACGCAAGCCGCCACCGTCACCTCGCCGCGGCCCAACCCGGGCAGCGGCGGGACGCAGACGCTGGTCTACCGCGAGATGTACATCGCCCCTGGGGCGAGCTTCACCCTCGGCTCGGGCGAAACGCTCAACCTCAACGGTGGCACCGGCACGCTGAACATCGCCCCCGGCGCGGTCTTCACCAGCAACGGCACGGTGATCGGCAACATCTACAACGCGGGGCTGCTGATCATCCCGATCACCCAGGTGGGCACTGCTTCCCAGGTCACGGGCCCGGGCACAGTGATCCTCGGCGGGGGCGGCGGCGCGGGGTCGCCGATCGGCTGGGCGGGGAGCCCCAGCGGCACCCTTACCGTGATGGCGCCTCCCTCACCCACGGTGCCGAGCTCGCCGGTGGTGTCCGGCGGCGTGTCGTGGGACGGGCAGCTCGACGTCACGGGCTCGTACACGCAGACCGTGAGCGGGGTGATGCGCCTCTTCATCGCGGGCAACGCGCGGGGCAACTCGTACAGCCTGCTCAACGTGGGCCTGAACGCCACGCTGAACGGGGCGGTGGAGATCGTGCTGCAGCCCGAACTGCAGAACTTCCTGCCGACGCTGGGCTCCACCTTTGACATGGTGTACGCCGATGGCGGCTTGTCAGTGGGCCCGAACGGTCTGCAGATTCGCGTGCTCATGACGCGCGCCGGCTCGCAGTTGCTGGGGCTGTCGCTGCCGACCTATTCCAGCGGCTTCGCGGCCGACCCCAACGATCTGGTCGTGCTGCCGTCGAGCCTCTTCGGCTACACGCTCTTGCCCGACGGCAAGTCGCTGCGCTTCACGATGCTGCAGCCTCTGTGCGGGGCGATCCTGGGGCCGGCGGACGCCACGACCTGCCCGACGGGCTCGGTGAGCGTGAGCGCCCAGCCGTTCTTCGGCGTCGCCACGGGGTATGCCTGGGAGTGGGCGCAGCCGGGCTCGCCCGATGTGTGGCTGGCGGTGACCGACGGGCTTGTGCCCGGGCTGGGGCAGATCTCCGGCGCGACCACCGGCACCGTCACGATCGCGCAGCCGCAGGTCTCGGGCGTTCGGCTGCGGTGCACCGTCACGGGCAGTTGCGGGTCGGGCGTGAGCCGGACCGCCACGCTCACCGTGCTGTATCAGTGCAATCTGGCCGACGTCAGCGTGATCGGCACCGACCCGGGCACGCCCTGCGGCGAGGGGCAGCTCACCGTCGACGATGTCATCACGTTCGTCAACGCGTTCTCTGATGCGATCGGCTGCCCGGGAACCCCCGGGGCGGCCTGCAACCTCGCCGACGTCACCGACATCGGCGACACCGGCGCGGGACCCGACGGCGAGCTCACCGTCGATGACGTGATCGCCTTTGTGAACGCGTTCGGGGATGGGTGCTGACCCGCGGGGACGCGGTGTGAAGCTGGGAGAGACGCGCTGGCGCCGGCAAGCGGTCTAGCATTGTGCATCGCGTTAGTGCGGCGCGTTCAGAGTCGCTGAGTTGGAACTTGGCCCGGGGCCTGTCGCCCCGCGGGCTCAGGCTTCGCGCGGCGACCCGGAGGCCAAGCCCATGCAACGTCATCGCTTCACGGAACAGGTCGTGGTCGCGGCGCTTCTGTCCTGCGCGGGGTGGTGCGCCTCCGCCCGGGCGAACCCCACGGTGTATCCGCTCGTGATGGGCGGTGAGTTCTACTCCTCCGGGTTCCTGGTCAATAGCGCGTCGACCATGGACGGCGCGGCGATCAATGACTCCGGGCAGTGGGCGGTGAACACCTCGCTCCCCAGTTCGGTCTTCCTGGTCGTGCGCGGAACCATTCCCCCTGGCGGCGTGCCTGTCGCGGGTTCCGTGTTCCTCCTCGAGGGCGACCCCTCGCCCGTGGCGGGCAGCACGTACAGCTCGTTCGACACGCCGCGGCTGAACGCCTCGGGCAACTACGGGGCCAACTGCTTCCTGGCGCCCACCGCGCCGCTGGACTCGGGCGTGCTGTTCAACACGATGATGCCGGTCCGTGAGACCGACATCGCCACCGCGCCGCAGTTCAGCGCAAACACGCCCTACATCGGCTTCTTCGAGACGCACATCAACGATGCGAACCAGCTCATGATCGTCGCCTCCGTCGACGACCCCGCCATCGCGTCCACGGTGGACCGCGCGATGGTGCTGGTAGACAGTCCCGCCGGCGCGAGCCCCACCCAGACCGTGCTGATGAAGGAGGCCGACGCGCCCATCGCCGGGCGGTTGGTCACCGACTTCGCCACCGGCCCGCAGGGCAGCGCGCTGGCCAACGGGCACGCGCTCTTCATCGCCGATCTTGACGGTGACACCGCCGACGACTCTGTGCTGTTCGACAAGATCGGTCCTACCGCCACCGTTCTGGCCCGTGAGGGCAACGCGGTGTCCGCCGTGCCGGGACGGCTGTGGGGCAGCCTGCTCTCCGCCGCGGTGGACGTGAACAACAACGGCGATTGGGCCATCCGCGGCACGCTGAACGCGCCGACCACCGACGACCTGGTCATCGTGAAGAACGGCACGCAGCTCATCGCCCGCGAGGGCCAGAGCATCACCACCGCCAGCGGCGCCTGGGCGCTCACCGCGTTCGGCACCGGTTGCGTGGGCATCGACGGCGCGGGCAACGTCTACTGGTTCGGCGACTGGAACGACACCGACACCACCATCGACACCGGCCTGTTCCGCAACGGTCAGCTCATCGTTCAGGAGGGTGTGACGACGGCCGTGACGGGCGAGGTGGTCTCCGCCATCTCGAGCGTGCAGTCCAACTTCTTTGTGTCCGACAACGGGCGATGGCTGGTGTTTGAGGGCACGCTGTTCGACTCTGTGAACGCGCTGGCGCGGCAGGGCGCGATCCTCGTGGACCTGGGCGGCGCGGCGGGCTGCAATCGCGCCGACATCACGGACATCGGCGACACGGGCGCCGGGCCCGACAACCAGCTCACCGTTGACGACATCATCGCCTTCGTCAATACCTTCGGCGACGCGACCGGATGCCCCGGCGCGGCGCCGTGCAACCGCGCGGATATCACCGATATCGGCGACACCGGCGCGGGACCCGACGGCGAGCTCACGGTCGATGACATCATCGCCTTCGTGAACGCCTTCGGGGATGGGTGCTGAGGACAGAGTGCGCCAAATCCCAAATAGCCAAATGGCCAAATGAAGAGGGCGCAGGTGGTGGTCTGCGCGTGGTGTGGCGTGTGGCAGCCGCTGCAGGGCGACCTATCCTTCCCCGCCGGGGCGGTAACTCAATTGGTAGAGTGCCAGCTTTGCAAGCTGGAAGTTGGGAGTTCGAGTCTCCTCCGCTCCATTGCCCGGCGGCCGGCGCTCGGCGCCGCGCCCGTTCTCAGTCATCCGCCTTGTCGCCGTCCTTGATGACGAAGCGGGCCCGCAGCGACGCGACGGTGGAGGCCAGGCCGGCCTGCTCCACGCTCGCGAGCACCTGCCCAAAGTCCTTGTACGCCGCGGGCGATTCGTCCAGCGGGTAGTCGCGTCCGTTGAAGAGGATGTCGGCCTGGTCGAAGGCGGCGTTCACGGCCCGCTGGTCGAGCGACTTGATCGCGGCGGTGCGGCTCATCATCCGCCCCGCGCCGTGGTTGACGCTGAAGCACGAGCGCGCCGCGCCCGCCTCGGCGACCATCACCGCGCTGCCGCCCTGCGGGTTGCCCGGCAGCAGGATGGGGTGACCGATGCGCTCGAAGGGCGTGCCCTTGAGCGCGTGGTGACCGGCGGGCAGGGCGCGCGTCGCGCCCTTGCGGTGGACCCACTGGGGCGTGTTGTCCACGATCTCGCGCCTCGCGATGTTGTGGCTGATGAAGTACACCAGTTCGCCGCGCACGCCGGGGATGACCTCCGCGAAGGCTTCCAGCACCAGCGCGTTGATGAGCAGATGGTTCACCGTGGCGAAGTTCGCGCCCAGGGCCATGTCGTCGAGGTACGCGTCGGCCTCGGGCGTGCCCAGCGGCGCGTAGACCATGTGGCGGTCGCCGCCGGGCAGCGGGATCGACCACTTCTCGAAGTGGGCGCGCATGCGCTTGAACTGCCCGTCGGCGAGCGTTGCGCCCAGGCCGCGGCTGCCGCAGTGCGAGAGGAACGCGACGGACCGATCGCGCAGCCCGAACGCGCCCGCGGCCTCGCGGGCCCGCGCGGTGTTGTGGACGTGCACGATCTCGCACTCGCCGAAGTGGTTGCCGCCGCCGTAGGAGCCCAGTTGCGAGGCCTTGTCGGCGAACCACGCCTCCCCGCCCCCGCCCCCTTCACGCCCGCGCAGGTGGCGGTCCAGGCGTTCCTGCAGCGCGCCCTCGGTGTCGTCGTGGCCCGTGTGCGAAGAGTCCTCGCAGCGGCCCGCCCAGTGCGCGGGGATGCCCAGTTCGTCGCACACCTCGGGGCACGCGCCGCGCGTGACGGCCCAGCGCGCCGCGTCGGCGCTGATGCGACGGCCCTTGGGGGCCCGCCGGCTGCCGGCGCCGGTGGGGGTGCGGGCGCAGATCGCCTCAATGAGCGCGCGGCGGGTGCGCTTGTCGATGACGGCCTCCTCGGGCAGGTCGAGGGCAAGCAGCGACATGGAGCACTTGATGTCCACGCCCACCGGCCCGGGGTAGATGTGCGAGGGCGAGGCCATGACGCAGCCGATGGGCGCGCCGTAGCCCACGTGCGCGTCGGGGTTCAGCACCACTCGCGTCACCCCGGGCGACAGCCGCGCGGTGACGGCCTGGGCCAGCGTCTTCTGGTCCAGCGTGGCGCGGATGGCGTGGTTGGCGATGACGGTGACCGGCTCGACCTTTCCGCCGGCGACGGGCAGGATCGCGGTCGCCTCGCCGGTGGGGATGAGCGTGTGCTGGGATTCGCTGGATGAAGAGAGGGGATTGGCCACGTGCGTGCTCGCATCAGGGCAGCCGTTCCGCAGCCGGGAGAGGGTAGCGAGCGGCGGCGGGAAGGCAAGAGTGTGGACGCTGATCGCGTGCGCCGAGCTGGGCGAGGACCTTGGCGTGTGTCATTGGCTCACCACGAGCCGCCAACCCACGCCGCCGATCATCATGGCCTCGGCACGCGGCCATCTCAGTCGGTGACTCGTGATCGGCTCCACCTCGGGTCCGTTTGCGGTGGGCAGAAACCCTCGCCCGCACTCCGTCCGGGCAACTCGGCCCTCGCGTGCAGATCGCCCGATCGGGTAGACTCATGCGGTGGGTGTGGATGCCTTGGGGCAACCTCGGCGATCCGACCGGCTGCGGCTTGACCGCGCGTGTCAGCGGACTTGAAGCAAAAGAGCGACGATGTCAGCACAACTGAAGCACGGCTGGTCCTTCCGCTCTCACTCGGCGCTGGCGCTGGTGATCGCCGCCGGCGTCTTCGCCGCGCCGGGCCAGCGGCTTGAGGCCCGTGATGCGCAGCCGCCCAGCTCGAGCGGGGGCGAGCCCAGGGTTGATCGCTCTTCGGCTCAGCAGTGGAAGGACCAGGGCTGGCCGCGCCGCTTTGAGTCGGGCTCAAACGAGCTGCGCGTGCACCAGCCGCAGGTGGACGAGTGGCCGGACTTTGACCGGATCAAGTTCCGCGCGGCGATCAGCGTCGGGCCTAAGTTCATGGAGAGCGAGGCGACGTACGGCATCCTGGTGATGAGCGCGGCGACCCGCGTCGCCTTTGAGGAGCGCGTCGTCGAGCTCAGCGACCGTCGGATCGAGTCGATCGAATTCCCCGGCGTGCCGGAGGACGAGGCGGCCGCGCTGCGGCGCATCGTGGAAGAGGCCGCGCCGCCCCAGCGGACGATGACCGTGTCGCTGGAGCGGATCATCGCGCAGCTGAACACGGACAACACGCACCTCCGCACCACGAGCGTGAACCTGGACCCGCCCACGATTTATTCGAGCGAGTCGCCCGCGGTGATGGTGATTTTCATGGGCAAGCCGCGCTTCAAGCAGGTCGAGGGCTCGACGCTCCTGGCCGCGGCCAACACCAACTGGGACCTCTTCCTGGACCCGGCGACGGGCAACCACTACCTGCTGATGGACGGCTCGTGGCTGATGACCGCGGACCTGATGTCGGGCGCGTGGGCGCCCGCGGGCACGCTGCCCGCGGCCTTCGCCAAGCTCCCCGAGGGCGAGCGCTGGGCCGACGCCCGCGCCGCGGTGCCCGGAAAGCCAGCCCCTACGCCCTTGCCCAGGATCATCGTCTCCCCGGAGCCGGCGGAGCTCATCGTGACGGAAGGGGCCCCGGAGATGGAGCTGATCCCCGGCACGAAGCTGATGACCGTGACCAACACCGAGAACGATCTGTTCTACAAGATGGATGACCGCGAGTTCTATCTGCTGGCGGCCGGGCGGTGGTTCCGCGCTCCCGCGCTCACGGGCCCGTGGGTGGCGGCGAGCCAGTCGCTGCCCGACGACTTCCGCAATATCCCCGAGGACTCCGAGCAGGGCGACGTGCTGGCCAGCGTGCCGGGCACGATGCAGGCCAAGGAGGCCGCGATCCTCGCGTCCATCCCGAACAAGGCGGTGGTCAACACCAGCGAGGTGAAGATCACGGTTGAGTACAGCGGCAACCCGGACTTCCGCCCCATCGAGGGCACGACGGTGAAGTACGCGTACAACACGCCGTACAACGTCTTCCTGGTGGGCGGGCGCTACTACTGCTGCCACAACGCGATCTGGTTCGAGTCCGACTCGCCCACGGGCGTGTGGACGGTGTGCCGCTTCGTCCCCGCCGAGATCTACACCATCCCCCCGACCAGCCCCAAGTACAACGTCACGTACGTGCAGGTGTACGAGTCCACGCCCACGACGGTGACCACGGGCTACACCGCGGGCTACACCGGCGCGCAGGTCGCCGCGACGGGCGCGGTCATGTTCGGTCTGGGCGTGCTGGTGGGCATCGCGCTCGATAACGACGATGACTACTACGTCTACCACTACCACAGCGGCTTCTACTCCTACGGCTGCGGCGTGAGCCATTATCACTACTACGGCGGGTACAACGGCGGCTTCGTCACCACCGCCCGGCGCTACGGGCCGTACGGCGGCGCGGGCGGCTTCGCGGCTTACAACCCGGCCACGGGCGGCTGGGCGCGCGGCGGCTACGTCTACGGGCCCGGCGGCGTCGCCGCGGGCCGCGCGGGGT
>JALHNL010000047.1 GCA_022843545.1 Phycisphaerales bacterium | reverse complement strand
CGGGCTTGGTGAGCCCGCGCTTCACCCCGGTGGCGACCGAAGTGGACGCCAGGGGACCCGGCCTTTTCGCCCTCACGGCCTTCGCGCCGTCGGGCAAGGAGGCCGACAGGATGTAGATGGGGGGTGGTGGTCGGTGCGGGGTGAGAGCCGCGCCGATTTCCCCGAGGGGCGTGCCTGGGCCACAAGCCCGCACACGCTCTGGAGGCACCGGCAGGGCGGAGGAGAAGAGTGGAGGAGAGCCTCTGCCGGTGTGTGTGAGAGTGGTCAGGACGGTCGAAAGGCCGTAGCTGACCCATTCCCAGACCAATCGCTTTCTCGGGCACACCCCGATCATGGCCCCTTAGGGCCCGCGCGGATTCTCCGCGCAAACATCACCGCGCGAACTCACAAGCCGCTCGTGCGTCTGAACCTCCGGAGCGACATGCATCGCGCTCCAGCCCACGGACCGGGCCCACGCTTACCGGAGGTACTCATGATCCGCTCGACTCTCGCCGTCACCACGCTGTCCCTTTGCCTGCTCGCGGGGCTGCCCGTGAACATCGCCACCCCGGCCCGGGCCCAGCCCGACGTCATCGTCCGCACGGAAGTGAACGTGATCGTTCCGCAGTCGCGCCGCCCGGTGTGGACGACGGCCCGCCCGACGGTGGAGATGACCGCGGCGAACGCGACCATCGACTTCGCCGAGCAGACCGTGACCACGCACCTGGAGATCGCGCTCTCCAACAAGGACGCGCGTCCGCAGGAAGCCCAGGTGCTGCTGCCCGTGCCCGACGGCGCGGTGATCCGCAGCTTCCAGTACGACGGCACGGGCCCCGAGCCCACCGCCAAACTGCTCCCGCGCGACGAGGCCAGCCGCATCTACACCGACATCGTCTCACGCAGCAAGGACCCCGGCCTGCTCGAGTTCGCCGGGATGAACGTGATCCGCAGCAGCGTCTTCCCGATCCCCGCGAACACCACGCAGAGCGTCCGCATCGTGTACGAGCAGGTGATCCCCACCGACGCCGGGCGCATCGACTACGTGCTGCCCCGCACCGAGTCGCTCGCCGCCGGCGGGGTGAAGTGGACGATCAAGGGCACGATCAAGCACTCCCGGCCCATCGCCACGGTCTACTCCCCCTCTCACGACCTGGCGACCGAGCCCGCCGGCGCTCAGACCGCCTTCCGCGTGCCCGACAGCTCCGCCTCGGGGCCGGGGTCGTTCCGCCTCAGCGTGATGCCCAGGCCCGCCGACGGCGACGGGCCCGTCACGAGCCTCTTCGCCTACCCCGACCCGCAACTGGGCCCCGACAGCGGCTATTTCGTGCTGCTCATGTCCATCCCCCGCGCGGGCGCCGTCGAGACGCTCGACACCAAGCGCGAGGTGACGCTGGTGATCGACCGTTCGGGCTCCATGCGCGGCGAGAAGATCGAGCAGGCTCGCGCCGCCGCGCTGGGCGTGATCCAGGGGCTCAAGGACGGCGAGCAACTGAGCATCGTGGACTACTCCGACTCGGTGGCGACCTACTCCGCCAGCCCGGTGACGCTGTCGGCCAAGACGCGCGCCGAGGCCGAGGCGTATGTGAAGGGGCTGACGGCCGAGGGCGGGACCAACATCCACGACGCGCTGCTGACGGCGCTGAAGCCCTCGCCCCAGGCCGGCTCGCTCCCGATCATGCTCTTCCTCACCGACGGGCTGCCCACCGTGGGCGAAACGCGCGAGAAGGCCATCCGCGACGCGGCGCTCACGGGCAACGCCCATGAGCGGCGGATGTTCACCTTCGGCGTGGGCTTCGACGTCAACTCCCCGCTGCTCTCGGCTCTGGCGCGGGGCAGCCGGGGCGCGCCGACGTTCGTGCTGCCCGGCGAGAACGTTGAGCAGAAGGTGTCGCAGGTCTTCCGCCGGCTGTCCGGGCCGATCCTGGCGGCGCCCACGCTCACCTCCATGAGTAACGGTTCGCCCGACCCCAAGCTCGTCCGCGAAATGCTGCCCGCGTCGCTCCCCGACGTGTTCGACGGCGACCAGACGGTGATCGTCGGGCAGTATCGCGGAACCAAGCAGCTCGACCTGGTGCTCAAGGGCAAGCAGGGCGTGCAGGACCGGACATTCACGCTCTCCTTCGGGTTTTCAAACGCCTCGAACCAGAACGGCTTCGTGCCGCGGCTGTGGGCGCAGCGCAAGATCGCCACGCTGCTTGAGCAGATCCGGGATTCGCAGGCCGAGGGCGGCGCGGTGAGCGACCCCAAGGCCGATCCCAAGACCAAGGAACTGGTCGACGAGATCGTCACGCTCTCGCAGCGCTGGGGCATCATGACCGAGTACACGTCGTTCCTGGCCACCGAGCCGGGCGGCGCGATGGATGGCCTGGCCGTTCGCGAACTGGCGTTCCAGAACCTCTCGGATCGCGGCAAGGACCGCGCCGGCGCGGCGGGCGTGAACCAGGCGATGAACACCGCCGGGATGCAGACCGCCGCCGCCCCCGCCATCAAGCAGATGTACTACGGGCGCGATATGGAGAAGGTGGAGATCACCACCGTCCAGGCCGTGGGTGATCAGACCTTCTACCGGCGTGGGCAGCGCTGGGTGGACTCGCGCGTCACCGCCAAGCCCGAGGACAAGCCCGACGAGACCGTCGAGGTCGGCTCGGCGCGGTTCAACGACCTCATCAACGAACTGCGCACGCAGAATCTCCTGGGCGTGCTGGCCCTGGAGGGCGAGGTCGAGCTGCAGATGGGCGCCAAGCGCATCCTCATCAAGGCCGGCGCCTGATCCACTTCGCGCCGCCCATCGTTGAACAACCCGGCGTCCGGACCCGGCGCACTCACAGCCCCGGTACGGACGCTTTCATTTGCGCCGCCGCGGCGAGGGGCTAGTCCACGACCTGCTGCCAACTGCCGGGCACGATCTTGAGGTCGATCGCCTCGACAAACCCGGGGGGCACGTTGTCCACCACCGTGGGGTCGTACATCACCGATGGCGAGCCGGAGACCACCACGCCCGCGCCGCCCAGCACGCTGCCTCGAACGGGCGTCACACCCTGGAGTGTCAGCGTCTGCCGGGCATAGACCAGCCCTTCGATGACGCTGCTGACGGTGCTGCCCCCGGTGACATTCACGTTGAGCAGCCCCAGCAGGGACACGCTCACCGACTGGTCGGTCGCCGTCGTCCACGTGCGGCTCGTGATGTTCAGCGTGAGCGGCCCGTCGCACACGATCACCGGGCGACCCGCCGGCGCCCGCAGCACCGCGCCCCCGCTGATGGTGACGCCCGCGCCGGCGTTGCGGAGCACGAGCGTGCCGACCATGACGAGATCGGAGATCGTGTAGGGCTGGTTCTGACAGTCGATGACGTAGATGCCTTCGGGCGAGCCGGTGGGCGCGGGGCCGGGCGTGAGCGTGCTCACCTTCAGCGAGCCCCCGCCCGCGACCAATGCGGGGAGCACATACCCGCGTGCGGCCCAGGCGCTTGTCAGCGTGCTGTCGGGCATGGTGTACACGGGCTTGTCGAGAGTGGAAGAGCCCATGTACCCCGAACCGTCCACGCTCGGGGCGTACACATCGGCGTACACCGTCGCCGCGCTCGCCGACACCCGATCTTCCGAGGACACCGTGCCGCTCGCCAGAAGGCTGCCGTTGCTGATGGTGATTGCATCCGCGGCGTGGATGGCCGAGTAGAGGCCGCCCATGGGTCGGTTGGCGGGCCGCAGCAGAACCTGCATCGTCTGCACCGCGCCGCCGGCGGTACCCCGCCCCTGCATGAAGAGATCGTCGCCGCTGTCGTCGCCCAAGTCGCCATCAACCGCGTCGATGAGCGTGGTGGCGCCCGTGCCCCCCGGGAGCTTCATGTCCGGCATCACGCCGTCGGGGTAAGTGATGCGCCAGTTCGAGTCATAGCGCAAAGTCCAGAGAGCCGACTCGATGGCCGTGTACGCAAGTTGACGCGCGACCAGGCGATCGCTGAGCAGCGCGGCCCGCCGGGCCCCGATCTGGCTCAGTTCCAGCCCGCCGAGCACCATGGCGACGGCGCAGGCCACCGTGGCCAGCACCATCGCGTAGATGCTGCCGCGCCGTCTCGGGATGGGAAGCCGGCGCGTGTTCATGGGCCCTCCACGCTGCCGGTGATCTCCATCGTCGTCGGGTTGAGCACCCGGTAGGTGGTGATCGCCGCGTCGTCGGTGGCGGAACTCCGCATGCGCGAAAGCCGGGCGAGCACGCCATCGCCGCGATACACCTCCACGACGATCAACTTCACGCCCTCGCGGATCGTGCCCGCCTCCTGCGAAATGGCGACGCGCCAGCCCAGGCCCGTCGCTCCCTCCAGCGCCTTGTCGTCACCCGCGGCGGGCGGCTGGTCATAACCGTCGTAGTCGTCCACATCATCGAACTGCGCGCGGTCGCTCGCCGACTCGCCGTTGTCAACGCCAAAGGCCACACCGGCCCCATCCGGATCGGCGTACGCACGGGCGCAGATCTCGTTCATCAGCCGCGAGGCGAGCAAGACCGCCCGCTCGCGGTCGGCGGCACGCTGACGCCCCTGCACCACCCCGCCCACGCCATTGAGCACAGCGACCGCCAACCCGCCGATGACGAGCGTGGCCATGAGCGACTCGACCAGTGTGAAGCCGCGCGGCATCAGTTGACCTCCGGCCGATTCGGCAGGCCGATCGCCAGGCCGCTCTCGCCCGAGGCCGCCTCGCCCACGCGCAGCAAGGCCTCAACGCGGCGCAGGTCCTTGGAGGTGGCGGTGGTGGCCGCGCCCTGGGTCACGTACGTCCCCGTCACGCTGAGCGTCAGCGTCCTGCCGGTGTCCAGCGTCCACGAAGAACCCCCGTTGGAGGTCAGGTACATCCTGGTCCCGGCCGTCGACTGCGCAAAGACGCCCAGCCCGCCCGATGAGGTGTTGCCGGACTCGATGACCGCGACGGTGATGGGTGACCCGGGCGTGAGCCCCGCGGCGTTCGAGAACGCGACATTCAGCGTGCTCATCGAAACCCCCATGCTTGTGCCGGCTACCGAGGCCGAGGCGATGATCGTTCCGCCGGGCGCCGTTGACGCGTCACGGATCTGCACCGCGACCCCGCCCTGTCCGAGCACACCCTGGCGGCGCATCTGAATGCTCACGCTCGAAATGCTGTAAGTGATCGCGCCGGCGGGCAGTGACGGTGTGAACACCAGCGCCACGCCAGCCCGGTTGGCGAGGTTTACGCTGCTGGCCGGCGACCCGCTGTACGACGCCAGGGAGCCCGGGCCGGTCCACGACCATGAGCCCTGCGTCGTGACACTCCGCGTGGCGGTCTGGTATGACAGCACGAACGCGGACACATCCGCGGCCAGCACCTGCGGCGTGCCCCCGTCCAGCGTCCGGGTGAGCAGTCGTGTGTCCGATCCGGTCCACTCGTAGCGGATCGTGTCGTCGCTGCCGTCGCCGGTGCGATCGGGGATGACGAACGTGATGCCGCTTGAGTCGCCCTCCAGCACCGCCGTCGCGACCTCCAGTTCGCTGCTCAGCCGGGCCAGCACGCCCGCCGCGACGGAGGCCTTGTCGGCCGCCGTGCTCGTTGAAGGCACCGCTCGCGCCGAAAGGAGCATGATGCCGCCCAGCGCGCCCGCGAGAATGGAGAACACGCCCATCGCGAGCACGATCTCGATCAGCGTGAAGGCCCGGCGTGCGCACATCAGTTGGGCTCCTCCACCCCCGCCACCGACGCGCCAGAGGTCACCGAAGAGTCCAGGGAGTACAGCAGCGTTCGCACAGCGACGCCCGGCTGCCCCTCCGCGGCCCTCACGCGATACACCCGCACCGCGCCCGTCTCGGGCATCACTTCCACGGCCCGGCGCTCGCCGCCCACCACCAGCACCACGCCCCCGGGGGCCACGGGCCGACCAAACCCGCTGAAAACCAGCGTCGAGGAACCCCCGAAGTCCGCCGACTCCAGCCGCCCGTTGTAAGGCTCGCTGGAAACCGAGAACACCAGGTCGGGCCCCGACCGATCCAACGCCCGAACATCGCCCGCGACGTAGCGGTTAAGCCCCACGTTGAACACCACCCCCCGGGCCGCGCCCGTCGCGATCGCTTCGAGCCTCACGCGGTCAAGATCCCCCGCGACCCGACGCGCCAGCGCGTCGGCGCGATACCGACCCGCCGCCGCCCCCCCGCGGGGCGCGGCGATCGCCGCGAGGATGACGATGAGCGTGAGGGCCAGCAGCATCTCGACCAGCGAGAAGCCCCGGCCGCGCGCTCGGCGCAAACCGAAGCCGCCCGGCCATCCCGCGAGCGGGACGGACCTGGGCGGAGGATGATCGGTCGCAGGAGCGTGGTGAAGAGTCCCCATGCTCGCCCCGGTGTGCATTCGCGGTCAGAGTCGCGATCACGAAAGACCGCGAAGCGCCGCGTCAATAGGTGTTGTACTTCTTGCCCTTGGCGTCCACTTCCGAATCGGTGGCGTTGGCCTTGATCTGCCCGGTGGAATCGTCGTAGATCCACCCCACGTTCGCGCCGTCAGCCGCCGCGATGCCCGACTTGCCCTTCTTGGCGCCCACGGGCAGCGCGGGGATCTCGCGGAGGTACGGGCCGTAGATGTACGCGCCCGTCTTGGTGGCGTTCAGCCCGCCGGTGCCGTCGGAGTAGGTCGTCAGCGCCGACACCACGTTCGCCGCCGACGGGAACTGCCCGCCGTTCTCGGTCGAGAACATGTCGATCGCGTTGCGGAGGATCCGCAGGTTGGCCTCCAGCGAAGCATCCGAAGCGCCGGCGGCGCCGCGGCTCATGCGCGGGATGGCGATCGCCGCGATGATCCCGATGATCACCACCACGATGACGAGTTCGATGAGGCTGAAGGCCTTGCGGGCGTGAAGAGCGGCGAACATGGTTGCGTACCTCCGGTCGCGGGAAGACATCCGCGGCCAGAGAACATCGTCACCCTCAGGCCCGCGCTGCACTACGGGAGTACCCCATGCGCCGCCGGGCTCCCGCTCAGCCGTCACAAACCCACCGGCCCTCGCGGGTTATCGGGGCTGCGAGGCCACCGGGACCAGTTCGCGCCCGCCGCTGGGCACGTGCAGGAACATCGCCCCGCCCGCATCCACGCTCAGCAGTTGCCATTCGCCCGTGCGCTCGCCGATCTTCACCACGTTGTTGTCCACCACCACGCACTGCCCCGTCAACTGCGACGTGGGCTGAGGGGCCTTGGGCATGACCGGCCCGGTGGGCACGGCCGCCCGCGCCTTGGGCATGTCGGCCGGTCGCCAGGATGTGGGCATCGCGAACGCGTCGGCGCTGACGACCGATCCGTCGCGCGCCGACCGCACCTCCACCCGTTCAAGCGCGCCCGCCACGGCGGTTCGCAGAGCCACCGCCGCGTCAGCGCCGCTCAGCGCAGGCCGCGACGCGGCGCCCGCGGGCTCGCTGTCGGCGATCTCCGCCGGCGCAGCCTCCGCCGTGGATGGCCCGCCCAGCATGAAGGCGTCCACCGCCCACCCCACGGCGGAAAGGGCGACAGCGGCGAGAAGGTAACGACGGGTAGGTGTCAGGCTCACGCCCACAATGGGCCATTCGCGGCGCGCGGATGCAAACGATTTACCTCGCCGAATCCGCGCCCGCCCCCGCGCCGCCCGCACGGCTTGCCGAGCCCGCACGACCCGCCGGGCTTGCCGGAGCCGCGTACCACACCAGGTCGAGCTTGAACGCCGCGGTGGCGCTGCCCTCGCCCGCGCTCAGCGAGAACGCGGCCACGCCCGTGTCCGAGAATCGCGTGTGCAGCCGCTGCAGCAGGCTCTGCGCACCGGGATACGTCGCCAGCCCGATGATCTGGATGGGCACCGCGGTGAACCGGGCGGCGGGCTTGGGCGTGCCGGGCACGATCTGCTCGATCTTGACCAGACCCCCGCCCAGTTCGTCCGCCATCGCGGTCAGGTCGGCGATGCGCTGGTTGAGCCCGCTCGCGGGCAGAAGCCGCACATGGCTCTGTGCCACCTGGGCTTCCACCTCCGCCAGACGACGCTGCTGCGCCGCCACGGCTTGCTCCATCTCCACCGCCTGGGTCTTGAGATCCGCCAGGTGACGCTCGCGCTCCGCCCGCCGCTCCTGGGCGGTCTGCGCCGGGGCGATCACCAGCGCCCAGCCGACAAACATCAGCGCCGCCCAGCCGGCGCCGAACACCGCATCCACGCCCAACCGGCTTCGGAAAGGGGAAAGGCTCATGGGCGTTCCTCCTTCGCGGCGTCGGCGGGTCCCGCGGCGAACACCGCGCGGATCGCAAAGCCCGTGCCCTCCACCGCGCGGTTGGGCGCGACGGGCCGGGGCTGCGTGTTCTTGAGCGTCACCTTCGAGAAGATCCCCGTCCCCTCCAGCCGAAGCACGAACGACGCCACCGCCGAGGGCGACCTCGCCAGCCCCGTCAGTTCCAGCGCCATCTCGGGCCGGGTGACGGGGGGCTTGCCCTTGCTGCCCTGCTCGATCACCACCTCGGTGGTGGCCACGCTCACGCTCTCGAACATGGCCTGGTCGCCCCGCAGCGCCGCCAGCACCTCCAGCAGCACGCTGAAGTCCGGGTGCGTGCCGACCGCCCGCGACGCGGCCAGCTCCGTCAGCCGCGCCCGCACTTTGGCCCCCACTTCACTCACGCGGCGCCGGTCCGCTTCCAGTTGCTCCTCAGTCCGCGCGATCTCGTCGCCCGTGTCCGATGGCCCCTCGCTCAGCGCAGCCCGCGCCGTCGTGAGCGCCAGCGCGGTCACGAATCCGATGCCCAGGCTGACCAGCCCCCACCACCGAAGGCGTCGGCGGGCCATCCGAGCGGCGATGTACGTCGGCGGCAGGAGATTCACGTTGATCATCGCCGGACCTCCACCACGCCGCCCGGCGCGCCATGCAGCGCAAGACCCACCGCCGCCGCCACCCCCGGCAACACACCTTCCGGCGGCTTGGCCTCAAAGGTCAGCCGCTCGCTCAGCCGTGCGGGGAGCAGGGGCACCTCGCCCCCGCGCCCGGTGAGCACCAGCGCCGGGCGGGCCTTATCGCTCGCGGCCTGGGGGAACCGCTGCGCGGCGTAGCCCACCGAGATCCCCACTTCGCGGGCCACGTCGTCCGCATACTCCGCGATGGCCATGCGCACCGCACCGCCCCCCTGGGCCCTTTCGACCGTGCAGGTCTCGAGCACAAGCCCCGCGTCATCGGCGCTCAGCCCCAGCCGCTTGCCCACGCGCTGCACCAGCGCCTCCAGCCGCGCTTCCGGCAGGGCACGTTCATAGACCACCACGCGGTCCACCAGCACCACCAGCACCGCCCCGTCATCCTCGATGTCCAGCGCCATCGTCAGCACGGGGCTTCCCACCCCGCCCCGCATCAGCCCCGCCCCGCGGCACAGCGCCGGGCCGCGCGCGTCCACCGCCGCCACATCCGCGCCCGCGTCGATCAACGGCTCTACAAACGACGCCACCTCCGTCGTCACGCACCCGACCGCCATCACCGCGCCGGTCTCGGCGCCGGCCCGCCCGCGCCCCGCGGCGGGCAGGTCCCAGTTCGCGCACTGCAGCGTCGCCGCCTCACAGCGGTTAAGCCGCGCCAGTTCATCGCGCGCCAGCAGGTCCACCGGCGCACCCGTCCCGCGCGCCGGCAGCTCCATCACCGCGCTGATCTGCCGCGCCGGCGGGAGCGCCACGACGATCTCCGCCTCGCTCATGCCCCGCCGGGCCAGCACGTCCATCACCCGCTGAGCCTCCAACGTCGACAGCGGCTGCCCCGGCTCGCAGCGTTCCCACCGCGCCGCTTCGAGCACCTCGAAGCGCGCGCCCGCCACACGCACCTTGGCCGCCGCCACATGCCGTGCGCCGATGTCCAGCCCCACCATCGTCCGGTTCATGGCGCGCCCCCTTCCCCGCCCATGCCCGCGCCGCCCGTCAGGTCAAACAGCGGCAGGAACATGCTGATCGCCACCACGCCCACCACCAGCCCCAGCACGATCAGGATCAGCGGCTCGATGATCGACGTCAGGCTCTTGATCACCACCTCGTTGTCCTCGTCCATGAAGTCCGCCAGTTGCACCAGCACCGGGCCCACCTGCCCCGTCCGCTCGCCCGACCTCACCGCCTCCACCACGCTCGGCGAGATCAGTTCGCCGTGCGACGTGTCCGCCAGCGCATCGGAGATCGGCAGCCCCTTGGTCACCGCCTCCTCCGTGCGGGTGAGCAGCGCGGCGTAGGCGGTGTTGCCCGCGGCCTGACGCGTGAGTTGCAGCGCGTCCACCAGCGCCACCTTGCCCTCCAGCAGCACGCCCAGCAGCCGCGCGATCCGCGCGGTCATGAACGACCGCAGCATCGCCCCCACCTTGGGCACGCGGATCAGCGTGCGATCGATCATCTCCCGCCCCGCGGGCGACCGCGTCCACATCACCGTCCCCGCCGCCGCGCCGCCCACCACGATCAGCACGCCCCACCAGTACGACCGCAGGAACTGCCCAAGGTCCATCAGCACCCGCGTGCTGGGCGGCACCGGCGCCTGCAGATTCTGGAACAGCCCCTCAAATCGCGGCAGCACGAACATGAGCGTGGTCAGGATCACCGCGACCGCGATCGTCATGAGCAGGCACGGGTAGATCATCGCGCCGATGAGCGCGCTGCGCACCTTCAGCTGCTGCCGCGTCAGGTCCGCCAGCCGCGCCAGCATGTCCGCCAGGTTGCCGCGCGACTCGCCCGCCAGCACCAGGCTCCGGCACACGCTGTCAAAGTGCTTCGGGTGGGCCTCCATCGCCGCGCTCAGCGACGCGCCCTCCTCCACCCGCCTGCGCACGTCGGTGATCACCGCCCGCCACGGGCCAGGACGCAGCTGCTTCTCCAGCACGTTCACCGCGTCCAGCACCGGCGTGCCCGTGCGCACCAGCAGCGACATCTGCTTCACCAGGTGGGCCAGGTCGCGCAGATAGCGCCCGCTGGCGCGCGTGTGCCCGGGGCCGGCCGCCGCCAGCCCGTCGTTGGCCCCCGCCGCGCTCAGTTCGCTGACAAACACGCCCTTGCGGCGCAGATGCTCGCGCGCCGCGTCGGCGCTGCCCGCCTCCACCGACCCGCTCACGGCCTTGCCCGACTTGTCGAACGCGCGATAGGCGTACTTCATGCCGCCTCCTTCGCGCCGCCCGCGCCCACCACCCCCGCCGCGCCCGCCGCCTTGGGCGTCGCCGCCGCGCTCGGCTCCTCATCCACCTGCGTCACACGGAGGATCTCCTCGAGGCTCGTGCGATGGTCGATCGCCAGCAGCACGCCCTCCTGCCGAAGCGTCAGCCCGCCCTCCTTGCGATGCTGGTCGCGCAGTTCGTGCGTGGGCCGCCCGTGATGGATCATCCGCCGGATCGTCGGTGTCACCTCCATCACCTCGTACACACCCAGCCGCCCCGCAAATCCCGAGTCATGGCACTGGATGCACCCCGCGCCCTTCACGAACGGCCTGCCCGCGTGGTCGCTCAGCCCCGCGTCCAGCAGCACCTGCTCGCTGGGGAAGTACTTCGTCCGGCAGCCCTTGCAGATCGTTCGCGCCAGCCGCTGCGCCACCACACCGTTGAACGCGCTCGACAGCAGGTAAGGCTCGATCCCCATGTCCACCAGCCGCGCCACCGTGCCCGGCGCGTCATTCGTGTGCAGCGTCGCGAGCACCAGGTGACCCGTGAGCGCGGCCTGCACCGCCACCCGCGCGGTCTCCTGGTCGCGGATCTCGCCCACCATGATCACGTCCGGGTCCTGCCGCAGGATCGACCGCAGCGCACGCGCAAACGTCAGCCCGATCGGCTCGTTGGTCTGGATCTGGTTCACCATCTCCAGCTGGTACTCCACCGGGTCCTCGACGGTGAGGATGTTCACCTCCGGCGACCGCAGCAGATCCAGCGCCGAGTACAGCGTCGTCGTCTTGCCGCTGCCCGTCGGGCCCGTCACCAGCACCAGCCCGTGCGGCATCTCCAGCACCCGCTTGAAGACCGCCAGCGCCGCGGGGCGGAAGCCCAGGTCCTCCATCCGCACGCGGAGGTTCTGCTTGTCCAGGATGCGCACCACCAGCTTCTCGCCCAGCAGCGTGGGCATGCTCGACACGCGCAGGTCGATCTCCCGCCCCTCCGCCACGATCCGCACTCGCCCTTCCTGAGGCAGCCGCTTCTCCGCGATGTCCATCTTCCCGATCACCTTCACGCGCGACACGACGCTCGCGTGGATGCCCGCCGGCGGACGCATCAGGTCGCGCAGCACCCCGTCGATGCGGTACCGGATCCGCGTCCCCTTCTTGTCGGGCTCGATGTGGATGTCGCTCGCCTTGTCGCGCACCGCCGTCAAAAACGCGATGTTCACCAGGTTCACGATCGGCGAGCCCGCCACCATCTTGTCGAGGTCCGTGCTCGGGCCCTCGTCCACGCTCTCCCGCTCCACCACCGACACGTCGCTCTCGGCCAGGCTCGTCAGGAACGCGTTCACGTCCGGCCCGCCGCCCTCGCCCCCGTGCGCGTACTTCTTGATGTACTCCTGGATGTCCGCGCCCGTCGACAGCACCGGGCGGATCTTGCACCCCGTCAGCGCCTTGAGACGATCGATCGTGGGCAGGCTCTGCGGCTCGGCCATCGCCACCGTCATCACCCCGCGCACCTTGAACATCGGGATGCACCGCAGACGCTCGGCTTCTTCGGCGCCGATCGCCTTCAGCAGCGCCGGATCCACCAGGCCGTGACGCAGCGCCACGCCCCGCACCCCCAGCACCCGCGCCAGCGCGCGGATCAGCACCGTCGAACTGATCACCCCGTTCTCGACCAGCATCTCCCCCAGCTTGCGCTGGCTGCTCTTCTGCTCCGCCAGCGCGCGGTCGAGCTGCTCGCGCGTGATCGCGCCCTCCGCGATCAGCGCGTCGCCCACGCGCATCTTGCCGGGGATCGCCTGCGGCGCGGGCGCCGCCGCCTTCGCCGGGTTGTCGCCCGCCGCGACGCTCACAAGAAGCTCCTCACCGCGGTGTTCACGTCCTGGTCGTGCTCAAAGAGCTGCCCCACCTCCAGCAACTCCAGCACCTCGCGAAGCGTCTCCGTCGCGCCGCACAGGTGCAGGCTCCGCCCCGTCACCGCCATCTCGTCCGCCACGTCCAGCAGAGCCTCGATCCCCGCGCTGTCGCAGAACGCCACCTGGCTCACGTCGATCACGAACCGCCCCAGGCTCTCCCGCATCACCTCGATCGCCTCCCGGCGGAACTGCGCAGCGTCCTCCCCGGCCAGCGGCCCGCCGGGCTTCATCACCGTCACCGCGCCTTGGCGTTGCTGCTCGATCTGCATACATCACTCGCCCACCGCGTCCCTCCCCCACTCCGTCACTCCGTCACTCCGTCACTTCTTCGCCCTCCTCATGCCGCCTTCCTCGCCTCCGCCGGCGCCGCCACAATCGGCACCCGCAGCGTGAACGTGCTGCCCTGGTCGATCCGGCTCGTCACCGTGATGTCCCCGCCGTGCATCCGGGCGATCTCCCGCGCCAGCGCCAGCCCCAGCCCGCTGCCGGTGATCCCCGCGATGCGCTTGTCCTGGGCGCGGTAGAAGCGGTCGAAGATGGGGCCCAGTTCCTCTTCCTTGATCCCGATCCCCGTGTCGGTCACGCTCACCACCAGCGCCGCGCCCTCCTCGCCCGCCTTCACCGTCACCGAGCCGCCCTCGGGCGTGTACTTCAGCGCGTTGCCCACCAGGTTGTGGATCGCCAGCGCGAGTTTGTCGCGGTCGCCGCGCAGCGTGGGCCACTTCGGCGGCAGGTCAAAGACCAGCTTCTGCTTCTTGGACTCGGCCCCCGCGCGGTAGTCGTGCTCCAGTTCCTCGAACAGCGCGGGCAACTGCACGTCGCCCATCCGCACCTTCAGCGACCCCGCCTCGATCTCCGACACGCTCAGCATGTCGCCCACGATCCGCTCCAGCCGCCGGGCCTCGGTGCTGATCACGTTGATGCACTTGCCCCGCGCCTGCGCGTCCGATTCCCCCGCCTCCACCAGTTCCTCCACGTACAGCCGGATGTTCGTCAGCGGCGTCCGCAGTTCGTGCGTCGCGTGGGCCACAAAGCGGTTGCGGGCCTCGTCCGCCACGCGCTGCTGCGTCACGTCCTCGATCACCACCAGCGCCGCGCCCGCGTCGTCGCGCCGCAGCGGACGCACCGTGAACTTCAGCACCGTCGCCCCGTCGGGCAGAGCCACCGCCCGCGCAGCCGCCTTGCCGCGCCGGTCGTTCTCGCCCTCCTGACCGGCCTCGCTCACCGGCGTGGGCAGCCGGCGCAATTCGATGCTCTGGCGCGACCTCGACTCGCCCGAGGCCACCTGCTTCACCATGGCCGTGAGCTTCTCATCGCCCAGCAGCCCCGCCGCGTTCACGCTCGCCGGCTGTTCACGCTTGAAGCCCAGCATCACCCCCGCCGCGCCGTTGGCGTACAGCACCCGCAGGTCCGCGTCCAGCAGCATGATGCCCACCCACAGCGCGTCGCACACGCCGGCCAGCTCGCTCTTCATCGCCGCCGAGCCTTCGCGCTGCCCCAGCTTTTCGTCCATCTCCGCCAGCCGCGCCTGCTTCCGAAGTTCATCGCGCTGGTTCAGGATCGCTTGGAAGGCCCTCGCCTCGGGGCCGAAGTACACGCTCACCCCCAGCGCCGCCGCGCTCTGCTCAGCGCCCCCCAGCCGCTCATCGCTCGCCGACTTGAGCGCACGCCGGATCGCCGCCAGCCCGCGATACTCGCGCGCCACCCCGCGCCCCACGATCAGCAGCGCCACCAGCCCAAGCACGCCCGCCCCCGCGATGCCCCCGATCAGCGCCCACACCGGCAGCCCCGGCGTTGTCGCCAGCACCATCGCCAGGATCGTCACCGCCCCCAGCGCGATGATCGGCGGCACATGCACCGGCGTCAGCCCGCGGGCTCGCACACTGGGCGCAGCGCCATGCTTCCGTGCTGGGCGGTTCCGATGTGTTCCCATGGTCTGATACCCTCGGTGGGCGGTCGGGGACCGCCCGAGACGTATCGGTCCTTCCCCCGCCCCTTTTCAGCCGTCTGTGCCGATCCGCTAAGCCCCACGACATCCATAACCTCCTTTCACCCGAATCCCTCCCGCACCGGAGGTCCCATCATGCTCAACTTCGCTTTCGCATCCCTGCTCGCCCTCGCCGACCCCGCCGCCGGCGCCGCGCAGGCCCCCACCACGCCCCCGACTCCGGCCCCCGCCCCCGGCGCAGCCGCCCCCGCCAAGCCCTCCCCCGCCGACCTCGCCCTGAGCGTCCAGGCCGGCCAAGGCATCCGCCTCGGCGGCGACATGGAGACCCAGGTCACCTTCAAGGACGGCGTCTTCTCCATCGGGCAGTGCTTCATCAACACCCCCCTGCCCGAGGGATACCCCGCCCCCACCCCTCCGGGCGCGATCGACCTGAAGCGTTATCCCGTCGTCCGCCGGGCCGAGTTTTCGAGCTGGGCCGAGTCGGACGTGGGCATGAATGTGGGCTTTTTCCCGCTGTTCAACCACATCAAGCGCCGCGACATCGAGATGACGTCGCCCGTGGAGATGGACTACGGCAAGCTCGACGCCAAGCCCGACGAGCGCAACGTCTGGACCATGGCGTTCCTGTACCGCCGGGTGGACCAGGCCCCCGCCGGCGACGACCCGGCCGACAAGCGTGTGAAGGTCGTGGATACCCCCGAGGTGCTCATGATCTCGATCGGGATGCGCGGGGCCTACGGCCGAACCCGCGTCACCGCCGGCGTCGAGCAGCTCCGCGAGTGGCTGAAGGCCAACCCGGGCTGGGAAGAGGCGGGCGAGGCCCGGGCCCTGTACTACAACGGCCCGGAGCGTCCCAACCGCCACAAGTGGCTGGAAGTGCAGATCCCCGTCCGCCCGGCCACCCCCCGCGCAGGGGTGCCCGGCGAAGCCAAACCCTAAGTAAACGCTTTCAGCCCGTAAGTAAAAACTCGTATTAAGGCTGAATCGCCCCAGCGCCCGGTGCGAATACAACTGGGCATGAATGCGCGTCGCTTCCAACTCGTCGTCGTGGCCGCGGTCCTGCTCGCCTGTCCGGTGGTGATGCCGCGGGAATCGGCCATCGCCCAAGTGCAGCGCGATCCTCAGACGCCCTCCAACCTGCGCCGCGCGCTCGATGTGGCGCGGAAAGGTGTCACCATGTTCGACGCCTTCGCGAAGAAGGCGGACGAAGAGGGGTACAAGGGCACGGCGAGTTTGTTCCGCGCCGCCGCGCGCTCGCAGCGCGTGCACGTCTCCAACTTCGAGAAGGCCACCGAGGGGCTGAAGCCCGAAGCCTTCGAAAACCCTGTGATTCCCGAGGTGAAATCGACCCGTGAGAATCTCGCCGCCGCCATCGACTGGGCCAACGCGCAGCGCACCCAGACGTTGCCCGGCGCCATCGCCGCCGCGCGCAACGAAGGCGAGAAGAGCGCGGAGAACGCGCTGAACTACATGCGTCAGTCCTTCACCGAGATCGCCCGCTTCGCGCGCTCGGGCCAGAACGAACTGGAGGCCTCGCGCCAGAAGGCCAAGGAGTTCTTCGTCGACCGCACCTGCGGCTATGTGGTCGACAAGCTCGACTTCCAGAAGTGCCCGGTCTGCTTCTCGACTCGGGACAATTTCGAGCGCGTGGAGTGACGCGCTAAATCGGCGACCAGACGACCGGTATGCGTGCAAGGAATTTCAACCGTGGGTTGCCTTCTGACGATAACCCAGATGCGGGGACTGAGTAGTTTGCCCCCCTTGCATAGGACCGCGTCATATGGACAATACCCGGATACAGATTTTCGTGATTGAGGATGATGCCTCTACCTTGGTTGTGCTGCGATCCGCACTAGAAGCGTCCGGATATCGCGTGCAGGGCTTTGCCAGCGCCGATGCCTTTCTGGCCGCTGTTGCGGCGGGAACCCCGGGTGTTTTGCTCACCGACCTCACCATGCCCGGGCTATCCGGTCAGGCATTGCTCGAACGATTGAACGCGCAAGGCTGGGACCTGCCGGTAATCGTGATCTCAATCCACCAGGATGCCCAGACCGCCGTGAAGGCAGTGAAAGCCGGGGCCATGGAGTACCTGTGCAAGCCTGTGGACCCGGAGCAACTGCTCGCGGCTGTCCGCGGCGCGGCCTCGCTCGCCCAAACGCGGGAGCGCCAGCGCGCCAATACCCGCACGCTCCTGGAACGCCTCAGCCGGCTGTCGCCGCGCGAGCGCGAGGTGCTGGCTCTGATCACATCCGGGCTGTCCAACAAACTGGTCGCGGCCCACGTGGGCCTGGCGGAGAAGACCGTCGAGATCCACCGCGCCGCCGCGATGCGCAAGATGGAGGCCGAGTCGTTCGCTCACCTCGTCCGCATCGTGGTGCAGATCGAGCAGGCCGGCGTGAAGATCATGCCCGCCCGCGCCGGCATCGACGCGGCCTGAACACTCAGCCTGAGATCGCCTTCAGCACGACTTCGAGCCGCGCCTCGCGCTCCTGCTGCGAATCGCCCACCACGTTGAGGTGACCGAGTTTGCGCCCGGGTCTGGGCTGCTTGCCGTACAGGTGCAGGTGCACGCCCGGGATCGCCGCCAGCCTCTCCGCCGGCGGGTGAGAGCCGATCAGATTGACCATCGCTGAGCACCCACGGGCCGAGGCATCGCCCAGGGGCCAGCCCATCACCGCCCTCACGTGGTTCTCGAACTGGCAGGTCACCGCGCCGTCCATCGTCCAGTGCCCGCTGTTGTGCACGCGCGGGGCGATCTCGTTGGCCAGCAGACGCTCGCCCACCTGGAACAGTTCCACGGCGAGCAGGCCCACGTACCCCAGCGCCTCGCCCACCCGCCGGGCGATCGCCTCGCCCTCCGCCTGAAGCGCGGGCGACAGCCCCGGCGCGGGCCCCCGGCTGATGCGCAGGATGCCCCCCTCGTGCCGGTTCTCCGTGAGCGGGTACACGCGCTCATCCGCCGCGCCGCCCGCTCCCCCCGCCGCCAGCACCGACAGTTCGCGGTCAAAGGGCACGAAGCCCTCCACGATCAGCGGCACCGCCGGGGGCTCGATCACGTGCGCGCCGGGCACGCCCTTTTGGAGCAGGTTCCACGCGGGGATCAGGTCGCCCGGCTCGCGAACCACCGCCTGCCCCTTGCCGTCGTAGCCATAGCGGCGCGTCTTGACCACGCAGGGAAGACCGATCCGCTCCACCGCCGCGCGCATGGCCTCAAACGTGTCCACCGCTTCAAAGTCCGGCGTGCCGATCCCCAGCCGGCGGAAGAGCTGCTTCTCCAGCAAGCGGTCCTGCGCCGTCCTCAGGGCCAGCGGGCACGGGTGGATCCGAACGCCCATCGCGGCGATGCGCTCGGCCAGCGCGGCGGGCACGTTTTCAAACTCGTAGGTCACCGCCGAAGCACCGCGAACAAACTCGTCAAGCCGCGCGGGAGCCTCGAACGAATCGCGGATGATCTCGCCCACGTGCCCGGCCACCGCGTTATCCGCGGGGTCCATGAACCGGCAACGCACCCCCAGCCGGGCCGCGGCGAGCCCGAGCATGCGCCCGAGTTGGCCCCCGCCGAGGATCGCCAGGACGGGGACGCCCGCGCTCACGGGTGGCCCCCACCGCCGCCGGCGGCCGGGTCGGGCCGGGCCAGCACGTCCGAAGTCTGCTTGGCGCGAAAGTCATCCAGGCGACGCGCCAGCGCCGGGTCGTTCAGCGCCAGGATGGCCGCGGCGCTCAGCGCCGCGTTCATCGCCCCGGGCTTGCCGATGGCCAGCGTGAGCACCGGCACGCCCGCGGGCATCTGCACGATCGACAGCAGCGAATCCATCCCGCTCAGCGCCGCGCTCTGCACGGGCACGCCCAGCACCGGCAGCGAGGTCTTGCTTGCGCACATGCCCGGGAGGTGGGCCGCGCCGCCCGCCCCGGCGATGATGACCTTGAGCCCCCGGGCCCGAGCCCCGCCGGCGTAGTCCATGAGCAGGTCGGGCGTGCGGTGGGCCGAGACCACGCGGGTCTCAAAGGCCACGCCCAGCGACGCCAGCGTGTCCGCCGCGTGGCGCATCGTCTCCCAGTCTGACTGGCTGCCCATGATGATGCCGACGAGGGCCATGGGCACAGTGTACCGGCCCGCGCGCCCCGCGGCGCGGACAGTCCGGCTCACTCGTCCTCGTCGATTTCCTTGAACTCGCCCCGGGCGGCTGCCTCTTCGACGTACTTCCGGAACGCGGTCATCTGGTAACTCACGAAGCAGAAGACGTGGTGCAGCGTCACCCACTCGATGTCGGTCGGGTCCTTGGGCAGGTCCTTGCGAAGTCGGTCCAGTTCAGCCAGAAGCGTCTCGGCTTTCATCGGTGTTCTCCTGAGGCCACCGTAGCCCCGCTGTGGAGTCCCTCGTCGCTCGGCGCTGATCTACCCGCGCCGGACCGCCGCCGCCACGCCGAACAGGGCGGTGAGGATCAGCACGATGCACGGCCCGGGCTGCACGTCAAAGGCCATGCTGCACATCAGACCCGCGAGCAGGCCCACCACGCCGCTGACCACGGCCCACGCCGTCACGGTGCCCATCCGCGAGCCGAGCTTGAGCGCGATGGCCCCGGGCAAGACCAGCATCGCGGTGGCGGGCACCACGCCCGCGAGCTTCATGGAGGTGACCACCACCACCGCCAGCACCACCATCAGGATGGCGGACATGCGCCTGGAGGGAACGCCGAAGGCGGGCGAGGCCTGCTCGTCAAAGGCCCAGAAGACCAGCGGCCTGCGGATGACCCACAGCGTGAGCAGCACCGCCAGCGCGACGCCCCATGCGATGATCGCGTCGTTCCACCCGTTGGAGGCCAGCGAACCAAAGAGCACCGACTCCCACGAACGCACGCCCACGGGCACGCCGGTGGCCTCGGCGATCTTGCGCGACGCCTCCACGAGCACGCCGCCCAAAGCCATCGACGCGACCAGCAGCAGCCCGATGCCGGTGTCAACGTGAAGGGTTGTGCGGTCGGCGATCGCGGCCATCAGCAGCGCGGCGCCCACGCAGAACGCCAGCACGATCACGAACTCAACCACCCCGCCCTGGGTGAGCCAGCCCGTGGGCACACCTGCGCCCGCGAGACCGACGCTGAGCACCGCCGCCAGCCCGATCCCGCCGAAGGCCGAGTGGCTCACGCCCTGCCCCACGAACGCCAGCCGTTTGAGCACCACCAGCACGCTCACCGACGCGCACAGCGCCACCAGCGCCAGCCCCGTGACCAGCGCCGACTGCATGAACGGGTCGCGCAGCATGTCCAGCGGGTTGATCACGAACCACCCCCCGCACCACCCCCCGCCCCACCCCGCGCCCCACCCCGCGGAGCTGAGACCGACAGACCCACCGGCCCCGTATCCGGACACGCCTCGCCCGGTCCGTGCGCGTGGATGTGCATCCCCGCCAGCCCCGCGATCCCCGCCACGTCATGGCTGAAGACCTCCGCGAGCACCCGCGGCGTGAGCCCGGTTGGGCTGGCGTGGTAGTGCAGCCGGCGCGCCAGGCAGGCCACCTCATCACACCCCGCGGCGATGGCCCGCAGGTCGTGGCTCACGATCAGGATCGTCACGCCCAGTTCGCGATGGACACGCTGCAGCAACTCCGCGAAGCGGGCCTGCCCGACCGCGTCGATGCCCACCATGGGTTCGTCCAGCGCCAGCAGAGCCGGGGCACGCATCGCCCCGCCCCCGGCGCCCTCCCCGCGCGGCGCGGCCAGGAGCGCCCGCGCGATCATCACCCGCTGCAATTGACCGCCCGAGAGCCCTCCGATCGCACGCTGGGCAAGGTCCGCCACGCCCACCAGGTCCAGCATCTCGCGCACTCTCTCGCGAACCGCGCCGGGCACGGGCCTCCACGCGGGCACGCGCCACGCCGCCGCCATGGTGGCGACCTGCGTCACGGTGAGCGGGAATCCCAGTTCGGCGGTGGTCTTCTGTGGCACATAGCCCACGAGGCCCAGGGCCCGCGCCTCGCCCGGGTCGCGCCCGAGCACGCGGACGCGCCCGCTCGAGGGCGAAAGCAGCCCCAGCGCCAGTTTGAGCAGCGTGCTCTTTCCGCCGCCGTTGGGCCCGAGGATGCCCAGCCGCTGCCCGCGGCGCACGCGGAGCGATACCCCTTCCAGGGCCGGGCCCTCCGCGTTGGGGTAGGCGAACGAGACATCCTCGAACTCGACGATGGGTTCGCCCGCTTCGCCCGCGCTCTGGTGTGGTCCGCTCATCCGCCGCTCTGGGCTGCCTCCGGGGGCAGTGTACCACCCAGCGCGTCGCACAGGGCCCGCAGGTTGGACTCCATGAGCGCGAACCAGTCGCCCGCGCCCAGGGGGTCCAGCACCGCGACCTTCGCCCCGCTCACCTCCGCCACGCGCTTGGCGGCGTCGGGCGAGAGCTGGGGCTCGATGAAGACGGTGGTGAGGTTCTGCTCGCGGATGATCTTGGCCGCCTCGCGCATCGCCGACATCGTGGGCTCGCCCGCCGAAAGACCCGTGAGTGCGAAGACCCGCAGCCCGTAGCGGTGCGCCAGGTGGCCGAAGGCGTTGTGCCCGGTGATGATGGTCCGACGCGGGGCGTTCTTGAGCGCCCGCTCATAGCGCTCATCAACCCGGCGAACGCCCGCCTTGAGCGACTCGCTCCGCATCGCCAGTTCGTCCAGCGCCGCCTTGTCGGCCCCGCGCGCCCGCATCTCCGCGCCGATCCGCTCCGTGAGCGTGTCGATCAACTTCAGCGCCATCGGAGGCGACAGCCACACATGCGGGTCGGACGACAGGTCATGGCCCTCGCCCGCCTCGCCGTGGTCGTGGTCCGCCGTGCAGCCGGGCGTGCCGCAGGTGTGCTCGCCGGTGATTCCCGCGATCTTCCCGAACCACACCTCCTGGCGCCCCGCGCTGGGGTGCGAGCGCAGGAACTTCTCCACCTGGGGCTCCATCCCCTGGCCCACCGCCAGCACCAGGTCCGCGCCGTCCATGAGCGCGAGTTTGCTGGGCGGCAGTTCGTACCCGTGCTCGGACACTCCCGGCGGCAGCAGCACCTCCACCGTCGAGCCCGTCGGCAGCAGTTGCTCCACAAACGACCGCAGCGGCGGCAGGCTGACGACCACCTTCATGCTCAAGGGCGACGCCGCGCGCGCGCTCGGCGCCACGGTGGCCGCGGGCGCGCCGGTGGGCTCGGGCGCGGCCGAAGCCGGCGAACACCATCCCGCGATCAGGACCAGTGAACTCGTGAAAGCTGCCCGCCACGCCATTGACCACCTCCGGCTCATGATGCGCCCAAGACCCGACACAACGTTCGCCCATGGGATGACCGAAGTTGCAACAGGGTTGCATAATAGGTTCGCGCGGGCGGGGGCGGGCGGAGGAGCGGCCGCCGGGTCAGCCGATCGCCCGGCCGTTGACGAGTAAATCCCGAACGCGAACGAACGTGCGTGCATCTTCCCGCTTCTGCTCGGGCGTTCGCTTGCCGAGCGAGGCCAGAGGCATCGTCAGCCGGGGATTGCCCTTCAGAGCCCGCTGGTGGCGATCCAGGAACGCCCAGTACAGCCTGGGAAGGGGGCAGGTGGTCTTGGGGTTCAGCCGGCAGCCCTCGCAGTAGTCGCTCATCTTGTCGATGTACGCGCTGCCCGCGACATAGGGCTTGGTGGTCATGAGCGGTCCCGCGGCGTAGGTGCCCATGCCCAGCACGTTGGGCTCGACCACCCAGTCCCACGCATCGAGGTACGCCACCCAGAACCAGTCGGTCAGTTCGCGCGGGCTGACGTCCAGCAGCGTCGCGATGTTGCTGAGCACCATGAGCCGGGTGATGTGGTGCGACCACGCCTCGCCCCACACGCTCTTCACCACCGTGTCCAGGCAGTTCATCCCGCTGGGCGCGCCCCAGTAGGCGGGCGGCAGCGGCGTGTCGCCTCCCAGCACGCGCGGTGACGCGCCACCATCGGGTGCCCAGCCGCACT
>JALHNL010000046.1 GCA_022843545.1 Phycisphaerales bacterium | reverse complement strand
TGCGTGGTGCGTCGCGCGTGGTCCGTGGGGCGTGGTGGTCTTTCCTCGCCACCTCGCCACCTGGCCACCTCGCCACCTCGCCCCCTCTCCACTCCCCCGCCCCTCAAGTCAGCCCGCGGATCACGCCGTGCGCCGACTCGTTCCGCACCTCCAGCGTGTACTCGCCGATGACCACGCCGCCGTCGCGGTCGCCGGTGACGGCCATGGGCTTGTACTGGAACGACCGCCCCGCCAGCGGCATCACGTCGATGCGCGTGCTGTCGACGAGCAACACGGTGTCGCCCGGCACCCAGCGCGAGAGCACCACTCGGCACGCGCCGAAGTCGCTCTCGTACAGGCTGACCATGTCGCGGTAGACCGTGGAGGCGGGCGTGGCCTGGCGGAAGCCGGTTAGGAACGCGTTGATGCGCCGCTTCATCGCGCCGCCCACCACGATCGTGTCCACCTTCGCCGCGCTGTTGTCCCAGATGGTCCGCAGCGCGGCGTTCAGCACCGCCTCGTTCAGGTCGGTGCCCGAACCGCCGCCCGCCGGGATGCCGCCCGAGCCGGGCGTGAAGTTGTTGGTGACGAGGCTGGGCAGGATGCCGTTCATCGTCCGGCGGACGGTCGCCGAGCCCTGCTGGTTCGCCGTGGGGGCCACGCCGTTGATGACACAGTTCTCCATGTCGCGCAGCAGTTCGCGCAGGCGCATCTGCTTCTGGTAGTCGAGTTCATCGGCCACGCCATAGGCCCGCGACGCGAGCATGGAGCCCGAGACCTCCACGCCCGCGGTGAAGATCTGCGTGTAGTTGCGCTTGCGCGAGCGGTTCGTGAAGCGCGGGTCGGGCTTGTCGTCGCCTTCGAGCGCGGCGTTGCCCAGGATCGTCAGCCGCAGGCCGTTGGCCAGGTTGCTCGCGGGCGAGTTGCCGTAGCGGCGCGTGACCGTGAGCACGTTGCCGGCGACGGCGGTGACAAGCAGGACCTCGCGGGCGTTGCCGGGGCGGACCTGGTCGCCCACGCGGAAGCGCGAGCCGTTGGCCACGGTGATCGCGGTGGCGTCCTGGGCGTTGGGGGTGAAGGTCGTCTGGTTGACGGTGTCGAAGTTGGGGAGCAGATCGTCCTCGATCCACTCGTGGATGGTGCTCTGCGCGGCGCGGGGCGCGTCGCCCAGGTGATCCAAGAGCGGCGTCTCCCACGGGCTGATGATCCCGATGATGTCCGAGACATCCTCGGCGAGCTCGGGCAGGTCGGCTCCGGCGTTGAACGTGGCCTTTCCGGTGAACGGCATGGGAATCTCCAGAAGAGAGAAGTGATCAGTGATCAGTGAACAGTGAGTTGTGAGTGCTGAGTGCTGAGTGCTGAGTGCTGAGATCAGAGAGCGGATCCGCGATCGGTGATTGATCACCGATCACTGATCACGACTCACTTCTCTCTTCGTGCCCGCAGGTACGCCAGCAGGCTGCCGCGGTCACCCCGGCGGGCCCGGTTGGCGAGCTCGCCGATCGGGTCGGCGGGCGGCGGCTCGACCCCGCCCATGGGCGGAGCGCCGCGGGCGGCCTGCGGCTGGGCACCGCGGAAGAGCGCGGGCCGCTGCGAACGCAGCCTCGTGACGGCGTTGCGGACGTCGGCCTCTTCGGGCGCTCCCGCGCTGGTGAGCGTGCGCTCCAGCATCGGGGCGACGGCCGGCGCGTCGAGTGCGCCGGCGGCGGCAAGCTCGCGCTCGATCAGCCCGCGGCGCTTCTGCCCCTGCAGTTCGCGCTTCGCGGCGTCGAGCTCGGCCTGCAGGCTCGCCACGTCGGCGGGCGGCGCGGGGTCCTGCGGAGCGGGCGGATCAGACGGCGGCGGTGACGGGTCGGGCATGGACATGGGGTCTCCTTTCAGAAGAGAGGTGTGAGGTGTCAGGTGTGAGGTGTCGGGTGTGGTCAGCCGATCTGGCCGGTGGTGGGCGCCAGGCCCAGGTCCTGCAGCACGCGCTCTTGCGGCACGCCCAGGTCGCGCTTGGCGGCGGCCTCGCGGACTTCGTCCTGCTCGGAGCGCGGCAAGGGGTCGGGCCAGATCACGCGCACCGCGCGCTCCGCGGGCTGCGTGATGAAGACGCCCTGCTCGCTGAGCGCCGCCAGCGCCAGCGCGGTCGCCTCCTGCAACCCGCGCCCGTACGTCAGCCGCTTGCGCGAGGTCTTGGTGAGCAGGCCCTGCAGCGTGAGCCGCAGCGCGTTCTCGCTGGTCAGGTTGCCCACCTTGGCCTGCACCACGCCCGTGGCCAGCGGCGGCACGCCCGAGATCTTGTCGAGCGCTTCGCGCACCTGCGCCACATGGGCTTCTTCGCTGGGCGCGGCGGAGTCGCCGCCGAAGGTTTCGATGCTCGCGTTCAGATTGTCGGTCTGCCAGACGGTGCCGGGGCGCACGGGCACCTTGTCAAAGCCGTCGATGCCCTTGGCGAGCAGCATCTTGAACGACTGCAGCGTCACGCGGCTGGCGCGGTCGGAGAGCCGAGTGTTCAGTTCATCCTGCAGCGGGATGAGCGGCTCGACCTCGCTGAGGCCCTCGTAGCGCAGCGGCTGGCTGAGGTTCTGGATGTGCACCACCGGCACGCGGCCGGGGCTCACCGGGTTGGGCTCCTGCTCCACGAGCCGGGCCGAGCCCTCGACGAGTTCGTCGCCCTCGTACACCTGCCGCCACGAGCCCGAGAAGATCTCGGTGAGCGTCGAGTACGCCTCGGCCCCGGGGCCCTGGCGGCGGCGCACGCGGATCACGTAGCCGTCCAGCCGGCGGTAGTCGTCGGGAGAGATGATCGGCACGCCGCGCGAGGGTTCGACGATCTCGATCCGCACGCGCGAGGCGGCGTCGGCCAGGTCCGCCGGCTGGTCGAGCGGCTCGGCGAACTCCGCGTCGCGCTCGGGGTCGGCGGGCTCGCCCACCCAGCGCACCAGCAGGTCCACGTAGCCGTAGACATGCCCGATGAGGGCGATGTCCTGCAGCAGGGCCATGCCGCCGGAGGCTTCCCACACGGCCTCGACCACGCGTTCGATCTGGGCGGCGCGGTCTTCGTCAGCGACGGCGCTCTGGAAGCGGACGGGCTTGCCGAAGAGGTAGTCGATCATGGCCTGCACGCGCCAGCCGATGTCGTTCTCGACGACGATCTCGGAAGCGGGTCGCCCGCGCGAGAGGCGATCTGCCGCGCCGCCGCCCACGGGCGTGAGCGTGCCGGTGGAGAAGAGGCGGTCGGGCAGGCCGCGCTCCTGCGCCAGGCGATAGCCGCCTCGGGCGCGGGCGTGCGGTTCGCTCGAAAGGTCCAGCGGGTTGCGCCAGTAGTCCCAGAGCATCCGCAATCGCGGCAGCACGGCGGACTGGTGGTCGGCGATGAGCCGCTTGAGGCCGGCGGGGGTGAGACCGAGGTCGGCGAACGGGGCGAGCGCGAGGGGCATGGGGGTCTCCGCACGCCGGGCCCGAACCTCGCATCACGTCGCGAGCGGCCCGACACCCCGGGGGCGCGCGACGGCCGGGCGCGCGCGGAATGGGGTGATGCGCGGGACTCTCACGCGTGCGGCCATGGCCAGCCGCGCCCCCTCCGCGGCCCGCGAACAGCGGGGATCGCGGGCGAGGCGGCGGAGCGGAAAGTGATTGGAGATTCGGGTGTGGGAGAAGAGCGGGCGTGCGGCGGTGCGCGCGCGGGGAGGGAACACGCTGAAGAGTCGGCACGGAGTGCCGACCTACCCGGCGATCACATCGCCCCGCCCAGGCCCATGCAGCGGCGCCAGGTGCTCACCTGGCCCAGGTGGCTCATGACGTGCGCACTAAGCAGGAAGTTGGCCATCGCGCCGATGGTGGGCAGGCGCTCGGCCATGCCCGCGTTGGGGTTGGGGCGGGCCAGGTCGGCGTCGCTCATGCGTTCAACGGTGGCGATGGCGGCCTTGTAGCCGCTCATGTACGTCGCGATGATCGTTTCCATCGGCGGGTAGAGGTTGCCGTGCGGGTCGTCCACGCAGCGGGTGCCGTTCTTGAAGAGCGGCTCGAAGTTGGCGGGCACGGCGGGCGTGCCGGTGTTGCCCGCGCCGCCGACACCGCCCGCGCCGCCGGCGAGCGCGATCAGCCGGGGCCAGTAGAGGGCCAGGTGGCCGTAGACCCAGGCGGCGTGGTTGCAGTCGATCTCCGCGCCGCCGATGCCCCAGGTGGGCTTGCGGGCGAACATGTGGGGCTCGATGCCCTTGAGGAGCATCTCGCTGTAGCCCATGGACATTTTGGCGGGGGCGATGATGGACTGGGCGGTGTTGCCGATGGGCATGGGCGGGCTCCTGGGTGTTGGGGGAGGGTACGCGAAGAGCGGGGTCAGGAGCGGGGTTTGGGGCGGGCCCAGATGTGGGTGGTGGGATGCTGGGTATCGAATATCCGACTCGTCAGGAAGAAGCCCACGACGATCATGACCCCAACGAGCAACACGGCTTCACTGGCAGGGATGCTCGAGGCCCGGCTCAACGGCAAACTCTCGTACCAGCCAGGAGAGTTGGCGCTCACGAAAGCCCCCACGGCCGCGGCGGCAAGAGCCAGAAGCACCAGGAAGGCCGCCTGACGTGGCGACGCGATGACGTTCGAGATGAGCCAGATCGCGACCGCGCCCATGCCCGCCGCCGATGCGAAGGACATGCGGTTCGGCGCGAGCAGATACCACGCGTTGCCCCAGGCCGTTGGCCACGGTTCGGCGGAGTTGAAGTACGCGGCGGTGCCGAGCACGGCCGACGTGGCGAGAGCGAGGACGCTGACCAGGTAGACGGGGACCATTCCGATCAGCGGCCAGAGTGACCACTCCACGACGCGGCTCTTGACCGCGTGGGCGAAGCTCGCGCCGCCGCACTCGGGGCAAGGCGAGTCCGGCGCCAGTCCGGCTCGCGGATACCGACAGTCAGCACAGGCAACGGCGTCGCCCTCGATGATCCGAACATCCGCGCTGGCCCAGAACAGCAATGGCAACAACAGCGGCGACCAGACGAAGCCTTCGGCGAGCACCTGGAGGATCTGAGAGAGAATCACGGTCGTCCCCACGAGCCGCCCCATGTTCCTTACGCGGCGAAGGGGGGTGGGGTTGCGGGGTGGGATGTGAGAGGCGAAGGGAAGGCCCGGGTCGGAGAACAGGGCCACCTGCAGAAGAGTCGGCACGGAGTGCCGACCTACCCAGAGCGGCCAATGATGGACCTATGGCCCAGACCCTCAACGCCCCCACTACCGAATTCCAGAAGCTCGATCGCTGCGCCGACCGCGACCATCGTCCGCGGGTTTTGCTCGGCAAGATGGGGCTGGACGGGCATGACCGCGGGGTGAAGGTGATCGCGCGGGCCCTGCGTGACTCGGGCGTGCACGTCATCTATTCCGGGCTGTGGCAGACGCCGCGGTCGCTGGCGATCAGCGCCCGCGACGAGGACGTGGACGTGATCTGCGCGTCGATGATGTCCAACAGCCACCTGGTGCTGGGGCCCAAGCTGCTCGAAGAACTCAAGGCCGTGGGGCGGCCGGACATCCCGGTGTACATGGGCGGCATCCTGCCTCAGGAGGACATCCCCACGCTGCTGAAGATGGGGATCAAGGAGTGCTTCACCACGGGCGTGAGCCTGCTGCAGATCGTGGAGGCGGTGAAGACGGCGACCACGCCGTGGACGGCGGCGATCCCCGGCGCGGGAAACCCGACGGCGCAGTTGTCGCGCGACATCTCGATGGTGCACGCGGGCCGGGCCCCTCGGGCGGGCGTTCAGAAGAAGCGCCCCGCGCGGGTCATCGGCGTCACGGGCTCGCCCGGCGCGGGCAAGAGCACGCTGGTGGCGCAGCTCGCGGGCGAGTTCACCCGGCGGGCCAAGGCCGGGGGGGCCGGTGGCATCTCGGGGCGGTGCGCGGTGGTGGCCTTTGACCCGATGAGCCCGCTGACCTCGGGCGCGCTGCTGGGCGACCGGCTGCGGGTGGACTTCAACAGCGTGGACGACGCGATCTACTACCGCTCGCTGGCGATCCCCGGCGAGGACTACACCGCGCTCAACGAGATCATCGACGTCATCGGCGGCGCGGGGTTTGACACGCTGTTCGTCGAAACCGTGGGCGCGGGGCAGAACGAGACCCGTATCCGCAAGCACGTGGACCGCACGCTGGTGGTCCTCACGCCGGGCATGGGCGACGCCATCCAGATGGACAAGGCGGGCATCCTCGAGATCGCGGACATCTTCGTCTGCAACAAGGCCGACTACCCCGGGCAGAACGAACTGGTGAAGAACCTGCGCGACGTGGCAGGTCGGCGGCCGATCGTGGAGACGGTGGCGACGATGGGGCAGGGGGTGAGCGAACTGCTGGACATGGCGCTGACTTGATCGCGGGGGTCGGCGGCGGCGTGAGGGCCACCGCTCAATCGCGGTGACATCCACACCCCTCGCGGCATCCGAACCAAAGCCATGCCTTCTGCGCTCACCACTACCTCTGTCGCCGTCCACACCATGCAGTGCATGGAGGTGTGGGGCGGGCAGGGCGAGAGCGACAGCGGCGTGACGATGCCCGGGATCGACGCGTGGGTGGTCTCGCGGCCCTACGAGGGGCACGACGCGGGCGGCGACATTCACTATTTGTCCAGCTGCGGCACCGGGCGGATCAGCCGGATGCTGGTGGCCGACGTGGCGGGGCACGGGCAGAAGGTGGCGAAGCTCGCGGCGTCACTGCGGGGCGTGATGCGGCGCTATGTGAACTACGTGGACCAGGGCAAACTGGTGGAGCGGCTGAACGTGGAGTTCGCGGCCATCAGTCAGGAGGGGCGGTTCGCGACGGCGATCGTGGCGACGTACTTCGCGCCGTCGCGCACGCTGGTGGTGTGCAACGCGGCGCACCCGCGGCCGCTGGCGTATTCGTCGCGGCGCAAGCGGTGGATCGCGCTTGAGCCCACCGCGCTGGGGACGGGCTCGGAGGTGAGCCACGGCGCGAATCTGCCCCTGGGCATCGAGGAGTCGGAGCGCTACGAGCAGTTCCGCGTGAACCTGCGCACGGGCGACCTGGTGGTGGTCTACTCCGACGCGCTCACCGAGGCGCGCGACCCGGCGGGCAAGTTTCTGGGCGAGGAAGGCCTGCTGAAGATGGTCGCGGAACTGGACCCGGCATCGCCCGCCGAGATGGCGCGGTTGCTTTACCAGCGGGTGGTGGCGTTCACGGGCGGGGCGGGCCCGGGCGACGACGTGACGATCATGGTGCTGCGCCCCAACGGGCTGGCGACGCAGGCGCCGTTCCTCAAGCGACTGGGCGCCGGGCTGCGGTTCTTCGGCGTGCTGGGGACAAGGCTGTTCCGCAAGGCCACGCCCGTGCCCTGGCCCGAGCCCAGCTACGAGAACGTGGTGGGCTCGGTGCTGCCGGGGGCCAGCCGGCGGGTGGGGCGCGGGGTGCCGGAATTGTGAACCCGCCGACGACGGGTACCCTGAGGCGTGCTCCAGATCGACTGGTCCAGCGACCGCTCGCTCGTCATCCGCGTAGCCACGGGCGACACGCCCGAGGCCGCGGCACGCGTGGGCGCGGTGTGGTCGGCCCTTCGCGGCGCGGCGCTCGCCGGGTTGATCGACGCCACACCCGCGTACGCGTCGGTCTCCGCGGTGTTTGACCCCGCGCGGCTTGACCACGACGCCGCGCTGGCGGCGGTCCGATCACTGGCCCGGCGAGCGCTCGACGACGCGGGCGAGTCCGCCGCGGGCGGACGCGTGGTGACCATCCCCGCGTGCTACGAGGCTCCGCACGCGATCGACCTGCCCGCGGTGGCGGAACACTGCGGCCTCAGCCCCGCCGAGGTGGTCTCGGCGCACAGCGGCGCGGCGTACCGCGTGCGGTTTCTCGGGTTCATGCCGGGGTTCGCGTATCTGTCGGGGTTGCCAGCCGTGCTGGCCACGCCGCGACTGCCCGCGCCGCGCACGCGGGTGCCCGCGGGGAGCGTGGGGATCGGGGGCTCGCAGACGGGCGTGTACCCGCTGGAGTCTCCGGGCGGGTGGCGCTTGATCGCGCGCACGCCGACGGCGATATTTGACCCGCGTCGCGCGCCCGCGGCGCTCCTGGCGCCCGGCGACGTGGTGCGCTTCGCGCCCATCAGCTCCGCGGAGTACGAACGGCTGCGAGGGCGGGCATGAGCCTGACTGTTCTCAAGCCCGGGCAGCACACGAGCGTTCAGGACCTGGGGCGGCCCGGGCACGCGTGGCAGGGCGTGACCCCCGGCGGCGCGGCGGACCCGCTCGCGCTGCGGATCGCCAATCGGCTGGCGGGCAACGCCGACGACGCGGCGGGACTGGAGATCACGCTGGTGGGGCCCACGCTGCGAGCGGATCGCGCGGTGACAATCGCGCTCGCGGGCGCACAAGCGGGCCTCACCGGGCCCGGCCGCGCACAAGGCGGCGGGAAGGGCCCGCTCCTGATGCTGCGGAACGTGAGCCCGGGCGAGGAGATCGCCATCGGACCCGTGGGGCCGGGCGCGCGGGTGTACCTCTCTGTTCGCGGCGGTGTGGCCACTCAGCCGGTACTGGGCAGCCGGTCGGCCTTCGGCGCGGTGGGGCTGGGCGGCGGGCCGCTGCGTGCAGGAGACGTGATCCCGCTGGGAGTGGCCGGTGAAGTAGCCGGTGCGGCTCTGCCCGACATCGCCGGGTTGTCCTCGCTGTTGAGTGAGGCTCACGAGCCCACGCTTCTGTGCACGCCCGGCCCCCACTTCCGCGAGTTCTCGCCCGGCGCGATCGATGCTCTTCTTCAAACGGAGTGGACGGTCGGCCCAAGGTGGGACCGCATGGGGCTTCGCCTCGAGGGGCCACCGGTCGCGGCGCCGGGCGCGGGGCAGGTGCTCACCGAGGCGGCCCTGCCGGGGTTCGTGCAGGTGCCCGAGGGCGGCGCACCGATCATCCTGGGGCCCGATGCGCCGGTGACGGGCGGCTACCCCGTGGCGCTGGCGGTCGCGAGCGTGAGCCTGCCCGCGCTGGGCCAATTGCGCGCCGGGTCGCGGCTGCGGCTGGCGCTGGCCACGGTCGCCGAAGCCGGCCGACGGTTGCGTGAACGCGAAGCACGGCTGGATGTCCTCTTGCCCACACGACCATGAACACGATCGACCTTAACGTGGACCTGGGCGAGAGCGCGGAATCGGTGCGCGCCGGCCGCGACGCGGCTTTGGCATCGCTCGCGACGTCCATCAACATCGCCTGCGGCGGTCACGCGGGCGACGAGGGCACGATGCGCGAGATGCTGGCGGTGGTGCGGCGATTTGGCGGCAGCCCCCGGGCGGGGGCGCACCCGGGCTATCCGGACCCGGACCGCTTCGGACGCCTGACGATGCCCATGTCCGCCGATGATCTGCGCCACACCGTGCGCCGGCAGATCGCCGCGCTGCGGGCTCTGGCGGAAGAGGCCGGCGTGACGCTTTCGCACGTCAAGCCCCACGGCGCGCTTTACCACGACGCCGACGAGCCCGAGGTGGCCGAAGCGATCAGGCTCGCGATCGATGACGCCGCGCCGGGCCTGCCCGTGATGCTCCGCTCCGGATCGAAGGCGGCCTCGCACTTCGCCGCGGCGGGCGCGGCGGTGATCGCGGAGGCGTTCGCAGATCGGCTGTACCTGTCCGACGGGCGGCTGGCCCCGCGCACCGCGCCGGGATCGGTGATCGAGGACCCCGCCCGCGCGGCGGAGCAGGCGGTGCTGATCGCGACCCGGGGGCACGCGCTCTCCGCGGAGGGCGCCCGCGCGGCGCTGAGCGCGGGCACGATCTGCGTTCATGGGGACACGCCGGGCGCGCTGGACCTGCTGCGCGCGGTGCGAGAGGGCCTTGAGCGTGCGGGCGTCACACCAGCAGCGCCATCGCCACGTTCGCCGCGTTGAAGGCCGCGTGCATCACCACCGGCACGATCAGCGATGCGCCGCGCTCATACGCCACGCCCAGCGCCAGCGAGAGCACGAAGATCACCGCCAGCCCGTGAGGGGGCACCGCCGTGACGTGGATCGCCGTGAACACCCCGCTGGCGATGAGGATCGAGACGTACGGCCTGGCGGTGAGCCGGACGAGCGACGTCTGCAGCAGCCCGCGGTAGAGCGCCTCTTCCACCAGCGGGGCCCCCACCACCACGCCGACGATCAGCCCGTACGCCCAGAGGTCGCCGCTGCTCAGGCCCGCGAGGATCTTCTCAAGGGAGGTATGGGCGATCTGCGGCGGCGGCGAGCCGGCGATCTGCGTCGCCGCCCACACGCTGGCGATCGACGTCACGACCAGCAGCGGCACGGTGAGCACAAAGGCCAGCAGCCCCCATGGGGCGTCGCGCCCGCGCAGGCGCATGTCCGTCGCCCCCGCGCCCAGGCCATAGAGCAGCGCGAGCCCGGTGGGTACCGCGACCAGGTACGCGCCGAGGGTGATCATCGCCAGGCGCTGCAGGGAGTCCGCCGGGCCCAGCCAGTTCGCGGGCAGGGAGGCCACGAGGCTCCCGGCCATCATCTGAACGCACCACAGGGCAACCCCGCACAGGAGCCAGACCATCGCCGGGTGGCGGCCCGCACTGCGGCCCTTGCCCGCCAGAGAGGAGGGACGGATGACGTCCATCCACCACAGGACGACCAGGATGACCGGAGCCGCGACGATGAACCCCCAGAAGAACCCTTGCTCCAGTGTGTTGACCACCGGAGCCGGGTCGGCGGTAGGCGTGGCGGGGACGGGGGTGGGCAGGGGCGGCATCGCGGAATCCTCTGCCGGTACCGGGCGTTAGGCAACCATTCGTCGGTCAGGCCCTAGAACCTAGCCCGAGCCGCATCCGTAGGGGCGAAACCTGCGGAAGCAGGGGGTTGGATGCGGGCGGCGTTAAGCCGGTCGCCAAGTTGCCCGATAACGCCACGGGGCCGACTACTGTTGGCCCCCAACTGACCAGACCTCACTTCAGAGCGAAAGAAACAGGAGCCTCCCCATGTCTCAGCGTTCGGCCTTCACTCTTGCCCCGCTCGCCCTCAGCCTCACTCTGCTCGCGGGCGTCGCGCCCGTGTGGGCCAACCCTGAGGCGGGCGCGGCTCAGCCCGCTCCTGAGGCGGCCGGCAACATCGACCCGGCGGCCAAGCGCCTGCTGGAGGAGTCGGCCGCGGCGGTCAAGGCGCTGAAGTCGGCCTCGTTCAACGTGAAGCGGACGACCTCTGGCCCCATGAACCTGGGCGTCGAGGGCGAGCTGCGCTGGGTGCGGACCGCCCCGGCGCTGAGCTTCATGTTCTCCGGCACGTGGGACCTGCCCATGGAAGACACCAAGGGCGGCACGGTCGCGGTGATCGAGTCCAAGCGCGTGCACTGGATCGACGAGCTCAAGAAGACGCACTTCGACGAGCCGTTCAACAACCAGGTCCAGGGCTTCAAGTGGGTGTCGCGTATGCGCGACCTGGCCATCCCCTCGTTCCTGAACGAGGCCGAGCCCTTCACCAACCTGCTGCGTTCCCGCAAGATCGAGATCGTCGAGGACAAGGATGTCCGCGGCGAGAATTGCACCGTGATCCGCTGCGTGATCGAGGAGGGCAAGTCCGAGGCGATCATCGCGATCAGCACGGTGGACAAGCTCCCCCGCATGCTGTCCCGCGCCCGCATCGAGAAGGACATGCGGATCGGGCCGACCTGGGAACTCTGGAACGTGAAGATCGACCAGGCGCAGGCGAAGGACCTGGCCCCCGCCACCCCCGAAGGCTTCCAGAACGTCAAGACCGAAACCCCCGCCACCCCGGCGCCCGCCGACGCTCCCAAGCCCGGCGCGATGAACACCTCCCCCACCAGCCCCATGGGCGGTCTGGCCCCGGGCAGCAGCGTCCCCGCCTTTGAGGCCACCACCGCCGACGGCGGCAAGGTCTCCAGCAGCGACCTCAAGGGCAAGGTGACCGTCCTGGGCTTCTGGCAGCCGGCCCTGGGCAACGGCGTGAACGTCGTCAAGGCCCTGGGCACCGTGAGCGAGACGTTCAAGGGCCAGCCCGTGCAGGTCATGAGCGTGGCCTGCCGCGACGGCTCCGACGCCGCCAGCGTCGCCGAGTTCATGAAGTCGTACAACGTCGCCGTGCCGACCATCGCCAGCGGCGACAACGTGGCCAACGCGTTCAACCTCCGCGGGTTCCCGAGCTTCGTGGTGATCGGGTCCGACGGCAAGATCCTGTCGTTCCACGAGAGCATGCCCAGCGCCGACGTGCTGAAGAAGGCCGTGTCCAGCGGCGTGCAGCAGGCCTCGGCCGAGCCCGCCAAGTAAGTGCAGTCAGGCCCCGGGCCTGAACCACCGTGACTTTTCCAGACGCCCGGGCGGCTTTGCCCGGGCGTTTGTGCTTTTGGGGCGAGCCTGGTGGCCGGGCGGCGCGGGGCGATCTGGACGGCTCGGCAAGCCGCGCCAAGGTGCCCGGGAACAGTCGGCAGGGGTTTGGTACACTGTGGGCATGATGACCCGTCTTCTGACATCGGCGGCGTTGGCCCTCTCCCTCCTGGCGCTCTCGGGCTGCGACGAGTCCGACGCGGCGTCGGTGCGTGTCCGGCTGGACGCGGTGCCGCGCGACGCGGCGCCCAAGGGGCAGATCGCCATCAGCACGCTCTCGGCGCCCGCCGCCCCCACCGCGGCGGAGCAGCTCACCAGCGGCGCGGGGTTGTCGTGGAGCGGTCGCGCGGCGGTGATCCTCTCTCGCGGGCAGTTTGACGACCTGACCAAGCTGAACATCGGCGAGGTCACCTTCAACCTGCTCCGCACGCCCACCCAGTCGATCCTCGAGGTGAACCTGCCGCGCGGCGCGGGCGTGAAGTGGCCCGGGCTGCTGGCCGTGGGCGATACGGGCGAGATGGGCAAGGCCCGCGCCGTGATGCTGCCCGACGATCCGGACTCCAAACTGGGCAAGATCGTGAAGATCGTGGTCGAAGCGCCGGCGAAGGTGACCGGAACCGACTCCTCGGTCGCGGCCCGGGGCCTGAGCGCCTCGAGCGACCAGAAGGAAGCGACACTGGTGGTGCCGATCGCCGAGGCCCTCAAGGAAGGCGATCCCATCCGCTGGACCATCAAGTGGGACACGGCGAAGTAACGCGTCGGCGGGTGCCGGTGTGGCCCATGGGGTGACCCGACTGGTTTTCAATTGTTTTTGAAAGTTCGTCGCGTACCCACCTACAGTCCTGCATGAGCTTGGCCGCCAGCACGCCCCGGATACCGCCCGCACCCGCCCGCCCTCGCCCGGGGCTCGGGTCGGGCGGACGGTCCGGCACACTCCGCGACCCCGCGCTTGAGCCCATCGCCGACAAGGTCGCACGGGGCGAGCGCCTGTCGCTCGAAGACGGGCGCGTGCTCTTCACCACGCCCGACATCTGGACGGTGTGCCAACTGGCCGATCAGGTCCGCCGGCGGCTTCACGGCGACGCGGCGTACTACAACATCAACCGGCACCTGAACTACTCGAACGTGTGCGCCCTGTCGTGCAAGTTCTGCGAGTTTTACCGCAAGGAAGCGGACGACGGCGCGTATACGCGGGACATGGAGTACGTGCGGTCGCAGGCGCGGGCCGCGGTGGAGAACGGCGCGACCGAGATCCACTCCGTGGGCGGGCTGCACCCCAAGCTGCCGTTTTCGTACTACACCGACCTGTGCTCCACCATCCGCGACACGGCCCGCGAGATGGGCAGCGATCTGCACGTCAAGGCGTTCACCGCGGTCGAGATCGTCCACCTCGCGAAGATCGCCAAGGTCTACAAGATCGACGATCGGCAGAGCGGCATCCGCTGGGTGCTCACCAAACTCAAGGAAGCGGGCCTGGGCTCGCTGCCCGGCGGCGGCGCGGAGGTCTTTGACGATCGCGTCCACGACGAGGCCTACAAGGGCAAGATCCGCAGCGACGTGTGGCTCGACGTCCACCGCGTCGCCCACGAACTGGGCCTGAACAGCAACGCCACCATCCTCTACGGGCACATCGAGACCTTCCCCGACCGCCTAGTCCACATGGACATGCTGCGCCGGGCGCAGGATCGCGCGCTGGCGCGGCTGGGGTATCAGGGGGAGATGGCCACAGGGCCGCAGCACCACAGGGCAAATGAAGAGGGGACGGGCGGGCATTTGGGGTACTCGGGGGATGAGGGCGCGGATGTTCCGGTCATCACGCTCACTCGTCCCGGCTCGGTCCTGCCCGAACGGCGCGCGGCCTCGCACCCATCCCCGAACTCGGGTTACTTCCAGACCATCATCCCGCTGCCCTTCTTCCCCGACGGGAGCGAACTGGAGCACCTGCCCGGCCCGGCGGGGCTGGAGAACCTGCGCACGCTGGCGGTGTCACGCCTGATGCTGGACAACTTCCCGCACGTCAAGGCGTTCTGGATCATGCAGACGCTGCCCATGGCGCAGCTCATGCTCCAGAACGGCGCCGACGATCTCGACGGCACCATCGTGTGGTACGACATCACCAAGGTGAACCACGGCGCAGGTCAGGGCTCGGGCGGCGATGGCGTGCGCACGCACCAAGAGGTGAACGTGTGGACGCTCCAGAAGGCGATCCGCGAGGCGGGCTTCAAGCCGGTTGAGCGCGACACGGTGTACCGCCGCGTGGTGCGCGACGGCGCGGACGGGCGGCGCTGGCGGTCGGAGTGACGGTCACGCCGCGGCGCGGTACAGCCCTGTGCGCAGTTCGCGGAGCAGCCTCTGCTCATCGCCGGCGCGGGCAAAGCGGGAGAAGACACAGGCCATCTTGATGGGCCCGGGCTCGTCCTCGTCCTCGATCCACACGACGTTGGCGAAGACGTAGACCGCGCGGGGCTCGTAGATCTTGGCGTGCATCGTCGGCAGCGTGATCTGCATCGCCACGGGCGTGCCGGGCTCGATCCCGCGGTCCAGTTCAAATCGGCACCCGCCCTGGCTCACGTCGTACGCGTGGCCCTGCCAGTCGAAGCGCTCCGAGTCCAGGAACCGCACCGCGATCGGCGCGTACATGGGCTCGAGTCGGAAGCGGGGGAAGCGGCGGCGGTCGGCCGGGTTGAAGGGCAGGGGCGAGTTCATGTCGGTTCTCCGATTACTCGGAACATCGAACGTCCAATAGGGCGACTTGACCGAACACGAACCGAATGCGCTCGATCCCCCGGATTTCGTCAGCGAGGTCCAGATGGCCGATGATGGGAGGCCCCTCACCCCCCACTCCCGTTCCCTCACGCCGACCTACCACTGCACCGTGAACTTGTCCCTGACGCAACTCGATCCGTCGCGCCGGTCGCTGGCCGAGGGCCTGCTTGCGCTGGTGGGCGACCCCGCACGGGTGCGGTTTGATCAGCACAACCGCCTGCTCTACGCGACCGACGCCTCGATGTACCAGGTTGAGCCGCTGGGTGTGGTGATCCCGCGCGACGAGGACGAGGTGGCGGCGGTGGTGGCGTGGGCGGGCGAGAACGGCGTGGCGATCCTGCCTCGCGGCGGCGGGACGAGCCTGGCGGGGCAGTGCACGAACCGGGCTGTGGTCATCGACTTGTCGATGGGGCTGAAGGGGATCGGTGTGCCGGGAAGGTCGGCACTCCGTGCCGACCTTCCCATCATCCGCGCCCAGTCGGGCGTGGCGATCGATGATCTGAACAACCACCTGCTGCGAACCCACTCCGGGCTCTTCTTCGCCCCCGACCCGGCGACGACCGCGCAGGCCACCGTGGGCGGGTGCATCGGGAACAACGCGGCGGGGTCGCGCTCCGTGCTGTACGGACGCACGGTGGACAACGTCGACGCGATCCACGCGGCGCTCATCAGCGGGGCACGGGTCACCTTTGCCCCCGGCGCGGGGCGCTCGCAGCCCATCGCGCTCAAACTGGCTGACGGAGTCGCCCGCATCGCCGGCCGGCACGAGCGGCTGATCCGCGAACGCTTCCCCAAGACGCTGCGTCGCAACGCGGGGTACGCGCTCGACATGATCCTGGCGCAACTGGACGCGGGCGTGGAGCCGCGCGATCTGAACCTCGTGCCGCTGCTGTGCGGTTCGGAGGGCACGCTGGCGGTGACTCTGGCGGCGGACCTGCGGCTGCGGCCCATACCCAGGGGCAAGGGGCTCGCGCTGGTGTCGTACACCAGCGTGGACGAGGCCATCGCGGCGGTGCCCGCGCTGCTGGCGACCGGGCCCAGCGCGGTTGAACTCGTCGACGACGTGGTCATCGAGGCGGCCCGCAACAACCTGGAGTGTTCGCCCTTCGTCGACGCCTTCCCGCGTCTGTCCGGGCGCGATCCGGCGGCCGTTTTGTACGTCGAGTATCACTGCGCCACGCCCGAAGAGGCCCGCGCCAAGCTCGAGGGCGTGGCCCGCGCCGCGGGATCGCCCGTGCCGCCGCGACTGCTCACCGCGCCCGCGGACATGGCCGCCGCGTGGAAGCTGCGCAAGGCCGGCGAGCCCCTGCTGCACGGGCTGCCCGGCCCGCGCAAGCCCCTCACGTTCGTCGAGGACAACGCGGTGCCGGTGGAGAACCTGGCCCGCTTCGTGCGTGAGTTCCGCGCGATCGTGCAGGAGCACGGCACCCGCGCCGCCTTCTGGGCGCACGCCAGCGTGGGCGTCCTGCACGTGAGGCCCATGCTCTCGCCCCACGACCCGGCGGATCTGGACCGCCTACGCGACATCGCCGTGCGCGTCGCGGACCTAGCCAAGGACTGCGGCGGGGTGATGTCGGGCGAGCACGGCGACGGGAAGGTGCGCGGGCCGCTGCTGGAGCGGCTCTTCGGGCCGGAACTGATGCGGGCGTTTGCCGAGGTGAAGGCGCTGTTTGATCCTCAGGGGCTGCTGAACCCGGGCAACATCGTGGGCGCGGGCGATTTGGCCAGCCTGACCGAGCGGACCCGCCTGTCGCCGCAGAGCGACCAGGCCCCCCGCGCCGACCGCCCCGCGCACGTGCCGGAGGTCGGCACGTTCTACGACTACGCCGACCAGACCGACTTCGCCCACGCGGTGGAGATGTGCAACGGCGCGGGCGTGTGCCGCAAGAACAGCGGCGGGGTGATGTGCCCCAGTTACCGCGCCACGCTGGACGAGCGCCACAGCACGCGGGGCCGCGGAAACGCGCTGCGGCTGGCGATCACGGGGCAGACGGGCGAAGCAGGCACGCCCGCCTGGGACGACGAGGGCGCGATCCAGACGCTGGACCTGTGCCTGTCGTGCAAAGCTTGCAAGGCCGAGTGCCCAAGCAACGTGGACATCGCGCGGCTGAAGGCGGAGTTCACGGCGCAGCGCTATCGCACGCAGGGCGGCCCTCCCTTGCGGGCCCTGGCCGTGGGGCACGTGCGCACGCTCAACCGGATGGGCTCCATCGCGCCAGGGCTCGCGAACTGGGCCTCGCGCCTGCGGCCGGTTCGGGCGCTGATCAACCGCGTTCTGGGCTTTGACGCGCGGCGCTCGCTGCCTGAGTTTTCGGAGTCGCTGTATCGCCTGTGGGCTCGCTCGGCCGGTGCTGCGCCGCCCTCGCCTGGCGCCCCCCGCGTGGCGCTGTTCGCCGATTGCTTCACCACGTACAACGACGCGCCCATCGGGATGGCGGCCAGGAGCGTGCTGGAGCGCGTGGGCTTTGCGCCCGTGCTGCCCCGGCACGGCTGCTGCGGGCGGTCGATGATCTCGGTGGGCATGTTGCGCGAAGCGACCGAGACGATCGACGCGACAGTGGCCCAGCTCCGCCCGCTCATCGACGACCCCAAGGTCGAGGCCATTTTGTTTTTGGAACCCTCCTGCCTGTCGGCCATCAAGGACGATTGGCTCTCGCTGCGGTGCCGGTCTTCGCTCGATCTGCGCAAGCGCCTCGCGGCCAAGGCCATGCTCGTCGAGCAGTTCCTGAACGAGCGCTGGGACCGTCTGCCCCGGCGGCCCGACGTGCTCGCCCCCCCCACCAACCCGGCGGTGCTGCACGCGCACTGCCACCAAAAGGCCCTGTGGGGCGCGGCGAGCTCCGGTGCGGTCTTGCAGCGGCTTCTGGGCGATCGCCTCTCGATCCCCGACACGGGCTGCTGCGGCATGGCCGGGGCGTTCGGGTTCGCCGAGGGCAAGTTCGACCTCTCGATGAAGATCGCCAATCTCGATGGGCAGGGCGGCCCGGCGGGGGGGATCATGCCACACGTCCGGGCGGCCCGGGCCAAGTCCGCGGATGCCTGGGTCATCGCCCCGGGCACGTCGTGCCGGCACCAGATCAAGGACGCCTCAGGCGGGGCGGTGAGGGCCCTGCACCCGGTGGAAGCGATCGAGCGCCTGCTGGGCTGATGACCATCGCCCAAGAAGTTGACGGAGAGGCCCCCGGTGCGCATCCTGTAGCGGATATGCATCCCTTCACCACCGACTCCACTCGCCGGCAGTTCCTCCTGACCACCGCCGGGGCCGCCGCTGGGCTGGCTCTCGCCCACCCGCTGCTGGCGTCGGCGCTGCGCACGCCCGACGGCCAGGACCCCGACGCCTGGCGCACGCCGCCGGGGACCATCGACCCCACGCTGGATCAGGTGAAGCCCGCGGCCAAGAAGCTGAAGTTGCTGGTGCTGGGCGGGACGGCCTTCCTGGGCCCGCACGCGGTGGAGTATGCGCTGGCTCGCGGGCACGAGGTCACGCTCTTCAACCGGGGCAAGACCAACCCGCACCTGTTTCCGAAGCTCGAGAAGCTCCGCGGTGACCGCAACGACAACGTGAAAGCCATCGAAGACGCGGTGAGTGCGGGGCGGCGCTGGGACGGCGTGATCGACACCAGCGGCTATTTCCCCAGGCAAATGGACCTCTCGTGCGGCGCGCTCAAGGGCGCGGCTGAGCAGTACCTCTTTGTCGCTTCGATCAACGTGTACAAGAGCGACGTGGTCGCGGGCGAGGACGAGACGGGTGAGCTGAACCTGGAACTGGTCAACGGAGGCGAGGAGAAGGACCTGCGCAACTACGGGCCGTACAAGGCCCTGTGCGAGCGGCGCGCCGAGGAGATCATGCCGGGCAAGGTGACGTGCGTGAGGCCCGCGCTGATTAGCGGCCCGCGCGACCCCTCGGACCGCTTCTCGTACTGGCCCGTGCGGTTCATGAACGCCAAGGGCGACCGCGCCCGCGTGGTGGCCCCCGCGCCGGCCGACCAGCCCGTGCAGTACATCGACGTGCGCGATCTGGCCCGCTTCGTGGTCACCCTCATCGAAAACAAGTCCACGGGCGCGTTCAACGGGATCGGGCCGGTCAGCCCCATCACCATGGGCGAACTGCTCGCGGCCTGCCAGGCCGCGGCGGGCACCACGCCCGAGGTGGTCTGGATGGAGCCCGAGTTCCTGGCTCAGCAGGGCGTGGCGCCGTGGAGCGACCTGCCCGTATGGGTGCCTGCGGAAGGCCCGTACAAGGGCATCCACCGGCGCAGCACCGCCAAGAGCGCCGCGGCTGGGCTGGTCACGCGACCGGCGATCGACACCGCACGCGACACCATGCGCTGGTGGCCCGGCGAGATCGAGCGACGCGTGCGCCGGACCGAAGAACTGTTGGAACAGGCCAAGAAGGACGGCAAAGACACGAAGATGCCCGACCCCCGCATCGCCCGAGCCGGCCTGAACGCCGAGCGCGAGGCGAAGGTGCTGAAGGCGTGGGACGAGCGGAAGGGGTGAGGCCGTGCGTGGTGCGTGGTGAAGTATGAAGGATGAGGCGTGAAGAGTGAGGGCGGCAGACGCGGTCCGATCACTCGGTGAATGCCGTTTGCCGTTTGCCGCGTGCCGATTCCCACTTCCCCTTCGCCGCGTCTGCCGTGTTGACCCCGTTTGCCCCGTCTAGACCCTCGTGCCGCTGAACGGGATCGCGTGCCCGGCTTCGTCCACGGCCACCATCACCAGCGTCGCCGCGGTGACGGGCACGGTCTGGGCGGTCGCGTAGCGCTCGGCCTGAACATCGACCTCGACCGTCACGCTCGTGCGCCCGGTCCGAAGTGTGCGCGTGAAGAACGTGACCACGTCGCCCAGCATCACCGGCTGCTTGAACTCCACGCGATCAACCGCCACCGTTACCCACTTGTGGTTGCCGTGAAGCCGCGCCTGCACAAACCCCGCCTGGTCGATGTAACTCAGAATCACGCCGCCGAAGATGGTGCCGTACTGGTTCGTGTCCTTGGGCATCGTGACGACGCGGAGCGCGGGGCGGAATTGGGTGAGGTCGGCGGGGTCCATGGGGCAGGTTACGCCCGGGCGCGGGCGTACGCTCCGGCATGATCCGCCCCGACTCACCGGCCCCCGAGCGGGCCTCGCTCGCCCCACTGACCACCGCCAAGCTTGTGGAGCGCTTCAAGATCGGCGTCGAGAACTTCGACCGCCGCGTCTTTGAGCTCGACGACGCGCAGCTCGACACGGCCTTCCTGCCCGAGGCGGGCGTCGGTCGCTGGCCCTGCCGCGTGCTGCTGGGGCACCTGGCGGATGCGGAGTTGCTCTTCGTCTCGCGGATGCGCAAGGTGGTGGGCGAAGAGCGGCCCATCCTGGCGATGTGGGACGAAGAGGCGTTCATCGACCACGGGATGTACGGCACGCCCCAGACCGGGCCCGGGCACCCCATCGGCGCGTTCATCGCGACCGTTCACACTCTCCGGCAGTGGCACGCGGGCTGGCTGCTCACGTTGGGCGAGCAGGCCTGGGCACGCGAGGGCCTTCACCCGCAGAAGGGGCCCCAGACGCTGCGGACCATCCTGGAGTACGACGTGTGGCACGTGGAGCACCACGCGCGGTACCTGAACATGAAGGTCGCCCGGCTGCTGGGCTGAACCGCCCCCTACTCTTCGATTGTGTCCCCCTTTGACTCCCGCCGATACCTGATCCCCTTCCGCTCCAGCCTTCTCCCGCAGATCTTCTGCGACACGCTGGTCATCGGCACGGGCGTGGGCGGGCTGCGTGCGGCGATCGCGGCGGCCGAGCACGGCGACGTGATCGTGCTGGGCAAGGAAGACTGGCGTCAGACCAACACCGCGTGGGCCCAGGGCGGCATCGCCGCGGTGACCGACGACGCCGACACCTTCGCCAGCCACACCCAGGACACGCTGACGGCGGGCGCGGGGCTGTGCGACGAGCCGGTGGTCAAGAGCGTGGTAGAGGCCGCCCCGCGCCACATCCGCGAACTGATCGAGTGGGGCATGCGGTTCGACGTCGCGGAAGACGGCAATCTGAAGCTCGGGCGCGAGGGCGGGCACCACATGTCGCGCATCCTCCACTCCGACGGCGACGCCACCGGGCGCGAACTGGCCCGCACGCTGTGGACCAAGGCGCGGGCCACGCCGGGCGTGCGCGTCTTCGGCTCGTGCTTCTCGCTGGACCTCATCACGCCCAGCGACGAGCCCGGCGCGCCCGTGATGGGCGCGATCACCCATCACCCCAAGTACGGGCTTCAGGTGATCTGGGCCAAGGCCACCATCCTCGCCTCGGGCGGCGCGGGCATGGTCTATCGCGAGACCACCAACCCCAAGACCGCCACCGGCGACGGTGTGGCGATGGCCTATCGCGCCGGCGCGGCGATCGCCGACATGGCCTTCATGCAGTTCCACCCCACCACGCTCTACCTCGCCGGCGCGGCCCGCGCGCTCATCACCGAGGCCGTGCGCGGGCAGGGCGCGCTGCTGCTTGATCGCGACGGTTACCGCTTCATGCCCGAGGTCCACCCGCTGGCCGAGCTCGCCCCGCGCGACGTGGTCAGCCGGGCCATCGTGCGCCGCCTGGCCCAGCACGGCGGCACGCACGTGTTCCTTGACGCCCGCGCCATCCCCCACTTCGCCGCGCAGTTCCCGGGCATCGCGGCGGTGCTCAAGCAGTTTGACCTTGACGCGAGCAAGGACCTCATCCCGGTGCACCCCGCGGCGCACTACCTCGTCGGCGGCGTCGTCACCGACGCCTGCGGACGCACCAACCTCCCCGGGCTGTACGCGGTGGGCGAGGTCACCTGCACCGGGCTGCACGGCGCTAACCGCCTGGCGAGCAACTCGCTGCTGGAGGGGCTGGTCTTCGGCGAGATCGCCGGGCGCGTGTGCCGCGAACGCACGCAGTTTGGCAAGGACAACGGGCACGCGCCCGCGGTGGCGCCGATAAACGGCTGGCGGCTGCCGCCGCGACCCGCGCCGGTGCCGCTGGTGTCCAACATCCCCCCCAGCACCCGCGGCGAACTGGACCTGGGCGACGTGATGTCGAGCCTGCGCTCGGCCATGTGGCGCAACTGCGGGATCGAACGCACCGGCGGCAAGCTCGCCGACCTCACCGAGATGATCGAGTTCTGGGGGCGCTACACGCTCGACAAGGTCTTCGACGACGTGCAAGGCTGGCAGGCGCAGAACATGCTGCTGGTGGCGTGGCTGATGGCCCGCGGCGCGGCGTGGCGACGCGAGTCGCGCGGTTGCCACTGGCGCGACGACTTCATGAACTCCGAGGCCGCCTTCCGCGTTCACGACCACTGGAAGCGCGGCGACACCGCACCGACGCTCGCCCCCGTCGTCGAGCTCGCGAGGGCCGGGGCATGAGCGCGCGTCCGCCCCTGATCCTGGCCGCCATGCTGGCCGCACTCCCGGCGATCTTGCCCGGGTGCGCGACCGAAGAGCGCGTGATCTATCGCACGCCCCGACTCCTCGAGAACATCCCCGGCGTGCAAGAGGGCGGCGAAGACCTCGCGGCGAAGAAGGCCAGGGAGGAAGCCCGCCGAAAGGGCGAGGCCGACCGCGGAGCCCAGGACCGCGTGACCTCCGACTCGCTCGATCAGTCGCGTGTGGACCCCGCGCTGGCTCGCGAAGCGGCCGCCGAGCCCGAAGACAAGCTCGTGACCGTGAACCCCGACCAGACGGTGACTCTGAACGCGGCGAACTACCGCGAGGTGATCGCGCTGCTCTCCCGTGCGCTCAACACCGAACCCGAGCTGCAGGGGCCGTTCTTCGATCAGATCGTGCACAGTTCCACCAAAGCCAACTTCCGCGAGGCGGGCCAGGACCCGCGCGAAGAGGTCTGGAAGTTCCTCACCGCCAATCGCGCCCACGTCAACCGCCTGCTCTCTCGCTTCCCCGGCGGCGAAAATTCTCCGGGCGTCATGGTCAGCATCGTGGGCCGCAACCGCTTCAAGCTCGAGGTCACCGGCACCGGCGCCAAGGGCCTGAAGTTCACGGAACTCTGGGTGGGGATCGAAGAAATCAAGCCCAAGTTCATCTGGGTGCGATGATCGCGCTCACCGATCCCCCT
>JALHNL010000045.1 GCA_022843545.1 Phycisphaerales bacterium | reverse complement strand
TCGCGCGTCCGGTGCCCGGTCAGCCGCCCAACGCGCCGCAGCCGATGGCCCCGCAGCCGGTGAATCCCGGCGCGGCGCCGGGTGGGCAGCCCGCGCCGATCACCCTGCCTCAGGGCGGCGCCGTGCCGGCTGATGTGGGCGCGCAGTTGTCGGACAAGTCGCTGAAGGTGGGCCCGCTGGACAATGTCGAGGTGCGCCTGCTGGTGGACCTGGTGGCTTCCGCCCTTGATCTGCAGGTCATGGACCTGGGCCAGGCCCTGGCCGACAAGCGCGTCACCCTGCTCACCCAGATCGAGATCCCGCGCGAGAAGTTGATCGACTTCCTGGCGCTCATGCTCGAGCAGAACGGGCAGATGATGGTCCGCGACTCGGTCTCGGGCATCTTCATGATCAAGCCCGTGGGCGACTTCCCCGGCGCCATCGGCGGCGAGGGCGCCACCACCCGCCTCATCCCCACGCCCGGGGTGCGCCCCTCGTCCCTGCAGCAGGCGATCAGCATCGGCATCCGCCCCAGCAACAACCCCGCCACCGGGCTCAGCACGCCCATGCAGATGGCCTTCATGGACGACCTGGGCGTGATCCTCGTCACCGACACACCCAGGCGGCTCAAGCAGCTCGAGAACCTCGTCGAGGTGCTGTGCAAGGAGCAGGCCGGGCAGGTGTGGACGCGCTTGCCGCTGCGCTTCATCTCGGCCAACATCGCGCGTCAGCGCATTCTCGAATTGCTCGGGCTCACCCAGCAGCGCACCGGCGTCGCCGGGATGGCCGGCGCGATCAACCCCGAGACGGGCCAGCCCATCGGTCAGCCCATGCAGCCCGGCACGTCCGGCTCGGTCGCCAGCATCTCCAGCCTGCCCCAGCGCCTCACCATCGACCCGCAGGGCAATGATCTGCTCCTCAAGGGCTCCGCGTCGGAGGCTTCGCTGGTTGCGCAGGCTCTCCAGATCGTCGACGTGCCCAGCCGCCTGGTCGGCAAGTACTACAACGTCGGCGGCGCGGCCCAGACCGTCGCCAGCCAGGGCAGGGCCCAGGGGCTGGGCGAGGTCGTCACCCTCCAGACCGGCTTCGGCTCCACCGTCGGGGCTGACGGCCGACCCACGCCGCAACTCAACCTCGCCGGGCTCGGCGGCGGCGGGCTGCAGGAGACGCTCCAGGGCGGTCCGCGCTTCGTCATCGACCCGGAGAACCGCGGGTTCACGTACTTCGGCACGCCCGAGCAGCAGGCGCAACTGGAGGCGATGATGCAGGGGCTCGAGCAGTTGCTCGTCTCCGACGAAGTGGTCTATGAGTTCTACCCGCTGCAGAACGCCAAGGCCGACAAGGTTGCCGACGCCATCCGCGGGCTCATCACCAACCAGGTGCCCTCTTCGGGCTCAGGTTCGGCGCTGCTCCCGGGCGGGGGCTCGCTGGGCGGGCGCAACACCCGCGGCGCGGGCACGCCGCGTGACTTCCGCAGCCCCCTGCTGAGGGACCGGTCCAACAACCAGGCGACCACCACCGCCGCCGCCGCCACGGGCGGCATGACCACCGGCGACACCGCCATCGACGCCACCGAGGATGTCTTCGTCCTCGAGTACGAAGACACCAACACCATCCTCGTCAAGGCCCCGCGCCGCCTTCAGCCGCAGTTCCGCCAGCTCATCAGCAAGCTCGATGTCCGCCGTCCGCAGGTCTACATCGAGGCCCAGATCATCGTCGTCACCGGGTCAGACGAGCAGCGGCTCGCCGTCGAGACCCAGCTCATCAACGCCGGCGGCAAGGGCGGCGTGCTCCGCACGCTCTTCACCCCTTCGCCCTCGCAGTCGGGCACCGTCTCGGGCAACATCACGGTCCCGCCGGTCATCAACCCGCTCACCGGCATCACCGCGGCGATCATCAATTCCGACATGGTGCCGGTAATCATCACCGCCATCGCGACCACGACCAACGCCCGCATCGTCGCCTCTCCCAAGATCCTCGTCGACGACAACGTCGAGGCCACCATCCTCTCCAAGGAAGAACGCCCCACCCAGACGCAGGTGACCAACTCCGGCAGCGGCGGCACCACCACCGGCTTCGGCGGATTCGAAGAGGCCGGCCCGGAACTCACCGTCAAGCCCCAGATCGCCGCCGGCGGGTACATCCGGCTGGAGTACTCGCTCAACCTCTCGGCGTTCATCGGCGAAGCCTCCAGCGCGTTCACCCCGCCGCCCAGGCAGACCAACGAGATCAGGAGCGAGTCGGTGACCGTGCCCTCCGATTCCACCATCGTGGTCGGTGGGCTCACCTTCGACCAGAAGCGCAAGACGGTCGTGAAGGTCCCGCTGCTGGGCGACATCCCGATCATCGGCCACGCCTTCCGCGACGAACGCGACAACGTTTCACGCAGCACCATCTACGTCTTCATCACCCCGCGCATCATGCGCGAGGAGGACTTCGACGACCTGCGCCTGCTCAGCAAGGGCCCGATGGTGGACATCAAGCTCCCCGAGGACCTGCCCCCGCCGCGACCGGTGGCCGTCGAGAATGTCGCCCCCGTCCTGTCCGAGCCCTCGCCCACGCTGGCCCCGGCCGACATGCCGCCCCCGCCGCAGCCTCAGGGCGTGCCCTCCGGCGACTGACCCCCGAACTCAACAGCACCCATGGCCAAACTGCCCTTCCTGCCCGTGAAAAAGACCAACGCCGCGCCCGCCAAGGCGGACGCGGGCGCGATCGTGCCCGCGCCGGCCCGCGAGTGGGGGCGCGTCGCCGAGCTCATGGGCGACCTCGCCCCGCGCGCCGACCAGCTCAAGGCCTTCCCCGACCTGCCGGGGTCGGATTCGGAACCGTGGGACGTGCTGCTCTCGCTGCTGGCGCTCGACGAGCACACCGCGCTCGAGAAGCTCAGCAAGCGCACCGGCCTGCCCCTGCAGATGGAGCCCAAACTGCAGGACTCCGCGGCGCGCTTCTACGAGACCGTGCCCGGGAACATGGCCCGCGAGCATCAGGTGGCGGGGCTTCACAGCGACGGGCAGGTGATGACCGTCGCCACCAGCCAGCCGCTGCAGCCCGCGGTCTTCACCGTGCTCGAGAACCGCCTGCGGATGCCCGTCCGTCTCGTGCTGGCCCCGCGCGGCGCGGTCACCAACCTCATCAACCGCGGCTACGAGCAGAAGCAGGACCTGGTCACCGAGATCGTCGAGGAGATGCCGCTTGATCAGCGGGCCATCGAGTCCGCCGCCGGATCGATCAAGGACTCCAACGACCTCTTGCAGCTCGCCAGGCAAACGCCCGTCATCCGCCTGGTGAACATGATCCTCTTCGAGGCTCTGCGCCGCCGCGCCTCGGACATCCACGTCCACCCGATGGAGCAGAAGCTCGTCATCCGCTTCCGCATCGACGGCATGCTCGTGGACTCCTTCACCCCGCCGCTGGCGCTGGCGCCCGCGATCAGTTCGCGCCTCAAGGTGATGACCGAGCTCGACATCGCCAACCGCCACAGCCCGCAGGACGGGCACACCCAGGTCCGCGTCGGTTCGCGCAAGGTCGACATCCGCCTCTCGGTCATCCCCAACGTCTACGGCGAGCGCATCGTGCTTCGGTTGCTCGACCAGACGCAGAACAAGCTCTCGCTCGACCAGGTCGGCATGGGCAAGCCCATGCAGAAGGACCTCATCTCGCTGGTCGACCGCCCCAACGGCATCATCCTCGTCACCGGCCCCACCGGCTCGGGCAAGACCACCACGCTCTACGGCGCGCTGGGCGCCATCGACCGCTCCAGCCGCAACGTCATGACCATCGAGGACCCCGTCGAGTATCACCTCGACGGCATCAGCCAGACCCAGGTGAACGTCAAGCGCGGGGTCACCTTCGCTGGCGGCCTGCGCGCCCTGCTCCGCCAGGACCCCGATGTCATCCTCGTCGGCGAAATCCGCGATCAGGAGACGGCCCAGCTCGCGGTCCAGGCCTCGCTCACCGGCCACCTCGTGCTCGCCACGCTGCACACCAACGACGCGCCCAGCGCCATCTCGCGCCTGCTCGACATCGGCATCGAGCCCTACCTCGTCACCAGCACGCTCCTCGCCGTCGTTGCCCAGCGCCTCGTCCGCCGTGTCTGCGGCGACTGCAAGGGCACGGGCCTGAACACCACCAGCAGCCGCGGGCAAGAGCCACGCTGCGAGCGCTGCTACGGCACGGGCTTCTACGGGCGAATCGGCGTTTTCGAGATCATGCGCGTCACCGAGGAGATCCGGCGGCTCACCGTGCAGCAGGCCGACTCGTTGCAACTGCTCGACGCCGCCAAGCGCGCCGGCTTCCGCACCATGATGGACGACGGGATGGAAAAGGTGCGACAGGGCTTCACCACCGAGGCGGAACTCAACCGCGTGCTGGGTTAGCCGTTCCGCCGCTCGCGCCGCCCAGGTCCTTGTAGTAATACGTCGTCGCGCACAGCCCGCCCGCCGGGAACAGCGCATAGCCCGGGATGTCGCCCACACGCACCCATCCCAGCCGCTCGTACAGCCGCGAGGCGTCCCCGCCCGTCACCGCGTCCAGCACCAGCAGCGTGCGACCTTCGGCGCGGGCCGCGTCCTCCGCCGCCTGCATCAGCGCCGCCCCCACGCCCCGCCGCCGCGCCCGCTGATGCACCAGCATCTTGCACAGGTCCGCCCGGTGCGGCTGATTCTCCGGCAGGTCCAGCGCGAGTTGCACCGTGCCGCACACGCCGATCTCATCCTCCGCGACCAGCAGCACACGGGCGCCGCGCGCCGCTTCATCCGCGATCTTCCGCCAGTACGCCGCGGCACGCTCGCGCGTCAGGGGCAGCATGAAGCTCACCGACGCGCCGCCCTCCACGCAGTTGACCAGCACGTCGGCGAGCTGCGCGACGTGCGTCTCGTCTGGGTCGCGGAGCCTGCGGATCGGGGGCGCGGCGCTCACAGCGTCTCCACCCACTCCGCCGACTCGTCCCGGTGCATCGACAGCCCCACATGCCGCAGCAGCCGCGCCAGGCACAGCGCGTCGCCCGAGTCAAACGCGCCCACGTCGTGGCTGTCCACGTCCAGCACGCCGGCGCACGAGCCGTCGGGGTTGATCATCGGGACCACCACCTCGCTCTTGTCGCGCGGGTCGCAGGCGATGTAGTTGGGGCCCATCACCGCCACGTCGCGCACCACCACCGGGCGCCGCGACACGAACCCGCGCCCGCACACGCCGTGCATCCCGATCGGCGAGCACGCGGGCTTGTCGCGCCGGTGCGAGAGCAAGAGGCTCCCCCGGTCCGCCGGGTCGGGCAAGTAGAACCCCACCCACGACACCCCCTGCGTGCTGAAGCGATCCCACAGCGCGTCCACCACCCGGCGCATCACGTCATCCGCGCTGCCCCGCCCGTCGAGTCGATCGAGCAAAGGGGTGTAGTCGCGGATATAGAGCGCGGGCGTGGGGCGGGTCATGCCCCACAGTACGAGCGGCACCAAGATCGGGATCAGAACTCGTAACCAGCGCTTTCGCAAGGCATCCTACCGGTAGGTAGGCACTCGAAAGTGCTTGGTTTATCGGCTTCTAGTCAGGAGATTTACTCATGTCCCGCATCGCTCCCGTTCAGTCCGGCCACGCCTCAGCCCCCGTTCAGAAGATCTTCGACACCCTCCAAAGGTCCTTGGGCGTGGTGCCCAACATGACCAAGGTCATGGCCAACTCGCCCGCCGTGCTGCAGTCCTATGTCGGCTTCGCCGGGGCGCTCTCGGGCGGCTCGCTCACGCGGGCTCAGGGCGAGCAGATCGCCCTGCTCACCGCCGAAGAGAACAGCTGCACCTATTGCCTCTCCGCCCACACGGTCCTGGGCAAGGCCGCGGGGCTTGATCCCGGCACGATCGATGCCGCCCGCCAGGCCCGCGCCGCCGACGCCAAGACCTCCGGCGTGCTGGCCTTCGCGAAGGCCGTGATCGCCGGCCGCGGTGCGGTGTCCGACGCGGACTTCGCCGCGGCGCGCCGATCCGGGCTGAGCGACGGCGAACTGGCCGAAGTCGTCGCCCACGTCGCGCTCAACGTGTTCACGAACTACATCAACCGCGCTTTCAAGACCGACGTGGATTTCCCCGTCGTCCATCCCGCCGTGCCGGAGTGAGTCTCCGCGCCGGGCGCCAACCCCTTCGTCCGTCGCGAGGTTACCCTCCCGGCGGGCGTTTTCCGATGAGCACGCGCGAGGCCATCCTGACTGCGGCGACCGATCTGGTGCAGACCGTCGGCGCCAACGCCATGTCTTTCCAGGACCTGGCCGAGCGGACGCGCATCCGCAAGGCGAGTGTGCATCACCACTTCCCGACCAAGGCGAACCTGCTCGAAGCGGTGATCGAGAACTACAGCGCGGGCTACTTCTCTGCGGTGGATGAGATTCTCTCGTCACCGGGTTCCGCGTTTGATCGGCTGAGGGCGGTCGTGGGGCTCTACATGAGCACGTGCGCCAAGGACGGCGGCGGACGGCGTGCGTGCGTAGTGGGCATGCTCGGCTCAGAGGCCGAGTCGCTCACCGAGCGCGGGCGTGCGCTGCTCGCCGCGTTCGTCGAGCGCAACCAGCGTGCGATCGTGGACTTGATCGACGCCGGCGCCCGCGACGGCAGTGTTCGCCCGCCCTCCGATCCGCTCGGGTTCGCGCGGGGACTGATCGCCGCGCTGCAAGGCGGCTTGGTCCTGGCGCGCGTCTCGGGGGGGCCCGCGTTCTTCCAAAGCGTCATCGGGCCCATGCTCGGCAGCGTGAGGGCCAGCCCGCCGGGCGACCGGGGCTAGCGCCGCACACGCCCAGACGCTGTCGGAGTCCCCGGACTTGAAGCGACAAACGGCGAGACGCGCAAACGCGTCACGATTCGCCATCAAGAGATGCGGAGCGGACGCAGAACACCAGCCCCGGCGACTCCCATCGCCGGTCTTGACGCCTCACGCCTCGGTTTTCGAACATCAGGCCGCTCAGAGCGTCGCGCTGGTGTACGGCAGCAGGCCCATGTAGCGGGCACGCTTGATCGCCTGGGCGATCATGCGCTGCTCGCCCGCCGAGGTCTGCAGGCGCTTGCGGCCGTGGATCTTGCCGTTGGGCGACATCATCCGGCGGAGCTTCTCGACGTCCTTCCAGTCGACGAAGATCTTGCCGGAGGCGGACTTCTTGGCGGCCTTGACCTTGGGCTGAGCACCGAAGCGATTGAACTGGGTCATGGGTTCGTGTTCACGGGGGTCTTGGGTTTGCCCGCACGCAGCCGGACCATCCGGGCCTGCGGGCGACCGCCGTGGGCCTAGAGGATAGGCCGTCAGGTTGGTCAAGTCGCCTGTTGGGGGCGACGGCTGGCAATCTGGGTAAGCGTAAACTGAGTGTGGCCAAGGCAATACGCGCGGCGGAGGAGCGTTGAAGCCCGGTCCGCACATCGTCGGCCCCAAAGGGCCCGGAGGAGAGAGTCATGCGATTGGGTACGCCCTGCGTTGCTGTCATCGCCGTCACCGCCACCACCGCCGCCGCTCAGGCGGCCATCACGGGCGGAACCGGCTCAACCAGCGTCATCCCCGCACCGGCTTCGGTGGCCCGCAACGTGCTTGAATCCAACACCCAGGCGTGGGCGTTCGACGAGGTTCAGAACTTCGTGCTGCCCGTGGACCTCAGCGTCGACATCACCGCCGTGGGCCTGGTCGACGCCTCGGGCGATCTCACGCCCGGGGTGATCCCCGCCGGGACGGTGGTCAGCAGCCACTTCCTGCACAGCGATCCGGAGACCGAGACCTCCAGCACCTACGAGGGCACGGTCACATTCGACGGGATCATCGTCGGGATCATCGTGAACCGCGAACTCATCGCGCTCACCGATGGCCTGTTGGGCAACCCGGCGACCACCTACACCGACTACAACTCGCGCGGCCTGGAACTGGGCAACGACCGCGTCCGCCTCAACGTCGGGCGGTTCTCCATCAACTACCGCTTCGTCACGTCCGGCAGCACCGACGACATCCGCGTGATCACCGTGGTCCCGGGCGCTTCGACGGCGGCCGGCGCGGCGATGGCGGGGCTGTGCGTGCTGCGGCGGCGTCGCCGCTGAGAGCCTGATTGAGAACGGTGGCGCAACAGCTTTGCCTGTGAGGGGGTCAACGTCATCGAGTCACAGGCGGGACGCCTGTGCCACCTCGGATCGAGTCTTGAAGTGATCTCCAAGTGCCCGCTCAGGCCCCGGCGAACAGAATGCGCTTGATGGCCCAGCGGACGCGGCCCATCTGGCGGCTGGCGTCAACGCTCACCCGCAGGCTCTCAACCGCGGACAGGGCGTGGGCCGCGGTGGTGAAGCCCGTGTCGCCCAGGCCGGTCTCGAAGACATCGTCCCAGGACTGGTCGAGCTCGGCCATGACGCGGCCGGCGGGGATGATCGGGTGCTCGGGGCGGAGGCCGGTGACCAGCTGGTAGCCGATCTCGAAGACCGACCGCACCTCGGCGCGCTCGATCTCGGTGCGCGAGAGGGCGGCGCTCTGCCCGCTGAGCAGGCGGACGACGCCGTAAAGCTCGATCAGCAGGCTGCCGCGCGGGTCGACGTGAATCTCGGGGAGCGAGATCGGCCCGTGGGCCAGTCCCTGCTCATGGGCATAGCGCACCGCGCCCAGCAACTGCAGCATCGCCCGCTTGGCCTCGTCCACCGGCATGTACCCGCCCTTGCGGCGGAGCAGAGTGTCGAGGGTGAGGACGCCGTCGCTATCCCCGGTATACGGGGTTACCGCGAAGGGCCGACCCTTGGTGTCCAGAGCGGCGGCCTCGATCCGCAGGATGTGGGCGTGCTCGAGGGCGGCGGTCTGCTGCACGGCGTGCAGCATGGTGAGCGGGGTGTGGGCGGGCTGGGCGTGGGCCTCGTCGGTGGGATTGGACTGGACCAGCCGGAGGCGGTGGACCAGGTGGCTGGTGGAGTCGCGCTCGTCCAAGGCCAGCCAACGATGCCCCAGCACACCGGCGGACAGCCGGCGTGTGAGGATGTATGGGCCCAGTCTTGGTCTGTCGATCAACTCAACCATTCCATTGACCTCGCGATGGCGCGCCGCTTGGGAACAGGAACCATCGGTCCGAGAAGCCGAAAGGCTGCAAGCATCGTGCCTACAGCCGACGAACCCCTCCGGGTGCATCCGTGACCCTATCGAGAGGAGGCGAGGATACGTCGGCTGACCCCGGGTTGGCCAGTTGGCCGGTGGGTGGGTAAAGCCTGACGGTGGCTGACAACCACGCCGGTCGCGCGGGTTGGGACGGTTAGTGGGGGGGCAAACAGCCCGGACTAGGCCGGATGGCGGGCGGCGGACTCGGCTTCCCCGGCCTCAACTCCGATGGCGAAGGCCCGGATAAGGAAATGACCCGATGCGGAGGCGAGCCCGCAGAAAGCCACGAACGCGACGAAAATCGCGGTGATCTGGACGATCTGGCCCTGAGTGGAGAAGAACGCCAGGGCCCCCCCTCGGGCGATCCAGAGGCCGCCGGCGACAAGCGGGACGAGCAGGGCCACGCCCAGGGCCAGCCTGGGGAGGCTCAGGTTCGGGCGGCGGAGCAGGACGCTCAGGGCGGCGATGAGGATGAGCAGCCCGCCCGCGGCCATCCGGGCATTCCGGAAGGGGAGGAGGTCCACCCCGCCGACAACGCGGTTGGCGCTGATGAGCGTGAGGTAGCTGCAGACCACAAAGGCGGCCCCGACGCAGAGGACCGAGATCGCTCGGCCTTCCTTGAACTTGCCCAGACCGATGAGCACACCCATGACGCCGGCGGCGATGACGCCCAGCTCAAGCCCGATCATGAAGAGCAGGGGAGGAGACTGCAGGGCGGCGACGACGCAGGCCACGGCGGCGCTGATCGCGCAGGCCACGCTGATCAGGAGAATCACGCCCGGGATGACGAGGCGATTGAGCATGCGGGAGTCTGAACGAACGGGCCCGGGGGGCGGTTCGGGGAATCCGGGGTGACTCCCTGGAAGCGGCGAACCGGACCGGAGGATATCGGCCGCGGGCGGGGGCGGGTGCAGCGGCGAGCGGGGATTGCGCGGCAAGGGGTGCGCGGGGCGCAAGTTTTGTTGGGTGCCTATTTGGTGTGGGGTCTTCAGAGCCCCCCCGGGGCTGGTCGATTAAAGGAGGCGGGCGCGACGGATCGCGCCCGAAGGAGCAGGCGATGGCGCTGGAAGGACTAGACGAGCACGAGTCGGTGCGCGCCGCGCGGGCGATGTATCGCCGGGTGGTGGCGGCGTGGGCGCTGGATGCGCTGAACCTGCGATCCAAGGGGTGGGACCGGGTGGGCCGGGGGCCCAGCGCGGCGTCGGAGCGGCTGTGGAAGCCGGCGACGCCGACGGGCGCGCGGCGTGCCTGGACGCGGGCGGCGTAGCGGAGGGGACACATGAGCAGCATCACCAGCGGCGTGGGCGTTTTCAGCGGTGTCAACACCCAGCAGCTCATCGACCAGCTGCTGCAGGTGGAGGGGCGCCAGCGGACGGTGTTCCAGAGGCGCATCACGCAGCTCCAGCAGCGGCAGGCGGCGTACCTGGACCTGAACTCGCGGATCAACGGGCTGAAGACCGCGGCGGCGAAGTTCGCCTCCAGCAACATCTTCGGCTCGGCGGCGGCGACGAGCAGCAACGCGGACGTGCTGACGGCGACGGCGGCGACGGGCGCGGCCTCGGGCACGTACCAGTTCGTGGTGGACCGTCTGGTCTCCACCCAGCAGTTGCTCAGCGCGGGCTATGCGCAGAGCACCGGCGCGGGCGTTGGGCTCACGAAAATGACGCTGGAGAGCACCGAGGCGCGGCTGGACCGCGACACGGGGCTGGCCGGGCTGAACGGCGGCCTGGGCATCCAGCGCGGCAAGATCCGCATCACCGACGGCACGGGCGCCAGCGCGGTGGTGGACCTGTCGCGCGTGGAGACCGTGGGCGAGGTGCTCAGCGCGATCAACGGTGCGTCGGGCATCAGCGTGAAGGCGCGGACCGACGGCGACCGGCTGGTGGTGGAGCGCGCGGGCGGCTCGGGCGCGATCACGATCGCGGAGGTGGAGGGGCGCAGCACCGCCGCGACGCTGGGCATCCTGGGCACGGGCGCGGGCGGCACGATCACGGGCACGCGGATCAACACCGTGGGCGAGCGCACCGCGCTCTCGGCCCTGAACGACGGGCTGGGGGTGCAGGTCTCCAACGCGGGCGGCACGGCGACTCCCGACTTCAAGATCACCACGCGGTCGGGCGAGTCGTTCGACATCGACATCGGCGACATGTACGAGATGCAGACGCCGCCGGGCGCGACCGAGGCGCAACTGGTGAAGGTCAAGTCCGCCGTGACGGACGTGGGCGGGGTGATCCAGCGGATCAACGAGCAGGCCCGCGCGTCGGGCGTGCAGAGGGTGCGGGCGCAGTTGAGGGCGGACGGCTCGGGGATCGAACTGGTGGACCTGAGCACGCCTTCGGGCGGCAGCCCCGCGCTGACGGTGGAGGACCTGGGCGGCCGGAACACGGCGCGTGACCTGGGCATCGTGGGGACGACCGCGACCGACACGCTCTCGGGGCGGCGGCTGCTGGCCGGGTTGAACTCGACGCTGCTACGGAACATCCTGGGCGGGCGCGGCACGACCGACGGCTCGCTGCTGCAGATCGTGACGGCGGACGGCTCGGGGTACGTCGCGGATCTGGCGACGATCGCGAACGGCTCGATCACGGACCTTCAGACGCTTCTGAACACGGCGACCGAGGGCAAGGTGAATGTGACGCTCAGCGAGAACGGCACGGGCCTGGTGTTCACCGACACGTCGGTGGGCGCGGGCGCGCTGGACATCACGGGCTTCGGGGCCGACGCGCTGGGGATCACCAACGCCTCGGGGGGCAAGGTGGCGCGGACGGGGAACCTGGAGCGGCAGTACATCGGGCTGGCGACGCCGGTGTCTCGTCTGAACAACGGGCGGGGCATCGGGACGGGCGGCTTTGACATCATCAACGGCTACGGCAAGCGCTTCACGGTGAACATCGGGTCGAGCGTGCAGACCGTGGGCGAAGTGATCTCGCAGATCAACAGCGTGGAGAACGTCCGCGCGAGGTTGAACGACACGGGCGACGGGATCATCGTCGAAGCGCTCGAGGCGGGCGGCGTGCCCCTGAGCACGAAGCTCGAGATCCGCGAGCGGAGCGGCGGGGTGGCGCGGGCGCTGAACCTGGTGGGCACGGCGGCGGACGTCGGCGCGGCGCAGAACAAGGTGAACGGGCGGCAGGAGCGGACGATCACCTTCAGCGCGGCGGACAGCCTCACCGAGGTGGCGAGCAAGATCAACGCTTCGGGGGCGGATGTGCTGGCGGCGGTGGTGAACGACGGGAACCCCACGCGGCCCTTCCGGCTGTCGCTGGCTTCGAAGACCACGGGCTTGAACGGCGCGTTCATCTGGACGACCGAGGGATCGGACCCGGGCCTCTCGACGATCTCGGCGGCGCAGAACGCGCGGGTGTTCTTCGGTTCGGCGGACCCCGCCTCGGCGCTGCTGTTCAGCAGTTCGTCCAACACCGTCGCGGGTGTGGCGGCGAACCTGACGGTGGACGCCAAGACGGTTTCGAACACGCCGGTGACGGTGTCGGTGTCGCGCGACACGGCGGCGATCCAGAAGGCGGTGGAGGAGTTCGTCAAGGCCTTCAACGACCTGATCGACCGGATCGACACGCAGAGCAAGTTCGACACCGAGACCAACAAGGGCGGCGTGCTGCTGGGTGACTCGGTGTCGCAGGGCGTGCGGCGGGCGGCGTTCGACACGATCACGGGCCCCGCGCTGGGCGTGAACGGGCGGTTCCGCAACGCCGCGGAGGTGGGGCTGACGGCCGGCCGCGACGGCAAGCTGGAACTGAACGCGAACAAACTCTCGCAGGCGCTGACGCTGGACCCGCAGGCGGTGGCGGACCTGCTGTCGGCGAAGGTGCAGGCGGCGACGAGCAACGACCCGGTGCCGGTGCCCAACACGGGCGGGGGCGTGTTCGTTCGTCAGACCACGACGGGGCAGTTCACGTCGCAGGGCATCTTCGAGCGGATCGCGGCGGCGGCGGACCGGTACATCCGGCCCGTGGACGGGTTCCTGACCCGCCAGACCCGGACGATCGACGACCAGATCAAGAGCCAGAACGACCGGATCACGCGGATCAACGAGGCCCTGGAGCGGAAGCGGGCCCGGCTGCAGTCGCAGTTCATCGCGATGGAGCAGGCCATCGGGAAGATCACCAATCAGCAGTCGGCGATCGCGAACATCAAGCCGGTGACTTTCTGAGCCGGAGGGAAGGGGTTGCAGTCAACTCGGGCCGGTAACCGGCCGATGGCCAAAGCATGACTACGTTCGCCAGCCCTCAAGCCCGCGCCGCCGCCGACAAGTACCTGGAGACCAAGGTGCTGTCGGCCTCGCCCGCCGAACTGCGGCTGATGCTGCTGGACGGGGCGATCAAGTTCTGTCGGCAGGGGCGTGAAGGCCTGGCGAGCAAGAACTACGAGCAGATGTACAACGGTTTCAGGCGGACGCGCGCGATCCTGGTGGAACTGATGAACACGATGAAGCCGGAGCCCGACCGGGAGCTGTACGACCGGCTGCACTCGTTGTACATGTTCATGATCACGCACTTGCTGGAATCGAGCCTGGAGAAGGACGTGAGCAAGGCGGACAAGGTGATCGATCTGATCCAGTACGACCGCGAGACGTGGGCGCTGTTGATGCAGAAGAACGCATCCGAGCAGCGCGGGACGGGCGCGGCGGCGGGCGAGATCAGCGTCCAGGGCTGAGTTGAACAATCCGCGCGGGGCGCGAAGCTTGGGCCGGTGCGCCGGCGGCGGCCCGCGGTCTGTCAGGCGGCGACGCGCGCGTCGGCGATGGTGGCCAGGGGCTGGGTGTGCTCATCGCGGAAGCGCTCGCGGATGCGGTCGAACTCCGGGCTGGCGAGCTTGAAGGCCTCGACGCACAGCGGATCGAAGTGGGAGCCGGAGCCCTCGAGGATGATCGAGCAGGCGACGTCGTGCATGAGCGCGGCCTTGTACACCCGGCGTGAGGTGAGCGCGTCGTACACATCCGCGATGGCGACAACCCGGGCGGCCAGGGGGATCAGGTCGCCGGCGAGCCCGCTGGGGTAGCCCCCGCCGTCCCAGCGCTCGTGGTGGGCCAGGGCGATGTCGCGGGCGATGTGGAGGAAGCGGGCGCGGGGGAATCGCTCGAGGGCGGCGCCGAGGGTCTGGGCGCCGATGAGCGTGTGCTGCTTCATGACCTGGTACTCGGGCTCGCTGAGGCGCCCGGGCTTGAGCAGGACCGAGTCGGGGATGGCGACCTTGCCGATGTCGTGGAGGGGGGAGGTCTCGAAGACGAGGCGGATGAACTCGGCATCGACCTGGTCGGCGTAGTGCCCCTGCCCCGCGAGCTGGGCGGCGAGTTCGCGGGCGTAGTGCTGCACGCGCTCGAGGTGAGCGCCGGTCTCGGGGTCGCGCGATTCGGCGAGGCGGGCGAGGGCGAAGATCACCACCGTGTGCGTCTGCATGGCGGCGCGGCGCTCGGCGCCCTGCACGCGGGCGAGCAGCTCGGCGGGCTCGAAGGGCTTGCTGACGAAGTCGTCGGCGCCGGCGCTGAGCCCCTCGACCTTGTCCTGCACCGCGTTGCGCCCGGTGAGCAGGATGAGGTACATGGTGTCGCCCCGCGTGGAGGAGCGGATCTCGCGGCAGAGCTGGGTGCCGGACATGCCGGGCATCTCCCAGTCCACGATGGCGCATCCCACACCGGCGCGGGAGCGGAGGATCTCCATCGCTTCGTGGCCGTTCTGGGCCTCGACGACTTCGTGCCCGCCGGCTTCGAGCGCCGCGCGCAGCGTGAGGCGGAGGGACCGTTGATCATCGACCACCAGAATCGTCATGCGGTCGCTCCGCGGCGCGGCTCGCGGCTGTCGATGAACTCGACGCAGCGGCGGATTTCTTCGGTGAGGGCGTCGATCGGTCCGCGCAGATCGCCCGCGCTCTCGCGGGCCAGGTTCTCCACGGATGCCGCGAGTGTGCGCAGCTTCTGGGCGCTGACGTTGGCCGCCGCGCCCTTGATGGCGTGGGCCATCCGGCGGAGTTCTTCGCCGGCGGGTGTGAAGTCCTGGGACAGGGAGGCCAGATCGCTGACCAACTGGCCGCGGAACTCGGCGAGGACTTCGCCAAGCAGTTCGGCGTTGCCCATGCAGCGCTTCAGGGCGTCTTCGGCGTCGAGCGGGGGCGAGGACGGGGCGCGCGGAGCGGCGGCCCCGGCGGCGGCCAGGCGGTCCATGGCGGGGATGAGCCGTTCGGGCTCCAGCGGCTTGGTGTGATAATCATCCATGCCCGCCTCCAGACACCGCTCGCGGTCGCCCGTGAGGGCGTTGGCGGTGAGAGCGATGATCGGCACGCGGGCCCGGCCCGATGAGGCCTCGTATGCGCGGATGGTCCGCGCGGCGTCACAACCGTCAAGCTTGGGCATGTGCCAGTCCATCAAGATCAGGTCGTATCGGCCCTTGATGTACATGTTGACGGCGGTCTCGCCGTCCTCGGCGATCTCGCAGGGATAACCCGCGCGCGACAGCACCTCCCGCGCCACGAGCTGGTTGACTCGGTTGTCTTCGGCGACCAGAACGCGGACCCGGGCGCGCTGCTCGGGCGAGAGCGCGGCCGGGGCGGTTGCGCCCTGCGGGTTGTCCTGGTCGGCGCCGACGGGGAGCGCGCGGACAGTGAACCAGAAGGTGGAGCCCGCGCCTGGACGGCTGCGGACGCCGATCTCGCCGCCCATGAGGGTGGCGAGTCGCCGGCAGATGGCCAGGCCCAGGCCGGTGCCGCCGTAATGGCGCGTGGTGGAGTTGTCGACCTGCGAAAACTCGCGGAAGAGTCGGTCGATGCGGTCGGGTGGGATGCCCACGCCGGTGTCGGTGACTTCGACGCGCAGGAGCGAGCCGTCTTCGGCATCGGCGGCGAGGACGGTGACGGAGACGGAGCCCCGTTCGGTGAACTTGACGGCGTTGCTGACCAGGTTGGTGACGATCTGGCGGAAGCGGAGGGGGTCGCCCACGGCGCTTGAGGGCACGGAAGGGTCGAAGGTGGCGTGGAGGGCCAGGCCCTTGCCCGCGGCGAGCGGCTCGAGCATGGCGAGGGAGGTCTGGACCTCGGCGCTGGGTGAGAAGGCGACGCGCTCGATGTCCATCCGCCCGGCTTCGATCTTGGAGAAGTCGAGGATGTCGTTGATGAGTTCGAGCAGGCCGGAGGCGGAAGTCATGCAGACGTCGGCGAAGCGGTCCTGCTCGGGAGTCAGCGGGGTGCCGCGGAGGAGGCGGATGGTGCCGATGACGCCGTTGAGCGGGGTGCGAATCTCGTGGCTCATGCGGGCGAGGAACTCGCTCTTGGCGCTGCTGGCGCGGACGGCTTGGAGGCGGGCCTCTTCGAGCTTGGCGTTGTTGCGGGCCAGCTCGCGGGCGTGGCGCTCGACCTGGGCCTTGGCCTCTGAGAGCAGTTCGTTGCTGATCTGGACCTTGGCCTCGGCGAACTTGCGGACGGTGATGTCGCGCGAGATGGCGACCCAGTGGGTGATGGCGGCGTCGTCGTCGCGGACGGGGAAGAGGTTGAGGTCGACCCAGAACGACTGCCCGTCCTTGCTGTAGAGCTCGATCTCGGCGCGCTCCGGGCGGCCTTCGCGGAGGGCGGCCCTGAGGGTGTCGATCTCTTCGGCGAGGGTGCTGGGCCCGAAGAGCACGTCCAGCGTGCGCCCCGCGATCTCCTCGGGCTCGTAATTGGTCTGCCCGCACAGGGCGGCGTTGGCGAACATCACGGGCCCGAACGCGCCGCCCCGGGCGGGCTCCATCACGGCGATGGCGTCCTTGGAGTTCACGACGACCGAGTTGAGCAGGCGGATGCGCTGCTCGGCCTCGCGGCGCTCGGAGATGTCGAGGATCGTGCCGACGACGCGCCGGGCGTCGGCGCCGCCGGAGGTGGTGCCGCGGATCTGGTGCCAGCGATACTCGCCGCGGGCGTTGAGCAGCCGGCACTCGATCTCGAAGCCGGCGCCGGCGCGGGCGGCGTTCTCGAGCGCCGCGCGGGCCTGGGGGTAGTCGTCGCTGTGCACGAATGACCACAGCGCGTCGGGCACGGTGACCAGTTCAGCGGGCTCGTGCCCCAGCAGTTCAAGGAACCGAGAGGACAGGCAGAGCGGGCCGCCGGGCAGGCGCAGGTCCCAGTACCCGTCGGAGGCTCCGCGCACCGCTTCCTGGAAGCGGTCGCGGCTCTCCGCGAGCTGGGCTTCGGCCGCGGCCTTGCTCGCCGCCATCGCCCGCGCCAGCGCCTCGCCGTGATCGCGGGCAACCCGAAGCGCGGCGAGAACGCCCGCGAGCAGAACACTGATGGCCGGCCCGGCGAGCGCGACGATCCAGGCCTGCGGCGAGGGCGCGCCCGCCTGATCCGGGTCTACGCGGACGGCGGCGTAGAGCGTTCGCCCGCGGAGCTTGATCTCGAAGAGTTGAGGCTCGGACAACTCCGCGCGACGCTCGGCGTCGTCGATATTGACCGAGAGGCGGCCGATTTCCTGTGAGCGCCGGCGGTCGGGCCCCTGGTAGACCAGCATCTGGGTGCCGTGAAGCGTCACCCCATGGCTGACCGGCCAGTGGGCGGGTTCGTCGAGCAGCGCGGCGACCCAGCCCAGCGGGCGTGAAGGCGCGGGCGTGAGGTGCGGCATGAACACGGCCATCGCCACCGCGATCCGTGAGGTGGGTTCGGGCCACTGAGGGAGCGGGTTGTCGAGCAGGGTCGGCACGCCGTGCTCGGCGCTGTACGCGAGCTGCGCAAGGGTCTGGGCGGTCAGCTTCGGCGGTGAGGCGGTGAAGTCCTGGGGCCAGGCTGCGGTGAAGCCCAGCGGCCGGCCCTCGTCATCGGCCCGGATGAACAGCAGGGTTCGGATGGGAGAGTGGGCCTTGTCGCCCACCAGATCGTGGGCGAGCTCGGCGACGCGAGGCTGGATCGTGCCCTCGGTGGCCGCCAGTTCGCGGGCGAGCTGCTCGAGGGCCGATTGCGTGTCGAGGAACGTGTGCGTGAGGTCGGTTTGAGCCCGGAAGGCGTGAGCGCGGACGGTGCGCTCGGCCTGGTCCAGGTCGCGCTGCTGCGCGTATGAGAACGCGATGAGGCTTGCGCAGAGTGACAGCAGACCCACTGTCAACGCCGGCAACTGATTTCGGATTGGCCTGGGGAGCACGCGTGGAATCTCCAGAGATTCAGGTCGGTCTGATTCCACTTGCTGTCAAGTTCCGTAGCCGGGTGCCGCCCGGTTATGCGGGCACAGTGGCGGATAACCGAATCCGGGGCGCATGAGCCGCGAAAACGGTGAGCGGCGCGATAACCGCCGAAAGGCTCAACCGACCTATGCTCGATCCCGAAAGGGTCCCGACCATGAAGACGATGCTGTTGCGTTGTGGAGTTCTCGCCGTGATGGCCGCCCCGCTGGCGATGGCCGGTTGCCAGAGCAACCCCCGCCCGGGCCCCACCGGGGTGACGCGGTCGGACGAACGGATCTATGGCGAGACGCGCGACCCGGCGGCGGACACGGTGACGCTGACGGACTTCTCCAACCGCGTGTCGCAGGCGCTGGCGATGCGGATCAGCAGCATCGACGAGATCAAGAACAGCCCGACCAAGGTGGTGGTGCAGCTCGGCGGGATCGATAACCGCACGCGGACCCCGACCAACGACTACGAGCAGATCCGGCGGCGCGTGTTCGCGGGTCTGGTGAACAGCGACTACGTGCGCCGCTACGCCGACATCGTGGAGAGCCCGGAGATCCTGGATGCGCAGCGGGCCCGACTGGTGAACAACCAGGGCGGCGGGACCGCGGGGCGGTATGACCCGAACCTGGTGTACGTGCTGCAGGGCTACTTCGGCGAGCAGGTGCGCCTGGGCGGCGGGGTGTCCAACTACTACCTCGAGATGAGCCTGACGAACCTGAACACGGGGCGGATGCTGTTCACCGAGACTTATGACTTCAAGCAGGTGAGGTGAGGGGGGAAGTGATCAGTGATCAGTGATCAGTGATCAGTGATCAGTGATCAGTGATCAGTGATCAGTGAAGAGGAGTTTGGCCGCTTTGTTGTTCGGCTATGGGGATTGCTTGATGGGCCCTTTGGTGCGGATCGTGGCTGTGGGTGGGCTGCTGATGGTGGCCGGTTGTTCAGCCGGTACTCCGACCCGCGACACCATGCACCGGGCTGAGGACTTGCAGTCGGCGGGCGTTTCGCTCCGCGAGCAACTCGCGAACTCGTCCTGGCTGGCCGGGCGCACCGCTTCGTCGCCCGAGATCGCGCTCTTGCCCGACGAACTGACGAACCGCTCCAACGACCGGATTTCGGACGGCGCGGCGTGGCCCGCCGTCGCCAGGGTGCTGTTTGACCCGGGGATGCAGGCGTTCCTGCGGTCGCGCAACGTGAACGTGTATATGCCGCCGGAGCGCGTGCCTTTGATCCGCGCCGCGGGGCTGGACGTTCCCGAGGGCGTGTCGGGTTCGGCGACGCACTTCATGCGCGGGGTGTTCCGCTCGGCGACGCGCGTGGCGGCGGTGTCGGGCGCGGGCCCGAGCGATCTGAGGACCGACACGTTCATGCTCGACCTGACGGTGATCGAGCGCGACAGCGGGCGGGCGGTGTGGACGGGGACGCACGAGTTCAAGCGGTATGCGAAGGGGACGCTGGCGGACTAGGGCGTGGGAGTCACCACGGAGTCACCGAGGGCGCGGAGGTTCACCGAGAAAATGGGGATGGGTGAAGACGAGCGGGCGAATTGTGCACGGAAGGTCGGGGGTGCGGCGGTTTACTGAGATTTGAGGGCGGGGATGGGGGCTGAAGAAGACCGTGAAGGCACCTGTGATCATCTCGCTCTTGCTGGCGGCCCTGGCGGGGGGCTGTGCTTCGTACCAGCGCGATGAGATGACGGTGGCGCAGGCGGTGCGGGGGGACTTTGGCGCGGCGCGGGTGAATGCGCAGTCGCGTCTGACCGACAACCCGGGCGACCGCAACTACCTGCTGGACCGGCTCAAGACGCTCGTGCTCACGCTGGCGGAGGGCGTGCCCGAGGCCGCCGAGCCGCACGCCGACGCGGTGTATCAGATGCTGCGGACGCAGGGGCTGAACGACGACAAGACGGTGCCGTCGTTCTTTTTCGGCGAGGGCGGGGTGCGCATCTGGAAGGGCGAGCCCTTCGAGCAGGCGATGGGGTACTCGTACGTGTCGGTGTACGAGGCGTCGCGCGGCAACTGGGGCAACGCGCGGGCCGCGGCGAACAACTCGATCTTCCTGCTGCGCGACTTCTCGGGCGCGCTGCAGAACAGCGGGCCGGCGCAGAGCGACGAGGATTCCGTCAGGCAGCGCGAGCGGCTGATCAAGGCGGCGGAGAAGTCGGGCGGGTCGGCGGATGAGCCCGGCGAGTTCCCGGTGGATTACCGCGCCGTGGCGTCGGACTTTGAACTGGGGTATGTGCTCAAGGCGGTGAGCGCCCGCGCGCTGGGTGATGCGGCGGAACTGAACGAGGCGACGGCGCAGCTCTCGCAGGTGGCGCCGTCGTTGTCCACGCTGGCGGGCAACATCCGGTCGGCTCCGTTCAACACGGTGATCATCGCGGATTTCGGCCTGGCCCCAAGGAAGATCGCCACCGGGCCTGATGGCGCGATCGCGTCTTTCCGCGCGATCACCCGGTCCGACACCGCGCCGCTGGTCGTGAGGGTGGGCGACAGCGAGGCTGGCTTCCCGGTGGTGACGGACCTGAACCGCCTGGCTCGCGATCTGCGGTGGAACAACCTCGAGGACCTGCGGCTGGCCAAGTCCACCATCGGGGACGTGCTCATCGCCGGCGGGCTCATCACGGCGGTGGCGACGGCGGACAAGGACAACCCCACGGGCGCGCTGGTGGGCCTGGGTGTCGCGGCAGTGGGGGCGATCACGAAGAGCACGGCACAGGCCGACACGCGGCACTGCGAGGTGCTGCCCCAGCGGGTGTACGTCGCGCTGCTCAACCTGCCCGCGGGGGAGTCGACGGTGGACCTGTCGATCCGCGGCTCGTCCATTCGAATGGTGCTTCCGGGGATGGTCGCGCCCACGTCCGGGCTTGCGCTTCGGTATGTGCGGTTGCCCGAGACGGGCGGGTCGTGGGCCACGTCGGGGCGTGTGCTCTACTTCGGCGACGGCGCGCCCGGCCCGGGGCCTCAGTTGCCCTGGATTCTGGGCGGGCGCGACGTGCGCACGCCCAGCCCGGCGGTGATGCAGGATTACTACGCGGCGGGGCTGCCGCGATCGATCACCAGCAGCGACCTCGTGCAGATGTACCGCGAGGAGGGGATCAGCGTGCTGGCCCAGAACCCCGCGGCGCCCTTTGACCGGCACATTCTGGAAGCCGGGACCACGCTGTATTCCCCGCAGGCGGGCACGGCGGGCTTCGCTCGGTTGTATGGTCAGGAGCACGCGCCGTATGTTCCGCGGTCGCCCAGGGTGAGGAGTCTCGCGGATCAGTTGCGGGCGGGTGCGTCCAGCCGGTAGGGGGAGCGAAGGCAGGGGATATCGGGATGGAAAGCGGCAGGCGCTAGGCCTGCATCACACGGGTCGAAGTTGAAGGGAACATGGACATGAAGACTGTTGCCGCCGCCGTCGTCGCCTCGTTCGCTCTTTTCGCGGGCGGATGCCAGGACACCGTCAAGGCCCCGTTCACGCCGGGGACGGACCCGCTGCCGGCGCAGTTCTACCCGGCGATCACGCTGGAGCCGGCGCTCAACGGCGCGCTGGTGGTGGACCCGTCGCGGATCGTGAGCGACCTGCCGACGGCGGAGACGCCGCTGCGGGTGCAGGTGCCCTTGCGGTCGATGGCGGACCGGATGCTGAAGGTGCAGTACGAGTTCCAGTGGTTCGACGCGCAGGGGCGCGAGGTGGGGCGGACGGGGTTCAAGACCGAGCAGTTCCCCGCGCGCCAGCAGGTGATGCTCTCGGGCAACGCGATGCGCAGCGACGCGGTGGGCTGGCGGCTGGAAGTGCGGCGGGATTTGGGGTCGGACTTCTGAATCTGCCCTTAGGCCACTTTCAATATCGAGATGCCAAAGGTACCGAGAAGAGACGGGTTGAGCTCGCGCCGAAGGCCTCGGCGAGGACTGGCGACCTTGGCGCGGCGCGAGTGCTGAAGCGATCTTCAGTCGCGATTGGGTTGCGACGCTTGCGGGCTGAAAAGGCCCGCGCTGATCCCGCTCACTCCTCCCCGCCCTCGTCCTCCACCACCGCGCCGCTCTCGCCGATCTTCCAGGCTGATTGCATGCCGATGAGGATGAGGTCGGGCACCACAGCCTCGACCAGGTCGTCGTTCTCGAACAGCAGCGGCGCGTCGCCCCCGGTGGCCACCACGCGCGGGTAGCGCCCGTGGGCGGTGGCGTAGCGGTCGATCATCCGGTGGCAGAGCCCCACGATCGACGCGACGCAGCCGAGGGTCATCGCCTCGGCGGTGGTCTTGCCCATGGGCCCGGCGGGCAGTTCCGAGGCGGAGCGGGGCGAGGGCAGCGCGGGCAGCGCGCTGGTGCCCTGGTGGAGAGATCGCAGCAGCATCGCCAAACCCGGCGCGATCACCCCGCCGCGGAAGACCCCGAACTCATCGACGAAGTCCACGGTGACGGCGGTGCCCGCGTCGATCACGACGCACGCGGTGCGCGAGCGGTCGTGGGCGCCAAGGGCGGCGAGCAGGCGGTCAACCCCGACGGTCAGCGGCGGCGGGAGGTCCACCTGCATGGGCACGGCGAGCCCCGACCCGCCGGGGGCCACGAGGCGGACGACACGGGGCAGGTCCGGCGCCTGCAGAACCTGGAGCACGCGGAGCGCCACGGCGTCGTTCACGCTGGCGAGCAGCACGCGGGAGGTCTCGGGGTCGAGTTCCTGAGCGGCGGCGACGAGCGCGCCAAGCAGGGCGGCCTCGTCGCGGTTCTCGATGACGCGCGAGGGCTCGATGGGCCCGTCGGCTTTGGCGCGGGCCACGCGCGTGCGGGAGTTGCCGATGGACACCAGGAGCAGGTCGGAGATCATCGGGGTTTCTCGCGGCGCGGGTGCGGGCAGGCGGTGTGTGCGGTGGGGGAGGTGGGGGAGGTGGGGGGGGTGGGGGGGTGGGGGGCGGAGCGGTCAGACGTTGAACAGGAAGTGGCAGATGTCGGCGTCGTGCATGACGTAGTCCTTGCCCTCGACGCGGAGTTTGCCGTGTTCCTTGATGGCCTTCTC
>JALHNL010000044.1 GCA_022843545.1 Phycisphaerales bacterium | reverse complement strand
ACGATCAGCGCGAACGTTCATCCCGGCCGACCGGTGCCGGGCGATGGCGCGGTGGTCGCCGAGAGTTCCACGTGGAACACGGCTGGCGATGGTGGGGGAGGAGGCGGCGGGAAGGGCTCCGGCGAGTGGGTCACGATTTGTGTTCGCGACACCGGCCACGGCCTGTCAGCCGAGCAGCTCCGCCTGATCTTCAAGAGCTTCGCCACAGGCGAGGCCTCGCGCGGCGGCACCGGACTGGGTCTGACGGTGTGCCAGCGGCTGCTGGCGGACGCCCAAGGCGGGCTGTGGTGCAGTTCGCAAGTGTCTTCTGGAACTGAGTTTACGATCATCCTGCCGCGTGAATAGGTATTTACACCGATCTCGGTGTGGTCCTGACGCGGACATTCTCGCGGCCCGGATCTGAGTTATCGGACTCTGTCTGCACAAACACCCCATCGCCCAGGTCCGGCTGGGCCGGACGCTCCGCGGGCCTTGGCGGCCCGAACACCGCCCGCCAGAGCATCACGATCGGCACCACGACCAGCGCGATCACGAAGCCGAGCAGCAGCAGCGCCAGGCCGATCACGATGACCACCACCAGCAGCAGCGTGAAGAGCACGCGCTTGAAGAACGGCGGCCGCGGTCCGTTGGCTCGCGGCAAGTGCATGGAGATGGTGCGGAGGTAGTCCATCGGAACTCGAGCCCACCTCACCCCGCCCCGTACCCGCCGAACCAAACCGACCACTGTGCTGGCCATCCCTCGAATCGGAGATGACTTAGTCTAGCCCGAGCGGGTCGAGAGCAGTGGGGGGCCGGGTCAGATGGCCCGTGGACACTCCTGTCGATTGCACCGAGCAAGTTGTCGAATCCGAGCAAACCTCGAACAGCGACCGGGGCATCGTTACGATCACCGCGCGCCCGGGCGCCAGCGAGGCCGGCGGCGCGATGTTCGTTCAACCGCCGCAGGGACGCGGCATGGGAGGCAGGATGGCGGCGGAGCCGAAGACTGTGCAATCTCAGGACGCGGCGGGGGCGGGTGGCGCGCCCGCGCCGGTGTTCGCGCACCTGCACCTTCACACCGAGTACTCGCTTCTTGACGGCGGCAACCGACTCGACTCGCTGTTTGACCGGGTGAAAGAGCTCGGCATGACCGCCGTGGCGTGCACCGACCACGGGAACCTGTTCGGCGCGGTGGCGTTCTACACGGCGGCGAAGGAGGCGGGGGTCAAACCGATCTTGGGCGTGGAGGCGTATGTCGCGCCGGGCTCGCGGAAGGATCGCACGCACACCGGGGTTCGCGACGGCGGGTATCACCTGGTGCTGCTGGCGGAGAACAACGAGGGGTGGACGAACCTGCTGTATATGTGCAGCGAGGCGTACCTCACGGGGTTCTACTACAAGCCGCGGATCGACCGCGACCTGCTGGAGCGGCACGGCGCGGGGCTGATCGCGATCAACGGGCACCTGGGCAGCGAGATCGGCGAGCATCTGCTGGCGTATGAGCGGACGAAGGACGAGGCGGCGTGGCACCGCGCGGTGGAGAGCGCGCGGTGGCACGCGCGGGTGTTCGCGCCCGACGCGCAGGGGCGTCCGCGCTTCTTCGTTGAACTTCAGCACAATGTCGACGATCAGATCGCGATCAACAAGCACCTCATCCGCCTGGCGCGCGAACTGAACCTGCCGCTGGTGTGCGACAACGACGCGCACTTCCTGAAGGCGGAGGACTACGACGCGCACGACGCGCTGGTGTGCATCAACACCGGGTCGAGCAAGATCTCGCAGGACCGGATGATCTACTCGCCCGAGCTCTACGTGAAGTCGCCCGGGCAGATGGAGGCGCTGTTCACGCCTTACGGCGAGCCGGGGCGCGAAGCGCTGGACAACGCGGCGAAGATCGCGGAGCGGTGCGACGTGAAGCTGGGCATCGGCGAGAACCACGCGCCGATGGTGAGGGTGAGGCGGAGAGCCAACGCGGCCAACACGGCCAGCGGGGCAGACGCGGCAAAGGAAGACAAGAAAGCCAAGAGTGGGGGGGCGGCCGCGGGCGAGTGGGAGGGGTTGCCTTCTTTCGAGGACCGGGCGTTTGGGGGTGATCTCTCGGCGTGGTACGCGGCTTTCTGCGCGCAGTTCGAGGTCGTGCCCTTCGGCATGCCCGCGGGGGCGAGCGAGGATGAGCGCAAGCGTCTTCTGAGCGAAGCGAAGGCGGAGTGCGACGCGGCGCTTCGCCGCCTGGCGGAGGCGGGGCTGGTGTGGAGGTATGGAGCGGAGAAGCCCGGGAGCGCGGCGGCGAAGGGACAACCGCCGGCATCGGGCGGCGTCTCGGAGCACGAGGCACGGTGGGCGCGTCTGCAGCGCGAACTGAAGATCCTCGCCGACAAGAACATCAGCGCGTACTTCCTGATCGTGTGGGACTTCGTGAACTGGGGGCGCGAGAACGGCGTGCCCGGTCTGGCGCGCGGTTCGGGCGTGGGCACGATGGTGGGCTATGTGCTGGGGCTCTCCAACGCGTGCCCCGTGAAGTACGGCCTGCTGTTCGAGCGATTCACGGACCCGGACCGCAGCGAGTACCCCGACGTCGATATCGACCTGTGCCAGGACGGGCGCGGGCGCGTGATCGACTACGTGCGCCGCAAGTACGGGCACGTGGCGCAGATCATCACGTTCGGGACGCTCAAGGCCCGCGCGGCGATCCGCGACGTGGGGCGCGTGCTGGATGTGCCGCTGGCGGAGGTGGACAAGATCGCCAAGCTCGTGCCCGAGCAACTGGGCATGACGCTGGACGACGCGCTGAAGCAGGAGCCGGCGCTCAAGGAACGCTACGAGCGCGAGCCGCTGGTGCACACGCTCATCGACACGGCCCGCGCGCTGGAAGGCCAGGCGCGGCACGCGAGCGTGCACGCGGCGGGGGTGATCGTCGCGACGCGGCCGCTGCACGAGATCGTGCCGCTGTACAAGCCGCCGGGCGGCGACGCGGGCGAAATCGTGACGCAGTGGGACGGGCCCACGTGCGAGAAGGTGGGCCTGCTGAAGATGGACTTCCTGGGCCTGCGCACGATCTCGATCGTGGAGCGGTGCAAGCGGCTGATCCGCGAGGGGCTGCCCGAGGAGGAGATCTGGCGCGCGGTGGGGCGCGGCGAGGAGCGGGCGTCCAAGGCCGGCGGGCCCCACCCGCTGGACCTCGAGCGGCTCACGTTCGATGACCAGCTCGTGTTCGAGTGCTTCCGGCGCGGGGACACGACGGGCGTGTTCCAGTTCGAATCCGACGGCATGCGCCGCATGCTGCGCGACATGAAGCCCGACCGGCTGGAGGACCTCATCGCGGCCAACGCGCTCTTCCGCCCGGGCCCGATGGACCTCATCCCCGACTATGTGCGGCGCAAGCACGGGCAGGACCGCGTGCCCAGCGTGCACCCGATCGTGGACAAATTCACCGCCGAGACGTACGGCGTGATGGTCTATCAGGAACAGGTGATGCAGATCGTGCACGAGCTGGGCGGGATCCCGCTGCGCGCGGCGTACACGCTCATCAAGGCGATCAGCAAGAAGAAAGAGAAGGTCATCAACGCGGAGCGGTCGCGGTTCATCGAGGGCTCGCAGAAGCAGGGGCTGAAGAAGGCGCAGGGCGAGGAGCTGTTCGACCTGATCCTGAAGTTCGCGGGCTACGGCTTCAACAAGTCGCACTCGACGGGCTACGCGATCGTGGCGTATCAGACCGCGTACCTGAAGACCTACTTCCCGAACCAGTACATGGCGGCGTTCCTGACCTTTGAGTCGGGCGCGCAGCAGGTGGCGGACTGGGTGCCCTATCTGGAAGACGCGAAGGCGACGGTGTTCGCCATTCCCTCGGGCCCGGAGCGCGGACGCGTGGTGAAGACGGGTGTGACGATCCGCCCGCCGGATGTGAACCAGTCGCGGAAGGACTTCTCGGTGGTGTTCGACGAGGGCGAAGCGCGCACGGCGCTGTGCGGGCACGTGCGGTTTGGCCTTGGCGCGATCAAAGGGGTGGGCGACAAGGCGATCGAGGCCATCGTGGCGGAGCGCGAGGGCGATGGAGCCCGCGGGGCCAAGCCCTTCACGTCGCTGTTCGACTTCTGCGAGCGCGTGCCGGTGGGCGGAGCGGGGCAGACGGCGGGCGGGCAGGCCGGCGCGGTGAACAAGGCGACGATCGAAGCGCTGATCCAGAGCGGGGCGATGGACTGCCTGCACGGGCGGGCGAATCGCGCGGCGATGCTGGCGAGCGTGGAAGCGGCGGTGGGCGCGGGCTCCAAGCTGCAGAAGGACAAGGCCAGCGGGCAGGGCGGGCTCTTCGGCTTCGGCGATGACGCCGCGAGCCCGGCCCGCGCGGGCGCGAGCGCCCAGCCCGAGGTGGCGCTGGTGAAGGTGAAGCCCTGGAACGAGATGCAGACGCTCAGCGCCGAGAAGGAGGCGCTGGGGTTCTACATCAGCAGCCACCCGCTGGACGAGCACCGCGCCATGATCGAGCGCTTCGCCAACGCGACGACGCGGCGCATCCGCGAGCGGCAACTGCAGCAGGACCAGCGCGTGGTGCTGGCGGGGCTGGTGCAGTCCATGCGGATCATGGTGAGCAAGAGCGGGCAGAACGCGGGGAGCAAGATGGCCTCGGTGGTGATCGAAGACCACCTGGGCGTGGTGACGGGCATGGCCTTCGCGCAGGCGTACGCCGCGTGCGAGGCGCACCTGAAGGTCGACGCGAGCCTGCTGGTGATCGGGAAGATGGACCTGAAGCGCGGCGAGCCGCAGGTGATCATCGACCGCGTGGTGCCCATCGACCAGGCGGAAATCCAGCTCGCCCGGCGGATGCAACTGGTGCTCGACGAATCGCGCTTCAACGGTCACAGCGAGGAACTGCTGGAGCGCGTCGCGGTGATCCTCAAGACCGGCGCCGACGCGCTGGCGCAGCAGGCCCAGCAGCAGCAGCAGGCCCGTCGGCACGGGCCGGGAGGGGGCGGCTCGGGCGGCGGCAACGGCTTCCGGGGCGGCTTCGGCGGCGGTCGCGGCGCGCCCGAGCCGGTGGGCGTGAGCGTCGAGGTGGTGGTGCGGACGAACATGGCCGACGTGTTTCTGGACGCGCCGCGCGTGCGCGTGATGCCCACGGCGGAACTGCTGGGCGGGCTGCAGCGCGTGCTGGGAGACGGGAACGTGAAGCTGATGGGGGAGCGCGAGACGGCGAGGGCGTAGCACGCGGGGGGCCGCGCTTCGGTACGCTTATCGCATGGACGCGCCCGAATCTCGCGTGCCCCGTGACTGGCTAAGCGAATACCTCGCCGATCACGACACGCCCTGTCCGCAGTGCGGGTACAACCTGCGCGGGCTGCGCTCGAGCGCGTGCCCGGAGTGCAACGAGCGGCTGGTACTCGCGGTGAGGCCCGCCGAGCCGCGGCTGGCTTGGTTCGTCTTCGGGCTGGTTGGGCTGGCGGGCGGGGCGGGATTCAATGTGATCGTGCTGGGCTGGGCGCTGTGGGTGATCTCGTTCCAGCGCTACGGGCCCTCACTGGGCGAGTTCTGGCCGGTGGTGATCGGCGCGCCGATGCTCGCCGCGTTGAGCGGGCTGTGGGTGTGGCAGCGTCGGCGGATAGCGCGATGGTCGGCGTCGTCGAGGTGGTGGATGGCGTGGGGAGGATGGGGGCTGACCATCCTGTGGGCGATGCTGTTCTTCGCGAGGGTTCGCTGACGACGCCGGCCGGGGCTGAGCGGAAGAGCCGGGCCGGGCGCCCGTGCCTCAGACCGTGAACCGCCCGACCAGGCCCGCGACCTCGCGGCTCTTGGCGGCCAGTTCGCCCGCGGTGTCGCGGGTGCGCTGGGCCTCACTGGCGACAGATTGGGATCGCCCGCGGATGGCCTCCATGGTGCCGGTGATCTTCCCGGCGGCGGCGCTCTGCTCTTCGGCGGCGGCGGCGATGGTGCGGATCATGGCGGCCACGTCCTTGACGCTGGACACAATGGTGACGAGTTCCTGGCCGGCGCGCTCGGCGCGAGAGGATCCGTCGGCGACGCTGCTCACGCCCGCGTCGATCTGCTTGACGGCCCGGCCGGTCTCGTCCTGAATAGTGCGGATGGACTGGGCGACCTCTTCCGTGGCCTTGGTCGTCCGCTCGGCGAGTTTGCGAACTTCGTCGGCCACGACGGCGAACCCGCGCCCGTGCTCGCCCGCGCGGGCGGCTTCGATCGCGGCGTTGAGCGCGAGCAGGTTGGTCTGGTCGGCGATGTCGTTGATGACCCCGATGATGCGACCGATCTCTTCGCTGCGCTGCCCCAGCCCGGCGACGGTCGCCGCGCCCTGGGTCACGGACTCCTTGATGCGCGCCATGCCCTCGACGCTCTGGCGGATGGCCTCGCCGCCCTGGCCGGCGGCCTGCTCCGACGACTGCGCCGCGGTGGCGGCGCCGGCGCACTTCTGGGCCACGTCGCTGATCGTCGCGGACATCTCCTGCAGCGACGCGAGGAGGCCCTCCACCTCGCCGGCCTGCTGCGTGAGCCCGGCGGCGGACTCCTCGCCGGCGCGGGAGATGTCGTCGGCGGCGGCGACGACCTGCGTCGAGGACGCGGCGGCGGACCGCACGACCGCGGCCATGCTCTCGAACATCAGGTTGCAGGACCGCGCCAGCGCGCCGAACTCGTCGGCTTGCGAACCGTCGGCACGCACGCGCAGGTCGCCCTTGGAGGCCTGCTCCAGCACGTGCATCGTCGCGCTCAGCGGGCGGATGATGCCCCGGATGATCCACGCCGCGCCGGCGAGCAGCAGAAGCGAGGCGGAGCCGACGGCGATGAAGATGCCGACCTTGGCCTGGCTCTGGAGGCTCGAGGCGTGCTCCTTGGAGCCCAGCGCGTCCTTCTCGATGACCTCGCTCACCGAGGCCATGGCGCCCTCAAGGTGCTCGAACGACTTGATGAACTCGGGCATCGCGGCCCGGGCGGCCTCGCGGTCGGTGCGGGCGGTGTCCACCAGGCGCTCGGCGGAGGCGATGTAGGCGGCCAGCGGCTCGGCGACATCCTTCAGCGCGCTCATGACGCCTTGGCTCGCCCCGGCCGCCTCGTTGGAGGCGACGGCCGCGCGGAACGTCTCGGCGTGGTCCTTCACATCGGCCTTCACCGCATCGTGCTCTTCGGGGGTCGTGGCAAGCAGGGCGGCCAGCACGTCGGCGCGCAGCGCGTCGTGCATCATGTCCGCTTCCATGTGGTTCTGCAGCACCACCGCGGAGACGGTGACCTCCGCCAGGCCCTCCGACGAGCGCGCCAGTCCCCACCAGCCCGCGGCGCCGGTGACCAAAGTGATGGCCACTCCGAGAGCGCCCAGGGAAACCAAGCGAGCCTTGACACTGATCGACATGCGGGCACTCCGCGAATAGGGTGGTTCTCTGGAGAACGTGACGGGTGACTCAGGATCGTCAGCCGGAGCGTCTCCATTCGGTCTCAGGAGATCTCGCGCGGGGATTCCTAGCGATCCGCCGGGTTCTCGGACTCGTACAGGAATCTGGGAAGCCCGAACGACCGATAGGCAAGGGATGCCCGTGCAGCGCACCGACCTCACGCCCGAGCTCGCCGAGCACATGACGGCCATCAAGGCCCGGGCGAAGTCGTACGGCCTGGACTTTTTCGAGGTCATCTTCGAGGTGCTGCCCTTCGAGGTGATGAACCAGATCGCGGCGTACGGGGGCTTCCCGGTGCGGTACCCGCACTGGAAGTGGGGGATGGAGTACGAGAAGCTCAGCAAGCGCGACGCGTACGGGCTGGGTCGCATCTATGAGATGGTGATCAACACCGACCCGTGCTACGCGTACCTGCAGGAGAGCAACAGTCTGGTCGACCAGAAGCTGGTGATGGCGCACGTGTACGGGCACGCGGACTTCTTCAAGCACAACGCGTGGTTCGCCAAGACCAACCGCAAGATGCTCGACGAGATGGCGAATCACTCCACGCGCGTGCGCCGGCACATCGACCGGCGCGGGCAGGAGGCGGTGGAGCGGTTCATCGACGCGTGCCTGAGCCTGGAGAGCCTGATCGACCCGCACAGCCAGTTCATGGCGCGCGAGCGGCTGGAGGCCGACACCGACGCGGCCTTCGAGCCCGAGAGGCTGCCCTCCAAGGACTACATGGATCCGTACGTGAACCCGCGGCAGGAGATGGAGCGCCAGCGCCGCGAGTTCGCCCAAGAGCAGCTCGCCGCCCGGCGGCGCGTGCCGGCGCGGCCCACGCGCGACGTGTTGCTGTTCCTTCTGCGCCACGCGCCGCTGGAGGACTGGCAGCAGGACGTGCTGAGCATCGTGCGCGACGAGGCGTACTACTTCGCTCCGCAGGCGATGACCAAGATCATGAACGAGGGCTGGGCCAGCTACTGGCACAGCCACCTCATGACGCGCCACTTCGTGCAGGCCAGCGAGATCGTGCAGTACGCCGATCAGCACGCCGGCGTGATGCACATGCCCCCCGGCGGCTTCAACCCCTACAAGATCGGGCTGGCGCTGTGGAAGGACATCGAGGAGCGCTGGAACACGGGGCGCCACGGCGCGGAGTGGGAACGGCTGGAGGGCGTGGGCGCCCGCGAGCGGTTTGACGACCGCTCCATGCGCGGGCGCGAGAAGATCTTCGAGGTCCGCAAGATCTACAACGACGTGCTTTTCATCGAGGAGTTCTTCACCGAGGAATTCTGCGACCGGCACAAGATGTACCAGGTGCAGCGCGACCCGCAGACCGGCGAGGCCCGCGTGGCCTCGCGCGACTTCCCCCGCATCAAGCAGACGCTGCTGCACCACCTCACCAACCGCGGCGAACCGTTCATCTACGTGGTCGACGGCAACTACCTCAACCGCGGCGAACTGTTCCTGGCCCACAAGTGGAGCGGGCTGGAGCTGGATCTGGGCAAGGCGAGCGAGGTCTTGCTCGCGCTGCGGTTCATCTGGGGCAGGCCCGTGCACCTGCAGATGCGCCTCAAGGACGACATGGTGCTGCTCACCTGCGCCGACCCCGCCGGCGGCGTGAAGGACATCGCCCGCGAGAAGATCAACGACGGCACGCCCAGGCCGGCGCATGTGGTGGAGTGACGGACTGACAGCCGCTCAGGGCCGGCCGCGAGAGCGGACGGATGGGCCAGCCGGGCTCGCCCGGTGCGGCGCGATTGGGCCCGCCAGCATCTGATGACGGCTCTTTGGCGGGACAGCCCACCCCTAACATCGTCGATGCCGACCGCTTCCGACACCGCCTTCCAGCGCTGCATCAACCCGGCCTGCGCCGCGGAGTACCCGATCCGCGACATCCTCACCGGCTGCCCCCGGTGCGGCGCGCTGCTCGACATCGCGTATCGCTGGGGCGCGCTGCCCGGCACGCCCCGGTCATGGCGCTTCGCGGAGGAGCGGGCCAAGGCGGCCTCGTGCCTCGACGCGTCGGGCGTGTGGCGTTTCCGCGAACTGATGCCGTTTTACGGCGATGAGCGGAGCATCGTGAGCATCGGCGAGGGCAAGACGATCCTTCAGCGGGCGGACCTGCTCGCCAAGTTCCTGGGCTTCTGCGGGCCCTGCGAGGGGGGCGTGTGCGCGTGCGCCAAGGCGGGGCGCGCGCCCGCGGAGCGCGGGTGCCTGTACCTGCAGTACGAAGGGATGAACCCCTCGGGCTCGTTCAAGGACAACGGGATGACCGCCGCGTTCACGCACGCGAAGATGGTGGGCGCGGGCGTGTGCGCGTGCGCCAGCACGGGCAACACCAGCGCGAGCATGGCGGTGTACGCGGCCCAGGCGGGGATGAAGGCGGTGATCTTCATCGGCGAGGGGAAGATCGCCTTCGGCAAACTCTCTCAGGCACTGGACTATGGCGCGCTGACGCTGCAGGTGGCGGGCGACTTTGACGCGTGCCTCGCGCGCGTCAAGCACATCGCCGAGAACGTGCCCGAGGCGGGCGTGTACCTCATGAACAGCGTGAACCCCTTCCGGCTGGAGGGCCAGAAGGCGGTGATGTTCCGCGTGCTGGAGGGGCTGGGCTGGCGCGTGCCCGACTGGATCGTCGTGCCCGGCGGGAACCTGGGCAACTGCTCGGCCTTCGGCAAGGCCTTCATGGAACTGCGCGAACTGGGGCTCATCGACCGCGTGCCCAGGCTGGCGGTCATCAACGCCCACGGCGCACGAACGCTCGACCGCATCTACAACGAACTGGGCGTGCGCTGGAACGGCGGACGCTACTTCACCGACGGCGGGCTGAAGAAAGTCGAGAGCGAGTACGCCCGCATGGACGCCGCCAACGAGCGCGCCCACACCGTCGCCAGCGCCATCGAGATCAACCGCCCCGTCAACCTCGCCAAGGCTCTGCGAGCGCTGGAAGTCATGGGCGGGCCCACCGCCACCGGCTCCGGCGGCGTGGTCCGAAGCGTCGATGACGACACCATCCGCGAGTACAAGGCCCTGGTGGGCAAGTACGGCTACGGGTGCGAGCCCGCCAGCGCGGCGAGCGTCGCCGGGGCCCACCTGCTGCTGCGCGAGGGCGTGATCAAGCCCGGCGAGACGGTGGTGTGCGTGCTGACGGGGCACGTGCTGAAGGACCCGGACGTGACGGTGGGGTACCACACCGGCCAGGGCGAGAAGGGCGGCGGCCCGGGCGCGAAGCGGACGTACGCCAACGCGCCGGTAAAGGTGGCGGATGATCTGGGGGCGATTTTGGGGGCGATGAGGGGGTAACGCAGCCCAACGCCCTGTCGGCATCGCGGCGTTCACGACGCCCTATCCGATAACCCCCGTCCGCGCCCGCCCACCCGCACGCCCGGCAGACCCTGCCGCGCCACTGTCCTGTTCGCGTCCAGCGCGCCCCCGGCTCGTCCGATGCTCCCAAGGCTCGACCGCCTCCGCGCGGGAGGGCTTGGTTCTCCAGGAGCATACCGGCCATGGACAAGGGCAGCGTTGTCGGCTCCATCCTGATGTTCGTGGTCTGTCTCGTCGTGTTCTACAAGGCCACGCACGGCAACCTCATGGCCCTGTGGTCCGAGAAGGGCGCCATCATGGTCGTGGGCGGCACCATCGCCGTCGTCATGATGGCCATCCCCATGGACAAACTCAAGGGCGTGATGGCCTGGGTGAAGTCGTACTTCTTCTTCAAGGGCCAGGACCTCTCCGACGCCATCAAGACCCTCAGCGCGCTGAGCGACAAGGCCCGGCGCGAGGGCATCCTCTCGCTCGAGGCCGAGGTGCAGAAGCTCAAGGACCCGTTCCTGACCAGCGGGCTCCGCATGGCGATCGACGGCGTCGCGCCCGACAGCATCGAGGCCACCATGCGCATGGAGATCCTTGCCATGCAGGAGCGCCACAAGATCGGCAAGAAGTTCTTCGACCTCATCAAGGTCTACGGCCCCGGCATCGCGCTCACCGCCACGCTCATCGGCCAGGTCGGTATGTTCTCCGCGCTGGGCGGCTCCATCGAGGTCATGGGTCAGATGCTCGCGGTCGCCGTTATCGCGACCATGTACGGCACCGTCATGGCCAACTGCATCGCGGGCCCGATCGGCGACCGCCTGGCTCTGCGCAGCGGGCAGGAGATCCTGGTCCGCGAGCTCACCCTGCAGGGCATCCTGTCCATCCAGGCCGGCGACAACCCCCGCGTCACTCTTGACCGCATGCTCGCCTTCGTCCCCAGCGTGTCGCGCGACAAGCTCAAGGCCGCCTGATCCGGACCTGATTCATGAGCGACGACCAGCACAAACCCGATCAGGGCCACGGCGGCGGGGGCGACGCCCACGGCGATGGTCACGACAAGAAGGGGCACAAGAAGCACGGCGGGCATCACCGCCACGGCGGCGGGCACGCCGAGCACGAAGAAGGCGTGCCCGAGTGGGTCGTGTCGTTCGCCGACAACGCGCTGCTGCAGATGGGTTTCTTCGTCATCCTCTTCGCCATGAACGTGGGCGCCAAGGGCGGCGGCGAGGGCGAGGGCGAATCCGGCGGGGTCACCGCCAGCTATCTCGACGCGGTCATCGCCATCCGCTCGGAGTTCAACAACCCCGTCTCGCTCGACAGCAAGGACCCCAACGACCTCCCGCTCATCAAGCGCATGCTGCAGCGCGGGATCGAGGGCGACGCCAGCATGAAGGGCCCGCCCGGCGACAAGCCCGAGGTGCAGGCCATCCGCCCCAGCAAGTACTCCGAGAACACCACCGCGGTGTCCTTCGACCTGAACCAGACGACCATTTCGCCCACGGGCCGCGACTATCTCGACGGGTTCGTCAAGCGCGTGCGCGGGCAGCGGTGGATCATCGAGGTCCGCGGGCACTGCTCCAGCGCCGAATCCTCGGGCGACTCCGCCAAGGGCATGGCCCTGTCGTTCGAACGCGCCCGCAGCGTCGCCGCCGCGCTCGTCGAGCTCGGTGTGCCCTGGAGCCAACTGCGGATCACCGCGGCGGCGGACAACGAGCGGGTGGTGGCCAAGGCCTACGACTCCACGGCCCACCGCAGCAACCAGCGGGTGGAGGTCATCGTCACCGGCGACCAGGTGGCGCCCGACCCCTTCACGCGCGAAGGTGAGTGACGCGCGGTACGCTTGAGGCCATGCACCCGACGCTGCACGCCGTCAAGCCCGGCTCCAAGGCCGGCATCGCCAAGATCGACCCCTCCTCGACCCCCGGCTTCAAGGGCGACCGCGACCAGGTCCGCGACCGCGCCGAGAAGGAACTGGCCGACAACACCGCCGCCATCGCCGCGCTGCAGGAGCGCCTGTACGCCGAAAACACCCGCGCCCTGCTCGTCGTGCTGCAGGGCATGGACACCAGCGGCAAGGACGGGGTGATCCGCCACGTCTTCAGCGGCGTCAACCCGCAGGGCTGCCACGTCACCAGCTTCAAAAAGCCCAGCGAGAACGAGCTCGACCAGGACTACCTGTGGCGCATCCATCAGCAGATCCCGCCGCGGGGCGAGATCGGCGTGTTCAACCGCGCCCACTATGAGGACGTGCTCATCGTCCGCGTGCACGACCTCGTGCCCAAGGGCGTCTGGTCGGCGCGCTACGCGCAGATCAACGAGTTCGAGCACTACCTCGCCGCCAACGGCGTGGTCATCCTCAAGTTCTTCCTCCACATCAGCAAGCAGGAGCAGCTCGAACGCCTCCGCGCCAGGCTCGAAGACCCGGCGAAGAACTGGAAGTTCCAGGCGGGCGACGTGCGCGAGCGGCAGTTCTGGAAGGACTACCAGGCCGCGTACGAGGACGCGATCACCAAGTGCTCAACCGAGTGGGCCCCGTGGTACGTGATCCCCGCGGACCGCAAGTGGTACCGCAACTGGGCGGTCTCCACGATCGTGCGCCAGACGCTCGAGATGATGAACCCCAAGTACCCGCCGGCGCCGCGCGACCTGCACAAGGTGAAGCTCGTGTAAGCCGGGCCGCGCCCCGATCACACCGCCGAGAGCGGGTCCACGTCGCGCTTCGCCACGTGCCAGCGGACAGCGGGTAACAGCCGGCTGAGCCGCTCGGCCAGAATGGGCAGATATCCGCGCTCGGTGTTGGTGTGACCCGCGAGGATCACCGACAGCCCGCGGTTCAGGCACGCCCACACCTCGTGGTGGCTCATCTCGCCCGTCACATACGCGCGGCACCCCTCCGCCACCGCCGCGTCCACCAGCTGCCCGCCGTCACCGGGGCACACCGCGACGGTCGAGACCGTGGGGTCGCCACCGCCGGCGGCGGCCACCATCACCTGGTTCACGCCCAGCCGAGCCTTCACGCGCTTGGCGAGCACGGAGAGCGGCACGGGCTGATCCAGCGAGAGGCGACGCCCCGCGCCGGTGTCGCGTCGCGGGTGGGGCTCCAGCGCGTACACGTCGATGGCGGGCTCCTCGTACGGGTGGAACTGCCGCAGCGTGGTGAGCGCGAGCGGCAGGGCCCGACGCGAGCAGACCATCTCGAGCCTCAGCTCGCGCACCGACTCCATCTGTCCCGGCGCGCCCACCGCCGGCGCGGTGCCGGGCTTGCCCAGGAACGTGCCCGTCCCCGCCGCCGCGAACGAGCACGAGACATACTCGCCGATGATCCCCGCGCCGGCTGAGGCCAGCGCGCCGCGCACCCGCTCCGCGACCTCGGGCTTGTCCGCGGGCACGAAGGTGACGATCTTCACCTCCTGCGTGCCGGGCAGGTGAGGGAAGGCGCGCAGCGCACGCCGGTCGGCCGTCTGCTTCGCCTGCGGGTCGATCGTCGCGTCCGCCAGCCAGTCGGCCATGCCCCCCGGCGCCGCGTCCAGCGCGGTGTGCGGCGAGTAGATCGCCAGCCCCGCACGGGCCGCCCGCATCACGACCCTCTCCTTGGGCGAGTCGGCGGTGATGCGCTTGAGCGGCTTGAAGATCGGCGGGTGATACGCGATCACCCCCGAGGCCTTCACCGTCAGGGCCTCTTCGAGCACCGCCTCGGTGAGGTCGATGGTCAGCACCACCGGCCCGACGAGTTCTTCGCGCGGGTCGCCCAGCAGCAGGCCCACGTTGTCCCACTCTTCCGCCAGCGCGGGCGGGGCGATGGCTTCCACGGCCTGCACGAGGTCTTGAACGGTCGGCATGTCTGAGTTTATGGACCGCGCCGCGTCAATTCGCCTCGCGCTTCATCCGCACCAGCAGCAGCGACAACTGGTCGCCCCGGCTCATGGGCACGATCGGCGTCGGGGCGGGGGTCACCCATGTGGGTTGGTCGTCCCCCGGAAGCGACAGCCGGGCCATCAGCGCGTACCGCCGGCCGGCCTCGATCTGGTCCGGGTCGTACCTCACCTCAAAGCCCACCGGCACCTGCGACTCGGTCTTGGACGCGCCCGCGGCGATGACCACCGGCTCCTTGCCGGTCACGTCGGCGAGCTCGACCACGAGGTCGGACCCGGTGGGGAGCGCCATCCGGTCTACGTATGAAACCGTGCCCCGAATAAGGGCCTCGCGGAACGCGGGCCGGCCCTCGCCGCTGGGCGGCGCGGATTGGCACCCCGAAACCAACATCTGAACACCCAGGGCCAGTGCCAAACATAGAGCGAATCGAGTGACCATGGGAATCTCCCTGTGCGGATGTACCTGTGCGACTTGTTGCGATATACTAACCTCGTCAGGTTATCGGGGGACGCACCATGAATCGGCATCAGAATTGGGTTGGCAGTCTTGCTCTGGGAGCGCTGATCGCGCTCTCGGGATGTGAGGAGAAGCCGACGAACGCGATCGATCAGGCGGCCGCCGCCGCGAGGGACGCGGCCAGTCAGGGCAAGTCGGCCCTGGACGGCCTAGCCAGCAAGGCGGACAAGGCGATCCAGCAGGGGGCCGACGCGCTGAAGAACATCGGCAGCGCGGACCTTGACAAACTCAAGGGAATGGCCACCGAGTTCACGACCAAGGGCACGCAGCTCACCGCCACGCTCACGGGCATCAAGGATGAAGCCACAGCCAAGGCGGCCAAGGCCGACGTGGAGTCGGCGGTGGGCAACATCAATAAGTACACCCAGCAGTACGTGAGCGCGGACATGATGCCGGCGTTCAAGCAGCTCCTGGGGGATAACCTGGGCTCGGTGACCAAAGGCCTGAAGGATCAGGTCGCTCGTCTGACCGGGGACCCGAGCATCAACGCGGTGTTGGGAGACACCCTGAAGGGGCTGAAGCTTCCGTGATCGCGCAGTGGTTGCGCGTGGGGGCCAAGCCTGGCCATTTCTCAAGCCAGAACGTGGGTCAAGAAGTGGGCAAACGGATACACTGACAAACGTGGGTGCCAAACGGGCCAAGGTCTGCCGGCCCGGATGTCGCCGTGATTCATGTGCCGATCCGGCGATGCTGGTGCTCGGCGGGCAGACAGATACGAGTGCGCAGCGGACTCTTGTGGGCCCGCTGTTGGACGAACAGAGTCTTCAAGGAGTTACTCATGATGAACCGTTTTTCCGCCCGAATGCTGGGCATGCTGGCCGTGTGCGGCCTGCTGGCCGGCTGTAACCTGAACAAGGAAGAGCCCGCGCCGGCCCCGGCCCCCGTGGTCACCAAGCCCGCCCCGGCCCCGGTGATGGGCGACCCGAACTGGGAGAGCATGGCTTTCCCGACGGGCGACCGCGCCACCAGCACGATCCTGCTCGAGCGTCAGATGCCGCGCGAGGTCGTGGTGGGTCAGGACTTCTGCTACAAGTTCCGGGTCACCAACCTCACCAACATCGCGCTGTCCAGCGTGGTGCTGCGTGACGAGATCAGCCCGAACTTCTCGATCAGCAAGACCAACCCGCAGGCGCAGGTCTCTGGCAGCAACATCACCTTCAACCTGGGCGCCATGGCCCCGCGCGAGCAGCGCATCATCGAGATCTGCGGCAAGGCCACCGGCCCGGGCCGCATCTCCTCGTGCGCCGTGGTCGACTGGAACAGCACGCTGTGCGCCGAGACCAACGTCGTCCAGCCCGCCCTGAAGGTCGACATCGCCATGCCGCCCGAGCGGTCCAAGTGCGATGAGATCTGCGCCACCGGCACCGTCACCAACACGGGCACCGGCGTGGCCAGCAACGTCGTCGTGAACGTCCCCGCCCCGGCCGGCCTCGTCGCCGTCGGCGGCACCAGCCGCGACGTCGGCACCCTCGCCGCGGGCCAGAGCAAGCAGTTCACTGTTTGCTTCAAGCCCGAGCGCACCGGCACCTTCGCCGCTCAGGCCACCGCCAACGCGGCCGGCGGTCTGTCCGCCAGCAGCGGCACGGCCCAGACGGTCGTGAAGCAGGCCAACCTCGACCTGGCCATCATGTGCCCGCAGGGCTCGACCTTCATCGGTCGCACCCTGTCCTACGAGGCGGTCGTCACCAACAAGGGTGACGGCGCGGCCAACAACACCATGCTGATGGTCACCACCGGCGGCGCGTCGGTGGCGAGCGCCAGCGACGGCGGCAGCGCCGGCGCCGGCGGCGTCAACTGGAACCTGGGCACCATCGCCCCGGGCCAGAGCCGCAAGGTCTCCTTCGTCCTCAACCCCGGCGCCGCCTTCACCGGCAGCGTCCGCGTCGACGCCAAGGCCACCGCCGTGTGCGCCAATGAGCCCGCCGTCAACTGCACCGCGCAGATCATCGGCATCCCGGCTCAGCTGCTCGACGGCGTCGACAGCCCCGACCCCGTCCTGGTCGGCAACACCACCACCTACACCCTCCGCGTGACCAACCAGGGCACCCAGCCGCTCACCAACGTGAAGCTCGCTGGCAAGCTCATCAACGCCGACAAGATGCAGTACGTCTCCACCACGGGCCCGGCCGGCAACGGCCAGACCTCGGGCGCCGACGTCACCTTCCCGGCGTTCCCGACGCTGGCCCCCGGCCAGACCGTCACCTACACCGTGGTCGTGAAGGCCACCGGTGAGGGCCAGGTGTCGTTCGAGGCTCAGACCTCGTCCGACCAGATCACGGTCCCGCTCATCAAGCGCGAGACCACCAACTTCTTCAAGTAATCCCTACTTGAAGCGGTCGGCCTCGATCTGATCCTTCGGTAACCCCAAGCCCCCTCGCCCGCGCGAGGGGGCTTTTGTTTTTGAGAACGGTGCGCGAGTCGCGAATGGCGAATCAGGAATGATGTGAAGCGTGAGCGTGCGTTCCGGGCTTCGCCTTGGGTACCGCCCCCTCAGCGTGAGGCGGGTCATCGGCTCCGCTTCCGCTGGCATACCCCCGGATCCGTGGTACTCTTGCCAGCGAGGAGCGAGCGGGAGATGCTCTTGCCGCGATGCCCTCGTCTGATAACCCGTAAGTCTCAGCCGGTGGCCCAGGCGTCCCGCCTGGGTCTTCGCGCTCTCGCGCTGGCGTCCATCGCGTTCATCGCGCCCTCATCCGCCCTCGCCCAGCTCACCCCCACCCCGGGCGCGCCCTCGCTCCCCCTTCTCGCCCCCGGCCTCGCCAACGGCGTGCAAGGCCGCATCACCTACCAGCACGGCATCGAGTTCGTGACGATTGGCGCGCCGGGCAACCCCGCCTGGGCCGGCAACAACCTGCCCGGCGACATGGCCGTCGGGCGCGGCAGCGTCGGCTACGAGTACCGCATCGGGCGCTACGAGATCACGACCACTCAGTGGGTCGAGTTCATGAACGCCGCCTACGACCGCCCGCAATCCGACTGGCTGCCGCACCTGCGCCCGCCCGACGGCGGGCACTGGGGCGCGGTCGCGACCAACCCCACCGTCCCCGGCGGGCTGCGCTGGAACGTGGCGGCGGCGGCCGGCTCGGGCCTCCGCGGCGTGGGCGACATCTCGTGGCGCATGGCCGTGATGTACTGCAACTGGCTGCACAACGACAAGAGCCTGTCGCGTGACGCGTTCTTGAGCGGCGCGTACGACGTGAGCACGTTCGGGTTCGGTCAACAGTTCGGCTTCAGCGACCAACTCACCCGCAGCGCCAACGCCAAGTTCTTCATCCCCTCGTGGGACGAGTGGATCAAGGCCGCCCACTACGACCCGAACAAGAACGGGCAGGGACAGGGTGGATACTGGATCAACCCGATCGCGCAGGACACGCTGCTGGCCTACGCCCCGCCGGGGATCCGCGTGAACCCCGCGACCGGCGCGATCGATCCCAGCGGCACGTTCGGGCAGGCCAACGCCGGCTTCCGCGACCAGTACCCCGGCGTCGACCCCTTCCGCATCGCGCTGGGCGCGTACGCCAACGTGGCGCAGAGCCCGTGGGGGCTGCTGGACGCGGCGGGCGCTACGACTGAATGGACAGAAGGGGCTGTCTTGCTTGATCCCTCCACTCCACTGTACCGCATCATGGAGGGCAGCACTTGGCGTCTGGACACGTTGAGCAGTGCTCGTGCAGGCGATAGCTTGCCGACCAACGGGGCACGTTCCGATTTCCCTAGCACGGCTCTCTACAACAACGGATTCCGAATCGCCGCGCTGATTCCAAATCCGTCGACTTTCTTGTTGACAGCGGTCGTCGCACTTGGTTACCTTCGCCGAACCCGAAGGAGCCCGGCATGCGCAATCTCGTCTCAGCGTGCATCCTCCAGCTGACTGCGGCTTCCACGCTATGGGCTGGCGGCGTCACCGTCTCGATCGACGGAGTCGTTGTACAGGCCGGTGGCATTGAAGTCGCCCGGTGACGCTGTACGTGCCATCGAAGTCCCGTGTCTTCGCGGGACTTCGATGCTCTCGCGGAAGGGGCCGCCGAAGACATCGAAGTCATCTGAAGACAGATGACTTCGATGGGACGGATGGAGCGCCAGTCGGCTTCGGCGTGCGCTTCCCAGCGGCCAGAAAGCCCCTGGCAGAGAAGGAGTACGCGACGGCTCCGCCTATCGCGCCCCCGCCTGGATGATCTTCGCAAAGTCCTCGGCCTTCAGGCTCGCGCCGCCCACCAGTGCGCCGTTGATGTCGGGCTGGGCCATCAGTTCCACCGCGTTCGCCGCGGTCACCGAGCCGCCGTACTGGATGGGCACGCGGGCGGCGGCGTCCTTGCCGAACATGTCGGCGAGCACGCCGCGGATGTTGAAGTGCGCGTCCTGGGCGTCGGCGGGGGTGGCGGTCTTGCCGGTGCCGATGGCCCAGACGGGCTCGTAGGCGATGACGAGTCGGGCGAGCTGGTCGGGCGACACCTCGCGCAGGCCCAGGCGCACCTGGCGCTCGTTGACGGTGTCGGTCTGCCCGGTGACACGCTGCTCGAGCTTCTCGCCCACGCAGAGGATGCACCAGAGCCCCGCGTTCAGGATGGCTCGCACCTTGAGGTTCACCAGGTCGTCGCCCTCGTGCAGCACATGGCGGCGCTCGCTGTGGCCCGCGAGCACGATCTTGACGCCCACGTCCTTGAGCATGCCCACGCTCACTTCGCCGGTGAACGCGCCTTTTTCAGCGTGGTAGCAGTCCTGCGCGCCCAGCCACAGCGAACTGCCCGCGTCGCACAGGGCCTGCGAGATGATCGGCAGGTAGGGGAAGGGCGGAAAGATCGCGGTATCGACCTTGGAGGCGAGGGGCTTGGCGGCGTCGCTGACCGCGCGGGCCAGGGCCAGGCCCGCGGCGCGGTCGGTGTTCATCTTCCAGTTGCCCCCGATGACGGTGCGCGCGGTGGTGGTCATGGGCCCAGTGTATCGCGCGCGGGGCGCGTCGCCCGGGCTCACGCGCCCAGTTTGGCCCGCACGATGCCCAAGGCCAGCGCCACCGCCTCGCCCAGGTCGCGGTTCACTAAAAACACTTCGTACGCCCCACCGGCGATCGCGGCGCCGATCTCGCGCTTGGCCTCGTGGAAGCGGCGCTGGATCACATCCTCGGGCTCGCGCTTGCGGGCGCGGAGGCGGGCGAGCAGGTCGTCTTCGCTGGGCGGCAGGATGAACAGCCCCAGCGCGCCGGGCACCTGGCGCTTCACCGCCATCGCGCCCTGCACGTCGATCTCCAGGATCACCAGCCGCCCCTCGGCCAGGCGGTCGAGCACCCACTGTCGCGGCGTGCCGTAGCGCTTGCCGAAGACGCCGGCGTGTTCGAGGAACTCGCCGCGCTCGATCATGCGGTCAAACTCGGCGTCGGAGACAAAGCGGTAATCCAGCCCTTCGCGGTCGGCGGCGGTCTGGGCGCGGGTGGTGGCCGAGACGCTGAAGGCGGCGCCGGGGATGGCGGCCTCGATGGCGCGCGTGATGGTGGTCTTGCCCACGCCACTGGGGCCCGAGATGATCAGCAAGCACCCGGACTTTCGGTCGGCCTGGGCGGTCATGGGGGCGAATATAGGTGCAGTGGGCGGGTCGCGGCGGGGGCCCGGCCCGGGGGTCAGGGTCGCTGAATCCGCTGCGAAATCTCGCCGCCCATCGCCATGAACTCGTTCATGAACGCGCCCCAGCGCGGGTCCTGCTTCAGGTGCAGCTCGCAGTATGCCGCCAGGTCCGCGTCGGACCGCGGCTCCAGAAGCGAAGGCAGACCCGCGAGGTGCTTGCCCGGCATGCCCAGACAGCGCTGCCCCTCGTCCTCGGTCATCACCTTCATGAACGCGGCCTTCTGCTCGGGGTCCTCTTTGGTGCCCGATCGCGCCTGCGCGATCATCTTCGCGAGCTCGGCCACGGTGGGCTCGGCGGGCTGGGGCGGGGTGACGGCCTTGGACTCGGCGCTCTTGCCCTTGGACTTCTTCTTGGACGAGGATTCGCCGGAACCCATCGCGCCTTCCAGCGCCTCGCCGATGGCGGTGCCGATCTCTTCCATCGCCGCGCCCATCTGCGCGCCGATCTGGGAACCCATGGAACGGAAAGCCAGGTCCATGGCGGTGGAAAAGACGAGCATCACGTTGTGCTGGAGGACTTCAACCTTGGCGAACGTGGCGGGGGAGATGGGGGGCATGGGGAAGGGTACCTCGCGCGAGCAGGCCGTGTGCTGCTTGCCGCATCTTTCACGCGCTTCGCCGTGGTGGCTTTGCGTACTTACCGCCGCATCGTCAGAATGTCCGTGAGCTCATCCGCCTGATGATCCGCGTGATAGCTCGACCGCACCAGCGGGCCGCTCTCGACCACCTTGAACCCGCGGCGGAGGCCCTCGGTCTTGTACATCGCGAACTGCTCGGGCGTCACGAAGCGCTCCACGGGCAGGTGGTTGCGCGTGGGCTGGAGGTATTGACCGATGGTGAGGATGTCGCAAGAGGCGCGATTCGCCACTCCCGTCTTCTCCCGCACCTCCTCCATCAACTCCAGCACTTCCTCGTCGCGCTCGCCGATGCCCACCATGATGCCGGTCTTGGCGACGCCGCCGGCTTCCTTCACTCGGCGGAGCAGTTCCAGCGAGCGGTCGAACTTGGCGCTCGGGCGCACCGCGGGGTACATGCGCCGGATGGTTTCGAGGTTGTGGTTGATGATGTGCGGGCCGGCGTCGATGACCATCTGCAGCGCGTCCCAGTGCCCTTCAAAATCGGGGATAAGTACCTCAATGGACATGGTGGGGCAGGCGTCGCGCGTGCGCAGGATGGTCTCGGCCCAGATGCCCGCGCCGCCGTCGGGCAGTTCGTCGCGGTTCACGCTGGTGATCACCACGTGCTTGAGGCCCATGAGGCGCAAACTCTCGGCCACGCGGCGGGGCTCGTCCTTGTCGAGCGTGGCGGGGCGGCCGGTCTTGACGTTGCAGAACCCGCAGGCGCGGGTGCAGGTGTCGCCCAGGATCATGATGGTGGCCACCCCGCGCGACCAGCACTCACCCATGTTGGGGCAGCCGGCCTCCTGGCAGACGGTGTGGAGTTTGTGCTCGTCCATGATGGACTTGAGCCGCTCATAGCCCGGCCCGCCGGGGACCTTGGCCTTCAGCCACGCGGGCTTGCGCTTCATCGCGAGCTGGGCGGGGCCTTCGGTGTTGTTCAGGACCATGCCCGTGAGCGAGACCACCGGGGCCCCGAGGTTCTTGACCGGGTCGCCCCCCGCCGGCCGGGGGTGCCGGGCCAGCGTCCGCCGAACCGCTTCGTCCGCAAGGGCGGCGACTTCGGAGGGGGAGGCGGGGGAGGGGGGTGGTCGGTCGAGGGCCATGGTGAAGGGTACGGGCCCCGGGCGTCGGGCGCGATCGGCGGGCTCCGAAACTGCTTTTCCTTCTCAGCCCCGGGGCGTGCTTGTCCGATGGACAGATAGAGGACCGAGAACCACGGGCCCCAGTTCGGGGCTGCGCGGTGGGTGCGGGCCCGGATCGGTGAAGAACTCTGCGGAAAAGTCTGAACCCGGCGAGAAAGCCCGGACTATTGGGGAAGACTGCTTCGTCGGCTACTGACTGCTAACCTAGAGAGCCATCAGCCGGCGAAGAATAGTGTTCTGTTCGGGTCTTCGCGGGGTGCAGAGTCGGTTGTAAGGAGTTGGCCAGTGATTGACGCGTACGCCCAGCCTCACACCTCGCCGCGACGCCCCCGCTTCCGAACCGCGGCGGGCTTGGCGGCGGTCGCGGGATTGGCGGCGGTGATGGCGGGGTGCGAGGTGGACTCGTTCCTCGAGCCCGGCCCGATGGTCCGGCTTGAGCACACGCCCACCACGGTGCCGATCCTGGAGCGCATCGCGCAGATCGAAGGCCCCGCCGGCGACGGCGTGGAGTTCAGCAAGATCACGCCCGAAGACCTTTTGCCCGACCCGTCGGCGTACCGGCTTGGCCCGGGCGACGTGGTGGAGGTGGATGTTCAGGACCTCATCCGCGGCGACATCCCGGATCGCTTCGAGCGCGACGTGGACGCGCGCGGGTTCCTTGACCTGCCGCGCCTGCCCTCGGTGAACGTGATGGACCTGACCGTGGCGCAGGCGCAGGAGGCCATCGGCAACGCCCTGCGCGCCGCGCAGCTCACCGACAAGCCCATCGTGTCGGTGCGCGTGGTGGTGCGCCGGCAACTCACGTTCAACGTAATCGGCGGGGTGGCCTCGCCGGGCACCTACGCGGTGTCGCGGCCCAACTTCCGCCTGCTCGAGGCGCTGGCGCAGGCCGGTCGCTTCAACGAGAACATCGCGTATGTGTACGTGGTCCGGGGCGTTCCGCTCACCGACCGCGCCGCGGGTCGCGAGTGGGCCGACCGTCCGGCGCCCAGCGCCGGGGATGGCGGCGCCGGCCAGCCCGCGCAGCCGATTCAGCCCAACCAGCCCAATCAGCCGGCTCAGCCCACGCCGCCCAAGGACAACATCCTTGATCTGATCGACGAACTCTCAAAGGAGCCGGCCAAGCCCGCGCCCGCGGCGTTCGCGACTCGCCAGCCCGCGGGGAG
>JALHNL010000043.1 GCA_022843545.1 Phycisphaerales bacterium | reverse complement strand
CCCAACCGCGCGCCCACCGCCGCCACCACGCGGTCGCCGGGCGTGAAGGTCGTCACCTTCGCGCCCACCGCCTCGACGATCCCCGCGCACTCGGTGCCGAGCACCGGCCTCCGCGGCCCGAAGATGCCCAGCACCAGGGGGGCGATGAGCGTGAAGATCGGCGCGGGCATGACCCGCGCCCGCATCCGCCAGTCGGCGGTGGTGACCGTGGTCGCGTGCACGCGGATCAGCACGTCGGTGTCGGAGGGCGCAGGGTCCGGAACGTCCCGGATGCTCACCACCTCGGGCGGCCCAAATCGTGTGTAGACCGCGGCTTTCACCGGCGAGCGTAGCGGGGCCGAGATCGCACCCGCGCACGGTCCGCCGCGGGCGTTCGCGAAGATCCCGCCGGCGCCCCTCGCCGCCACCATCACGCGGGCCGCGCCCGCGCCTTACTGGGCGAACGCCCGCTGCAAAGCCAAATCATGCGCCTTGGTATACGCGTGCCCCAGCACGCTCCAGTCGAACTGCCAGCTCTCCGCCTCCACCTGGTTCCGCAGCGCGATCCGGGCGCGCCGGTCCAGCCGGCAGAAGTCGAGCAGGTGGCGGGCTAGGTCGGCGGCGGCGTCGTGGAAGGAGCGTCCCCGCCGCCGCGTCACCCACATCCCGGGCCGCTCGCCGCTCTGGTACTTGCCCATCACGAACGAGCCGAACCCCGCCAGGTCGCTGGTGAAGGCGGGCACGCCCATCGCGATGCACTCCAGCGGCGTGTACCCCCAGGGCTCATACGCGCTGGGAAACACGCCCAGGTGGCAGCCCCGCACGAACTGCTCGTAGTCGATGCCCCACAGCGGGCTGGTGGGGGAGATGAAGTCCGGGTGGTACACGACCTTGACCGGGTCGTCGTGGCGGTTGAAGAGCCAGACGTTGCGGATCTGGTTCAGCACCGGGTCCTTCCCGTCGTCGTCGATCATGTGCGTGCACACCAGCGGCAGCCGGTCCACTTTCAGGGCCTGCTGCGTGCGGCGGTAGCGGAGCACCCAGTACTCGTCAATCTCCTTCTCGAGGTCGACCCGCGCGCCCGCCGCCCCCTTCTTGAAGAGTTTCTCCCCCAGGTGGCGCATGATCTCGTCGCACACGCTCTTGTACTCGTTGAGCACGCCCCGCTGCTGCAGGGCCCAGGGGTGCAGGCTCTTGGTGTCGCGCTTGGTGATGATGAAGAAGACCACGTTGATGGGGGATTTGGCCGCCCGCAGCTCGGCGTTGAGGCGGGCCATCGCCTCCAGGCACAGATCAAACCCCTTGTTGCGCGGCTCGTAGCGTCCGGAGGTGAAGGCGTAGATGGTGTTGTCCAGGTCCATCGCGTACGACGGGAAGAAGTGGGCCATCGTGAAGCGGTGGATCCGCTCTTTGTGGTGCGCGTGCAGAGTCTGGAACTCGTGGCCCACGTTGTAGCGCTGGATGTCCAGCCCGTTGGGCAGCACCACGTCGGGCCCGCGCCCCAGAAGACCGTCGCACTCTTCCCCGGTGATCGAGGAGACGGTCGTCATCACGTGCGCGCCGTGCGTGGCCGCGCGCTCGATGGCGTGCTGGGTCGTGATGTTGTACTTCGCGGCCTCGGCGGCGTGGTCGATGACGCCCCAGGAGAGCCGGTCATAAAAGCTCTCGTCGCCGCTGGCCATGTAGCGGCCCAGGAGCGTGGCGTGGGTCTGGAAGACCAGCCCCACCGGCAGCCCCTGCTTGCGGATCATGGGCACCGCCGTCGAGGCCATCCATTCGTGGAAGTGCCCGATGATCGGCGGGCGCGTGCCCGTGGGCACGCCCGAGATGGTCGGCCCGCTGGTGCTGTGCTCGGCGAGCTTCTCGAAGAGCCGCCGCACCGCCGCCCCGAAGGAGATCACCCCGTCGAGCAGCCCGTCGCCCGCGGGCGACGGGATGGTGTGGTCGGTCCACAGGCGGAACTTCTCCGCGTCCAGCGCGGCGGTCCCCTGCCAGTGCTCGATAAGCAGCGTGCGGGGCTTGCCGCTGATCATCCACCGGCCGTAATGGATGTTCAGCCCCTCGGCCTTGAGGGCGGCGACGGCGCGCCCCAGCCACCCCTGCGGCGTGTTCTCCTCGAACTCGAGGGCCGCCGACGGGCCGTGGTAGGGGCCGACCATCACGTAACGCTCGGCCCAGCGCTGCACCATGAGCGGGGCCTTGCTCTTGAGCACCTGGTAGATCCCGCCGATCTGGTTGCACACCTCCCAGGCGACCTCAACCAGCAGCGCGGGGGGCGCGGGCGGCCAGCCCGAGGCCGAGTTCCGCGCCCCATCCGGCCCCCCCGGCCCCATCATGCCCGCTCCGCCCGTGTGCATGAGGGCAGGATACCGCGCGGCGGGAACGGCCGCGGAGTCAAGATGGACAAGCCCCGTCCGCGCGCCCCGCGAGGGCCCCGCGCCGCCGTCGCCCACCCCGCCCCGACCTACCCTTGACCCCGTGAGCCCGCGCCGCGTCTATCTCGAGACCTTCGGGTGCCAGATGAACGAGCTGGACTCGGAACTGGTCACCAGCCAGCTCCGGGCCCTGGGCTACGCCTTCACGCGCGAGCCCGGCGAGGCGGGCGTGGTGCTCTACAACACCTGCTCGGTGCGCGAGCACGCCGAGCAGAAGGTCTGGTCGCGTCTGGGCGAACTGGCCCTCCGCAAGCAGCAGGAGCCCGGGCTGGTCGTGGGCGTGCTGGGGTGCATGGCCGAGCGCGAGGGGCCCGCCCTGCTCAAGCGCATGCCCGTGGTGGACGTGATGGTCGGCCCGGGCGAACTGGACAAACTCCCCGCCCTGCTCGACAACGCGGTCAAGACCAAGGCCTCGCTGCTGGACGGCGCGGGCGACCGGGAGCGGGCGGCGGGCGGCTCGGCCGGGCAGGTGGCCCTGCAGGGCAACACCAGCCGCCGCAGCGCGACCCTCGCCGCCGCCGCCGACACGCTGGAACTGCTCGACCTGTCGCGTGCGGTGGACCCCGAGGGGCACTCGGGCTCGGCCTACGTGCGGATCACCCGCGGGTGCAACAAGTTCTGCACTTACTGCGTGGTGCCCTTCACCCGCGGAGCCGAGGTGCACCGCCCCCCCGAGCACATCCTCGACGAGTGCAAGCGCCTGGCCGACGCGGGCGTGCGCGAGGTCACGCTCCTGGGCCAGACCGTCAACCACTACCGCTTCGAGCACGGCTCGGCGGTGAGCGTCAACGGCGTGGTGCAGCCGCAGAAGGGCCGGGTCTACAAGCACGCCCCGGGGGTCTTTGAAGACCCGTACCGCGGCCAGAGCGTCACCACCTTCGCGGACCTGCTCCACCGCATCCACGAAGAGGTGCCCGCGATCCAGCGCCTGCGCTTCGTCACGTCCTTCCCGCGCTCCTTCGGCGACGACGTGCTGGGCGTCATCCGCCAGTCGCCGCGCATCTGCCGCTACCTGCACGTGCCCGCCCAGTCGGGGAGCGACCGGCTGCTGCAGCTCATGAACCGCGGCTACACGGTGGGGGAGTACTTCGAGTTCCTCGACCGCGCCCGGGCCTTCCTGCACCAGCCCGAGATCGGCCGCCCGCTCACGGTGGCCGGGGACATCATCGTGGGCTTCCCCACCGAGACCCAGGAGGACCACGAGGCCACCGCCGACCTGATCCGCCGCGCCCGGTACAAGAACTGCTTCATCTTCAAGTACTCCCCGCGCCCCGGCACCATCGCGATCGACCGCTTCGAGGACGACGTGCCCGAGGAGGTCAAGCGGCGGCGGAACAACGAGCTGCTCGCGCTCCAGAACGAGGTCTCCGCGTCGGTGTGCGCCGAGTTCGTGGGCCAGACGATGGACGTGTTCGTGCAGGGCGTCTCCAAGAAGCACGCCAAGAAGGCCAAGCGCCACGCCCAGAGCGGGGCGGTGGCCCTCACCATCGCCGGCCGCACGCCCGGCGCGCCGGAAGACGAGCCCGGCGCGGGCGCGGCGTGCTCAGCCGACGGCTCGCACGTGCACGAGGACGCCCCGGCCGCGGGCACGCCCCAGCTCTCCGCCCGCACCGAGGGCGACGTGATCGTCTTCTTCGACTGCCCGCCGGGCTCTTCGCCCGATGATCTGGTGGGCACCATCCGCCGCGTGCGGATCACCGCGAGCGGGCCGCTGGCCCTCTTCGGCGCGCTGGTCTAGCCCCAAGCCCCACGCCCCACGCACTACGCACCACGCACCACGCACCTCTCCTCACCGCCGGTTGTGGCGCAGGAAGAACTCCATCAGGTCGTGCCCGTGCCCCACGTGCAGGTCCGCGCTCGCCGCCTGCGCCTCGGTGAAGCGTGAGGCCGGGCGAGTCGCCGGGAGCACGCCCGTGCCTGCGATGAGCAGGGGAACGGGCGTCGCATCGTGCTTGCGCGTCGAGCACAGCGTGTAGTGGTCGGGCAGCACCAGCAGCCGCCAGTCGGGGAGCGTCTTGAGGTGACGCACGATGGGCCCGATGACCTTGGCGTCGATGGCCTCGATCGCCGCGACCTTCGTCGCGTGGTCGCCCTGGTGGCTCGCCTCGTCGGGCGCTTCCACGTGGCAGCACACGATGTCAAAGTCCTCCAGCGCGTCGATCGTCGCCTGGCCCTGGCCCGCGTAGTCCGTGTCGTGATAGCTCGTGACGCCGGGAACGTCCAGCCGCGTCCAGCCGATGAGTTTGGCGATCCCCGACAGCAGGTCCACCGCGGTGATCATCGCCCCGCGCTTCAGTCCGAACCGGTCGGCGAACGAGGGCATCATCGGCCGCGTGCCCCCGCCCCACAGCCACGCCATGTTCGCCGGGCGCTTGCCCGCCGCCATCCGCGCCTGGTTTACCGGGTGATCCGCCAGCACGTCGGCGGCGGCCTCCATGAGCGATTCGAGCTTCCTGGCCGACTCGCGCGCCGCGGCCGACTCGCCCACCGGCAGGCTCCGCCCCCAGGGCTGCCGCGGGATCTCGTGCGGCGGCGTGCAGGTCACGCCCGCGTACGACCGCCCCGAGCGGTCCACCACGATCCCGCGGTAACTCACGCCGTGACGCAGCAGGAACTCGGTGTGCGAGTTCTTCACGGTGACCTGCCAGTGCTGCTGGATCGCGTCAAAGAGCTGGCGGGCCTCGGTGTCGGTGATGCCGCCGGCGGAGTGGTCGAGCATCAGCCCCGCATCGGACGAGTCCGGGTCGCCCACGGTCACGAGGTTGATCCGGAAGATCCAGTCGCCCGGGTTCATCGGGATGCCCAGCGATGCCGCCTCCAGCGGGGCGCGCCCGGTGTGATACTTCTCGGGGGCGTAGCCCAAAAGCGACATCGAGCACACATCGCTCCCCGCCAGCCAGCCGTCGGGCGTGGTCATCGCCGTGCCCAGCCGAGACTCGGGCGCCAGCGCGTCGAGATTCGGGGTCACCGCGGCCTCCAGGGGCGTCCGGTTGCCCAGCGCGGGGATGGGCAGGTCGCCCGCGCCGTCGGCGATCACGATCACGTGCTTCATGGACGATGATATTGGCCCGAGCGGGGCCGTCGGCGGCGGGCGCCGGGCTTCTTCCCGCCCGCGCCTTAGGCGATCGCCGGCGCGGACCGCGCCGCCATCTTCATCCGGGCGGCGAACCTGATCGCCGACTCCAGCCCGTCCACCATCCGTGGAATGGTGAACTGGCGGTTGGCGGTGTCGTGCGCGTTCGCCGCGAGGCGCGATCGCAGGGCGGTGTCGGTGAGCATCCGGTCGATCGCGGAGTTCAACGCTTCCTGGGAGTCGTGGGCGTAGGTGAGCCCGTTGTGCTCGTGCTGCATCGCCTCGATCTCGGGGTTCTGCGTGTCGGTGCGGTCGCTGGTGATCACCGGCAGCCCATAGCCCATCGCGTGCAGGATCGAGAGCCCGATGTTCGCCGGATACACGAACGCGCTTGAACTCACGAACCACGGCGCCACCTGCGCCTCGCCGTACATCGCCCCGGTGAACGTGACACGCCCGCTCACGCCGAGCTTCCGGGCCATCTCTTCCAGTTCCGGCTGGTGCGGGCCGCCGCCGATGACCACCGTCCGCAGCCCCGGGTGCCTGGGCAGCAGCGCCTTGGTGGCGGCGATCAGCATGTCCACCCGGTTGGCCGGGTCCAGCCGCGAGCAGAACAGCAGCACCGGCCCGGCGTCCAGCCCGTGCTCGCGCTTGAAGGCCGCCAGGCGATCCTGGTCCGCGATCCACTGCGCCCGCGCCGACTGGATCGGTACCTGATCAAGGCTGTTGAGCGCGACGAACACCCGCGTGCGCGGAATGCCGCCGCGCACCAGCGAGTCCGCCGCGGTGTAGTTGTACGTGAGGATCGCGTCCGCCAGCCGGCAGGACTGCGCCCGCAGCCAGCGCCTCAGGCCCGACTCCTGCTTGCTGAACCCGTGCCCCCACAGGATCACCGGCACCCGCATCGACCGCGCCTCAAGCATGGTGGGCACCAGGCTCAGGTACCGCGTGTTCCAGTTCAGCACGATGCAGTCGCACCAGTCGGGGCGGAAGTACTCACGCGGGGGTGCCTGCCACACCAGCGCATAGTCGCGACGCGACAGATTCCGGTGGTCCGCCCGGCACGCGAGGAACCCGTCCGGCGTCGCGTTGGGAATCCCCGCCACCTGGCTGTACGCCACCCGCAACTCGATACCCGGGCGCGAGGCCAGATCGCGGAAGACGGGCACGCGGTACGCGGCCAAAGCGGGTTGGACGATCAGGACATTCAGCGCCATGTTCGTCGCCGCAGACTGAACCAACCCGGGCAAAGCCGGGGGACAAAGACACCCTAGCCCACGCCGCGAACGCTCAACGTGGTTGCAGGAAAGGTAATTCTGAATCCCCGACTTGCCGAACCGCACGGGGTGGCAAGATGGGCAAATAGGGTCTACTACCGACGCTCCCGCCGCCGGCCGTTCCGTTCTCGCACCTCTGGAGAACGTCCGAGTTGCCGCCCGCTCACTTGCCCACCACCGTCACAAACGGGATCACGATCGACACTACGAACAGCACGATGATCAGGATCTCCAGGATCTCCATCCGGATCGTCGCCTGCTCGTCGGATACCTGGTCTTGGAGCCGCTGCAGCGTGCTGAGTTTGCGGAGGATGCTCGCGTCCCAGTCGGGCAGGTGGAGGCGCAGCGCGGCCAGGCGATACACCCGGGCGAGAAACTGATCGCCCACCAGCTTGAGCGCGTTGTTGACGCCCTCAAACAGCAGCGCCGAATCCAGGTGCATCGCCGACAGCCGGCGCATCCGCGTCCGCCCCTTGTCCAGACCCAGCAGCCGGCGCACGCCGCGCGGGCGGTCCTGCTCCGCGTCATACGCCTCGTCGAGCATCGCGTCGAGGCGGTCGTCCATGTACCGCATCTCGAGCAGCTCCACGTTGGCGAACTCCAGAACCGCGAGCACATCATCACCGTCAGCGCCCACCACCAGCGCCGCGTTCCAGTCGATGATCGTCGCGTCCGAAGGCGTGAAGCTGATCACGCACCCCATCGCGTCCTCCACCTCCTGCGGTGAAGGCTCTCCCGGTTCGGCCCGCAGCAGTTTGGCCGCTTCGCGCCGGAACGCCGCGTCGCTCAGAGTCGCCGAGAGGTCCACGCCCGGCGGCGACGCGACGCGATAGATCACGTAATCCTCGACCAGCGACGCCAGATGCGAACGCCGCACGGCCGGGGCCACCTGCTTCAGGATGGCTTCAGCCTGCCGGCGCGCGTCGGCCAGCAACTCGGCGTTCTCATACAGAACGTCGGCCAGGTCGTACAGGTCTTCCAGCCTTCCGGCGATGGGCACGCGGTACGTGACGGCCAATGCGCCAAAGTCGTACAGCGTCACCTCAACCATGTCGCTCGTGCTCCACGAGCGGCCCTCGCCCTTGCCCCCCAGCGTGAGCGACCTGACCGGGATGTCCACCCGGAGTGGGGCGGGGCGGAACTCAAAGTACTCCGGCGTGCGCGCCCGCCCACGGATGGACTCGCGCGTGGCGGCCGCTGAAACCAGAGCCTGAGCCTTGTCCAGATTGATGTGGGCCGCCGCCTCGAAGGCGAAGAGGACATGGGCGTGGCTGCCCGTCGGGATGGTCAGGTCGCTTCGCATGCGGTGCACGCTCCTAAGGCACACGGTACCATGACCGGTCGCGCCGCGAAAGGGCGCTCGCCCCTGCCCTCCGCACCTGGAGCCTTCCATGCACCTCACGCGTTGCCTCGTCCTCGGTCTGGTCCTCTCCATCTCCCTGCTGGGCGGCTGCGAAAAAAAGATCACCCGCGAGAACGCCGGGAAGGTCACCGAGGGCATGACCCTCAACGCGGTGACCAAACTCCTGGGCTCGGGCGAGAAGGAAGAAGCCGCCACCGGCACCAGCATCTCGTCCGCGGGTTTGATGGACTCCAAGGCCAACGCCAGCCCCGACGAGGTCTACGTCTGGAAGGACGGGTCCTCCAAGATCATCGTCACCTTCCGTGACGGCAAGGTGACCACCGTGGCTACCGAGAACCTGCGGTAAGCCTCGCAGCCTCGACGCTACCCTGTGGGCATGCTCATCGCGCACACACTGGCCGTCGCGTTCCTGTTGGCCCCCCCCGCCGGCACCGGCTCGCCCGAGCCCGCGCCCGCTTCCTCAACCGCGCCCGCCCCCTCCGCCTTTGAGAGCGCCGCGCCCGAGGTCATCGCGGAGGGCTACCGATTCGTCGAAGGCCCCATGTGGCTGCCGGGCAAGGGCGGCAAGCCCGGTCGAGTCATCTTCTGCGAGTATCCCTCGAGCACCATCTACGCGGTGACGCCGGGCGAGAAGCCCGAGGTCTTCCTCGAGAAGTCCGAGGGCGCGATCGGCTCCGCGATGGACGCCCAAGGTCGGCTGTATCTGGCCCAGGCCAAGGCCCGCCGGATCGTCCGCCTCGACCCCCGCGCCGGCGGCTGGGCTGAGCCGGTGGTGCTCGCCGACAAGTGGGACGGGCAGCCGCTCAACGACACCAACGACCTCACGGTGGCCAAGGACGGGACGGTCTACTTCACCGACCCGACGTTCTTCAACCGCGGCCAGTTCAAGCTCAAGCACAAGGGCGTGTACCGCATCACCCCCGCGGGCGAACTGCGCCTGGAGTGCGACACCCTGAAGCTGCCCAACGGTGCGGCCCTCTCGCCCGACGGCAAGCGGCTCTTCGTCAACGAGTTCGGCGAGGGCAAAGTCATGGCCTTCGACATCGGCGACGACGGCGCGCTGGGCAAACCCACGCTCTTCGCCGACCTCAAGTCCTTCGGCAAGCCCGGACGCGGCGGGGCCGACGGGCTCAAAGTCCTGCCCGACGGGCGTGTGCTCACCACCGGCCCCGGCGGGCTGTTCCTGCTCTCGGACAAGGGCAAATTCATCGACTTCGTGCCGATCGCCTCGGTTTCCAACGTGGCGGTCGGGGGCGAGGACGGGCGCGACGTGTTCGTGACGGCGGGAAGCAAGGTGCTCAAGGTGCGGATGAAGTGAGAGAGGCGGGAGTCGGCAACCGGCCATCGCGGAGCGGAGTGGGGGGTGGGCCGGGCAAAGCCCGCCTCGCGGCCACGTCGTGCGTCGCCGATTGCCTCGCCAACCCATCCCACCGCCTCGTTCGTTCTCGCGCCCCACACCTCGTGTCTTAGAGATGCCGGTCCATCAGCAGCACGTCCAGCGGCTGGCCGAACTTCTCCGCGCAGTAGCGCATGAGCCCGACCGGGCGGAACCCGCAGGCTCGGTGCAGGGACTCGCTGGCCGGGTTGGGGTGCACGATCCGGGCGACCAGCACGCGAATGGAGGTGTGCCGGGGCACGTGCTCGATCAGCGCCCAGAGCACCGCCCGCCCCACGCCCCGCCCATGGTGCGACGGAGCGACGTACACCGATTCCTCCGCCGTGCGCGCGTACGCCTGACGGGGCGACCAGGGCGACACGCTGGCCCATCCGATCACCGGGCCGCCCGCCTGGGCCCGGGCCACCATCACGGGGTAGCGATCGGGGTGGTGCACCGCCAGCCAGTCGGCCCGCTGGGCCGGCGTGTAGCGCTCGGTCTGCGCGGTGCAGGTTGAGTTCAGCACATAGTGCTCGTACAGGTCGAGCACCTCACCCAGGTCGGTGGGCTGCATCAGGGTGATGTGAAGTTGGGTGAGCGTGCTCGCCATGCTTCTCCCCGGGGCTTGGTTAAGCCCGCCTGCCCACCCGCCCCTCGGCCCGAAGGGCTTCTATGGCCGCCACCGCCAACTGGTCGCACCGCTCGTTCTCAGCGTGCCCCGCGTGCCCGCGGATCCAGTGGAACGACACCTCGTGCTTGCCCATCAGGTCGTCCAGGGCCATCCACAGGTCCTGATTCTTGACCGGCTTCTTGTCCGCCGTCTTCCACCCCCGGCGCTTCCACCCCGCCAGCCACTCCTTCAGCCCGTCCAGCACGTACTTGCTGTCGCTGGTCAGGTCCACCCGGCTGGTGCGGGTGAGGGCGGAGAGGCCCTGGATCACCGCCTGCAGTTCCATCCGGTTGTTGGTGGTGTCGGGCTCCGCTCCGCACGCCTCGCGGGTCTTGCCCGTCGCCGGGTGACGCAGAACGTACGCCCAGCCCCCCGGCCCGGGGTTGCCGGAGCAGGCTCCGTCGGTGAAAAGCTCGACGTGGGGCAGGGCCATGAGGGCAGAGGCTAGGGGGGCGGCGGCGGGTGCGCAGAGCACCGCCGGAAACTGGGCCCGCCCGCGCGGGCTCGTCGATATCACCTTCATGTCCGCGCTCATCATCACCGACGGCGGAATCGCCGGCTTCCTCGCCTGCTGGTCCGAGGGAGTGGCCCGACCCTCCGACACGCCCCGACTCCGCGACAACGCGGAGGTCGGCGGGCCCGTCGCCTGGATCGACCCCCGCGCCACCGCCCCGGGATCGGCCGCGGCCCTCAGGGCCTCGGCGGTCTGCCAGATGGTCGCCGTCGTGCAGGGGCGGCCCGCCATCAGCATCGAAGCAACCGCCGCGCTGCCCGGCTTTGGCGACTCGGCGGTTCTGCTGGCGGCCGGAATCGAGGCGATCAGACGCGGGCTGAATCGGGTCGTCTGGCCCGTCCACATCGGCGGGCCCTCGGCGGCCTCGAACCTCCCGGTGGCCAACCTGGATGCCATCGCGGATGTCTTTGACCGGGCTTTGCTCGCGGCTCGATTGCTGAGCGTCGACGCCCGCCCGCCCGCGCACCCGGCCGAACTCCGCATTGAGACGCCCTTCGTGGACCTGGGCGACGCTTCGCTGCTGGACCTGGCGGCGGACATGGACGCCCCGCTCAAGGACGCTTGGTGGTGCCGGGCGGGCACCGACGCGCTGGAGGCTCCCTGCGGGCAGTGTGCGTCGTGCAAACGGTGGGCGGAGGCGGCGACGGCGGCGGGGCTTTCGTGGGAAGACCTGGGCGTCGCCCGCGTCGGCTAGCGACAGGCAGAACCGTGGAGATCGGCGGAGTATGCTCCGCCCCGGCTTGGAGATCGCGCAAGGATGCTCTCTTCAACGATCGTGCAGAAGTTCGGCGGCTCATCCGTGGCTGACGCGGAGAAGTTCCGCCTCTGCGCCCAGCATGCCCTGGCCGCACGACGCCGCGGGCAGCGCGTCGTCATCGTCGTCTCGGCGATGGGCGACGCCACCGACGACCTCATCGAACTCGCCGAGAAGGCGATGCCCCAGCCCGACCGGCGCGAACTGGACCAGTTGCTCGCCACCGGTGAGCAGGTCTCGATCGCCATGATGGCCCTGACCCTTAAGGGCCTGGGCGTGCCCGCCATCAGCCTCACCGGGCAGCAGGCCGCCATCCGCACCGACAACGTCCACGGGCGGGCGAGCATCCAGTCCATCGACTCGGCCCGGCTGAACACGCTGCTGGACGCGGGGCAGGTGGCCGTGGTCGCGGGGTTCCAGGGCGTGAGCCCGTCGGGTGACGTGACCACCCTGGGAAGGGGTGGGTCCGACACCACCGCAGTAGCCCTGGCTGCCACCTTGGGCGGGGCCTGCGAGATTTACAAGGACGTGGACGGGGTCTACACCGCCGATCCCCGGCTGGTTCCCGCGGCCAAGAGGTTGCCCCGGGTGAGATACGATGAGATGCTGGAGGCGGCGGCGCTGGGGTCCCAGGTTCTGCACCCCCGCGCGGTCGAGATGGCCAAACGCTTCGGCGTGCCCGTGCGGGTGGTCCACAGCCACCTCCACGACCCCGAAGACCTGGCCGGTGGAACCTGGATCGTCGGCGAGACAGACCCCATGGAAGCCCGCGCGGTAGCCAACGTGGTGCTCAAGAAGAACGTCGGGCGCATCAGCCTGCGCGGTGTGAACAACATCGCCGGCGTGCAGGCCCGCGTCTTTGGTCCCCTGGCCGAGCGCAGCCTGCCCATCGACGACATCATCCAGGAAGACGACGGCCCGGGCACCATCAACCTCACCTGGACGATGGACAAGAAGGACCTGCTGGAGGCCGCCCCGATCGTGCAGAACGTCGCCGGCGCGGTCCGGGCCCAGAGCCTGCGGATCGACGGGGTCGAGGTCGGCTCGGGCCTGGTGACGCTTTCGGCGGTGGGCGCGGGCATGCGCACCACTCCGGGCGTGGCCGCCAAGATGTTCGAGGCGCTTGCCCAAGAGGGGATCCGCGTCGAGAACATCACCACCAGCGAGATCCGCATCTCGTGCGTGCTGGCCGAGAGCGACGGCGCCCGCGCCGCCAAGTGCGTCCACGCGGCCTTTGGGCTGGGATGATCCTTCGCCCCGCGTCGCGCTAATCCACTCGCCAATTCGGGCTGGGAAGGAACGTGTACTCGTCGGTCGTGTTCACCACCCCCGGCGGCACCACCGCGGGCCCGCCCACGTGGAAGTCGGCGAACAGCAGGTTGGCCCGTGTAGATCGGTCGCTCGCGGGCGTTGAAGCCGGGCGTGAGTACCAGCGCATCCCCCGGTCGCCCCCCTCCTGGAAGTTGTAGATCGGGTGCGAGCCCAGGACCCAGGTCTTGGTGGGCGTCACGATCGGCGGCATCCGCCCGCCCCCTGTGGGCACCAGCGTCGCCGCTTGCTCGCTGTTGAGGGCGTGGTCGTTGAGCGTGTAGCTGGACCCGATGAAGTCGTACATCGACCGCACCGGACCGAACCCCGGGATGATCGCCCCCACGTCGGCGGGCGAGCGGTAGGCCTCTACTTCGAACACGCCCGGCTCGCTGTCGGGGGGCACGCGGCCCAGCTCCAGATACGCGTTCAGCGGGCGGCGTTCCGCGCCATAGTCGTTGATCCCGAAGGCGGGGAGCGAGCCCTTCTTGCCGCCGAAGAGCGCGCCGATCACCGCCAGGTTGCCCCCGCCCACGTCCACCTTCACCTGGGGCAGCGCGTCCTTGCTGTCGTTGAGGTACCCCGACAGGGCCACGCCCAGTTGCTGCAGCCGACCCTGGCAGGCCACGCCGCGGGCCGCCTGCCGTGCGCCTGAGAGCGAGGGCAGCAGCACGCCCACCAGCAGCGCGATGATGGCGATGACCACCAGCAGTTCGATGAGCGTGAACCCCGCGCCGCCCGAGCGCTTCGCCGGCGCACCGAATGACCCGGACTCGATCCGGTCCAGCAAGCCGCGGCACGCAACGTCGAGCATCTCGAAGACCGTGGCGAAGTCGCGCTCGTCGCCGTGGTAGGGGTCGGGAACCTCGTGCGATTCGTGGGGGTGGTGGGCCTCGCTGCCGGGCTGAAAGGCCCGCATGAGGTGGACCTTCTCCGCGGGCGCGCCGCGTCCCAGCAGCGTGCGCACATTGGCTCGGTCCATCGCGATGATGAGATCGAACCGTTCAAAGTCCGACGTGCTGAGCGTGCGCGCGACATGGCTGAACGGGATGCCCCGGCGCTGCGCGATGGTCACCGTCCGCGGGTCGGCGCCGTCGCCCACGTGCCAGTCGCCGGTGCCGCAGGAGTCGATGGTGATCCGCGAATCCAGGCCCCGGGCCCGGACCTGGTGCGCGAAGATCGCCTTCGCCAATGGCGAGCGGCAGATGTTCCCGAGGCACACGAACAGCACACGCATGGTCGAGAATAGGTTTCGCTTGCGTCGCCCGCCCGGGCACGTCGCGGGGCGATGTGCGCCGGGGCGGGGCCGCGTGGTGGCTCTAATACAGGCCCTGCGAACTGGAGAATCCCGCCCCTCCGCCCGCGGGGGGCACGCCCGTGCCGGGCGCGGGTCGGCCGGCGGGGGCGCTGGAGGCGTAGGGGTTGCGGGCCATCGGCGCGGCCTGCGCCGGCGCCGGCTGCTCCATCTCCGGCATCACGCCGGCCATCATGACCGGCGTCATGCTCAGCGGCATCTTCTTGACCTTGAAGATGAGGTCGGTGACGCGGTTGCGGACCGAGTCCATCATCTCATTGAAGAGCGCCGAGCCCTCCTTCTTGAAGGCGATGCGCGGGTCGTTCTGGCTGAAGGCGCGCAGGCCGATGCTGTCGCGGACCTGGTCCATCGCGTAGAGGTGGTCCTTCCACAGCCCGTCCAGGATCTCCAGCAGCATCGACCGCTCGAAGAACACCAGCTCGCTGCGCAGGATCGACTCGACCTTGGCCCGGATCTTGTCGCTCCGCTCATCAGCCTCCAGGCGACGCATGTTCGCCGGGAGTTCCATCTTGAACCGCTTGCGGAAGTGCTCGGCCAGCGCGTCGTCGGTGGCGCAGGCGACGGCCGCCTTCACCTCCTTCTCGATCACGCCCGTGTCAACAAACTGCGTGCTGGAGCGGATGAGATCGGCGCGGACCTGCGTGGGCGGGCGGGTCTTCAGCGTCGCCTCGTTCCACTCCAGCCCGAACCGGCTCCGCGCCCAGTTCACCAGATAGCCCCACGCCACCGCGGGGTTCTGGCGCATGAACGCCATGGTCATCTCCATCGAGTAGTCCACGGGGTACTCGATCTCGCGCACGCGGTAGTTCGTCTCCGCCTGCTTCACCATCAGCCGCACCACGCCGTCGATGCCCTCGCTGGTCATGGTCTTGGAGACCTCGTCGGCGCGCAGTTCAAACCCGAACTTGTCCTTGGCCCAGCCCACCAGCTGCGAAGCGCCGTAGTCGGCCTTGAGCATCGCGTCGATGGACGAGAGGTCCATCTCGTCGAGGCGCCGCGCCGCGGCGTCGCCCAGGCGATCCTCGACCAGCCGGCGCTTCTCCGGCGTCATCGGGTTCACGTCCTTCTCGCTGAGTTCAACGCCGTAGCGGTCCTTCGCCCACTTGATGAGCCCCTCGGTGTCGAGGTCCATCTCGAACTCCGAGTCGGTGGTGGGGAGGTACTCGCCCATGGTGATCTTGATGAGCCCCCGGGCTTCCTCGTGTGCGCGGTTGCGGGCGTACGTGTCCAGTTCCTCGCGCTCCAGACCCTTGAGCTGGCGCGGGTTCACCGTCACCTCCAGGCGGTCCTTGATGACCTCGGCGGCGCACTCCAGCCCGTACTGCGGGGCCAGGTACATCGTCGAGGCGTCTTTGGCCGCGTCGCGGATGTAGTCGAAGATGAGGCCCTTGAGGTCGCGGCCTTCCAGCGAGCGCTGACGCAGCCCGTAGAAGTGCTTGCGCTGGTGCTCCATGACCTCGTCGTATTCCAGGATGTGCTTGCGGCGCTGGAAGTTGATCTCTTCGACCTTCCGCTGGGCCCGCTCCACGCTCTTGGACAGGATCGGGTGCTCGATCGCGTCGCCCTCTTTCATGCCCAGGCGGGCCAGCACACGCATGGTGGTCTCGCCGCCGAAGAGCTTCATCAGCTCGTCTTCGAGGCTGATGAAGAACCGCGTGGAGCCCTTGTCGCCCTGGCGGCCCGAGCGCCCGCGGAGCTGGTTGTCGATGCGCCGGCTCTCGTGGCGCTCGGTGCCCACCACGTGCAGGCCGCCCAGGTCCTCGATGGTCGGGAACCAGCGCAAGCGGTGCAGCAGGAACCGCCCCTTGGCGTCCAAGGCCTGGCGAAGGCTCTCGGCGTCGGCCCGCTCGATCTCGCGGTCGGTCAGGAAGGTGTTCTGCGCCGCCCACACCTTCAGCAGCCGCAGCTCAAGATCGGCGAAGGGCATCGACTCGATCTCGCGCTTGGGGATGTCGAGCACACCGGGCGCGAGCTTGCGGAAGCACAGCTCGCGGAGCGTGTCGTCCGAGCAATCCAGCGGCACGTCGCGCGGGGCGATGCTCCGCAGCTGCCAGTGGCGCAAAAGCGACTCGCGCGAGATGGGCTGCAGCTTGATGTCGGTCCCGCGGCCGGCCATGTTGGTCGCGATCATCACCGCGCCCAGCGCGCCGGCGTTCTCCACGATGTGCGCCTCGCGCTCGTGCTGCTTGGCGTTGAGCACCTCGTGCTTGATCTGGTAGCGCCGCTGGAGTTCCTTCGCCAGCGTCTCGCTCTTCTCCACGCTCGTGGTGCCCACCAGCACCGGGCGGCCCACGTCGTGGAAGTTCTTGATCTCGTCGACGATGAACGTCCACTTGTCCTTCTGCGTCAGGAAGACCAGGTCGTCAAAGTCGCGCCGGCGCACCGGCTTGTTCGTGGGGATCGCCACCACGTCCAGCTTGTAGATGTCGTAGAACTCCTGCGCCTCGGTGTCGGCGGTGCCCGTCATGCCCGCCAGCCGCTTGTACATCTTGAAGAAGTTCTGGATCGTGATCGTGGCGACCGTCTGGTTCTCCTGCTTGATCGGCACGCCTTCCTTCGCCTCCACCGCCTGGTGCAGGCCGTCGGACCACTGCCGGCCCACCATCGGGCGGCCCGTCGACACGTCCACGATGATGATGCTGGGCTCGGTCCGCCCGGTGTTGGGGTTTTCCGCCGGGCCCACGATGTAGTCCTTGTCCAGCTGATACACCACGTGCGCCCGCAAGGACTGCTCCAGCAGGTGGGGCAGGTCCATGTTCTCGCCCACGTAGAACGAGCCCAGGTTCGCCGCGCGCTGCGCCTCCGCGATGCCCTCGTGCGTCAGGTGCACCTGCTTGCGTTCCTCACGCGTCTCGTAGTACTGCACGAACTTCTTCTTCTCGCCCTCCATCTTCGGGAGCTCCGCCTTGGCCTCCGCGAGCTGCTGCTGCAGCGCGGGGATCCGCCCCTTGTCGCGCACGTTGCGGATGTCGCCCTCCAGCCCTTTGATCCGCTTGCGGACCGCCACGATCGCGTCCTCGGCGTCCTGCCACGGGCGGTTCTTCTGCACCAGGTGCCGCGCCAGCTTGTCCGCCAGTTCGTAGCGCGGCTTGTCGTCGTGCGCCGCGCCCGAGATGATCAGCGGCGTGCGGGCCTCGTCGATGAGGATCGAGTCCACCTCGTCCACGATCGCGAACTGCCGCTTCTTCTGCACCTGCATCTCCACCGACTTCTTCATGTTGTCGCGGAGATAGTCGAAGCCGAACTCGCTGGTGGTGCCGTACACCACGTCGCAGTCATACATCCGGCGCTTGATGTCCTCGCTCTGCATGTGCTGCGGGTGGATCGCCCCGACGGTGAGCCCCAGGGCCCAGAAGTACGGGAACGTCCAGTCGCGGTCGCGCTGCACGAGGTAGTCGTTCACCGTCACCACGTGAACCCTTTGCCGCTCCACCGCCGCCAGGTAGCACGCCAGGGGCGCCACGATCGTCTTGCCTTCGCCCGTCTTCATCTCGCTGATCCGACCCTGGTACAGCACCATCGCGCCGATGAGCTGCACGTCGAACGGGCGAGCCCGGAACGGCGGGCGGCTCTCGGGGTACAGCGCCCGGACCGCTTCGTACAGCGCGGGCGGAATGTCCACCTGCATGTACCCCGGGATCGGTTCGGGATGCCCCAAGTAGGCCCCATCGGGCGCCACCGGAGCCTTGGAGTCCACCTCCGCCTTCACCTGGTCGTACAGCCGGCGGGCCTCCGCGGGCAGCGCGGAGGGGTCAAAGTTGTGCTTGGGGTTGAAGATGTTCCGGATGCCCACCGCCCGGTCCATCGCCTCGCGGGCCACGGCGAACGCCTCGACCATCAGGTCGTCGGCCTTCTCGCCCTTGTCCAGCCGGTCGCGGAACTTGCCCACCATCCCGCGGATGTCGGCGTCGCTCATCGCCCGCATCTTGGGCTCGAGCGCGCTGATGGCGTTGGTCCGCTGCGTGTAGCGCTTCACAAAGCGCTCGTTGCGGCTGCCGATGATCTTGTTCAGGATGGGGCCGATGATGGGGATGTCTTGCTTGGACATGGGAATCTCGATAAGACGGCGGCCAATGGCCGCGCGGGGCGTGCGCCCAAATGCGGACGCACGACGGTCGGTCGTGTGGAGGACTTCGCTGCTCGAGGGATGTGAGTGGGGGCGGCGGGCACATCAGGGTGCGGGGCGCCGCCGGGGGCTGGGCGGTCAGGCCCTCGCCGGCGGAGGCAGCGACACGTTGGCGGGATTCAGCCGATCAAGCGCGACCGCGCGGGCCGCGATCGGACGCTCCGTAGCCGCCGCCAGGACCGAATCCACGCGCCCGCCGAAGAGCGCGGCGGCCACCTCCGGGCGGGGCTGCACACGCTGCCGTTCAACGGTCCGGCGCTGAACATGCACAATCGCCCCGGCCAGCCTCTGCGTCATCACCGCCGCGTCGCTCTGACCGCTCGACCCCGGCCGAGCCAGCCGCGACCAGTCGGTCGGGCTGGTGCTTGCGGAAAGCGTGAGCGCCACCAGCAGCAGCAGGGCGATGCCCCCCAGACCGCCACCCGTCCCGCGCGTGCGGTGTTGGGTGGTGCCGGCGGGTTGGGAAGATCCGGGCATGAGTGCAAAGGATATCGCCGCCGCCGGGCCCCGGCCCGCAAAGCGGAGAGTTCTGCTTCGGCCATTTGGTCGGGGAAGGTGAGGGTCGCCGGTCCCAGAACCGGGCGGCCATGGGCGCGACCCCCGGGGTGTGGGGTAACGAACCTCCGAAGCCCCGACCAACCCCTGTGCCGGGCTACTCTGGCCTCCCATGCTCCGATCCGTCCTCCACAGCAAGATCCACATGGCGACGGTCACCGCCGCCAAGCCCGATTACGTCGGCTCCATCACCATCGACGCCGACCTGCTCGAGGCCTGCGGCATGCGCGTCTCCGATCAGGTCGCCGTGGCCAACTGCCGCAACGGCGAACGCTTCGAGACCTACGTCTTCCTGGGCAAGCGGGGCAGCGGGGTGATCGAGGTCAACGGCGCGGCGGCCCACCTCGTCGAGCCGGGCGACAAAGTCATCATCATGCACTACGCCCTGCTCACCGACGAGGAATATCGCCGGCACCACCCGCAGGTGCTGATCGTCGACGGGAAGAACAAGGTGAGCGAGAAGATGAAGTACAACCCGGGACCGTGAGGTTACTTCGCCGCGCGATCCGCGCCCTCCGTCATCCCCAGCATCGCCATCGCCGTCCCGTACGCCGCCGAGCGCCTGAACACGCGGTCGTTCCACGTCCCGTCCGCTTCGCGCGAGCGCCACAGCGTGAGCAGGTAGCGCCGCCGGTACTCCTCGCGCTCGCTGGCGGGCAGCAGCTCCACGCACTGCGCCGCGTAGCGATGGGCGAACATGAAGTAGTACGGCGCGACGCCGAACGGCGGCACGTGCGTGCCGGTCTTCTGCCGGCGTGATTCCAGCCAGTCCCAGTGGGTGAAGAACGCGTCCAGCGCGCCGCGCACGTCCTTCACGTCGCCCCGCCCCGCCATCAGCAGCGTCGCCTCCACGATGCACATGCGTCCGGTGGCCCCGGGCGTGCTGTCTCCCCGGCCGCCCCGCTGCGCCGCTCCTGAATAGGCCACCGACCCGCTGGGGTAGCGGCTCTTCTCAAGCACGAGCAGCGCGCGCTCCAGCGTGTCCGCCTTCACCTCGCGCCCCGCCGCCTTGGCCAAGAGCAACGTCTGCACCGTCGCCGCGGTCATGAAGCTCGACGGGCCTGCGGGCTGGTCGCGCCCATTGGGACGGGCGTAGTTCCATCCGCCCACCGCGGGGATCTGCGTCTGCTCGATGCCGTCGAGGTAGAACGCCAGCGCCGCCTCCACGGATGCGGCTTGTCCCTCGGGCACCAGCCCGCGCTTCTGCAGGTCAAGCAGGAAGTGCGCGCCGTACGTATACCCCCAGCCGCGCACGTCGTAACCCGCGTCGTAGTTCTTGACTGACATCAGCGGGTGCTCGATCGCCGCGCACACAAACGCCGTCGCCCGCGCCACCGCCGCGCGCCGGGCCTCGTCCTCCGCGTACCCCGGCGCCGCCATCAGCGCCAACGCGGAGATCGCCGTCCCGCCCACCCGATATCCCACCGGGATCTGCCCACGCACGCGGTACACGCCCTCGTACGGCCACTCGCCGCGCGGCGCGTCGGCGGGCAAGTCTTTGGCGTTGGGGTCGCCCGACTCCATCCCCACGATCGCCTTGGCCCCGATCGTCAGGGCCTCGCGCACCTGATCGGCGCTGATCGCTTCCAGCGCCGGCGCCCGCGCCGCTGGTCGAGCGGGCGGTTGAGCGGGTTGCGCCGGCTGCAGAAGCGCGACACCGGAAAGCATGACGAACGCGGAGCAGATGAGCATGCCCGCAGCATACCACAATCACCACTCGTCTTGATGCCTTGATGCCGCGTGCCTTGGTGCCTTCTTCGCCATCGCCCGTAGCCGATTCGAGCCGCCCAGGCCTCCCTCGCCGCCTGCGCACGCACCAAGGCCCCTGCCCAGTTCCCGTATCATGCCGCGATGACCACGCACCGCCCGCCCGAACCCGTCGGCGCTTACGCCTATGCCCGCCGCGCGGGTGGCCTCATCTTCCTCGCCGGCATCGGCCCGCGCCGCCACGGCACCAAGGACATCCCCGGCGTCGTGCTCAATCCCGACGGCACGGTCAAGACCTACGACATCGAGGCCCAGGTGCGCTCATGCTTCGACAACGTTCGCACCGTGCTCGAGCAGCACGGCTCATCGTGGACCAAGGTCATCGATGTGCTGGTCTTCATGACCGACCTGAAGCGTGACTTCGCGACCTTCAACCGTCTCTGGAGCGAGTACTTCGCCGGGCCGAATCCGCCCACGCGAACGACCATCGAGATCGCCGCCCTACCGCAGTCGGGCAACGCGCCGATCAACTTTGAGGTGAAGGTGGTGGCGGAGGGCTGATCGCGACTGGCCCTTTGGCGTGCTGAGCCACGCGATCAAGACCGCAACCGCGAAGGACGCGAAGGGCCCGAAGGTGGTGCGGAGCCTTGGCCACCTCCCACGCCCAAACCCAGTCGCCGCAACCCGAGCCCAGTCAGTTGGGCCCAAGGAGACCGCTTCACGTCTCCTGCCCCCGCCCGTCTTCTTCTTCCCCCATCTCCGCGCACCCCCGCGTCCCTCCGCGTACATCCCCTCCGAGCTCTTCGCGCCCTCCGCGGTGGCCATCCGTCTTGCCTCAGAACTCGCCGCGTTACCGCGAACAGGCCTCACATCCGCAGGCACACATTCCGCGGCTCGGTGAAGAACCGCAGCGCCTCGCCCCCGCCCTCACGTCCCACGCCGCTGTGCTTCATCCCGCCGAACGGCGTGCGCAGGTCGCGCACCAGCCACCCGTTGATCCACACCACGCCCGCGTCCACACGCCGCGCCAGGCTGTGCGCCCGTGACAGGTGCTGCGTGCAGATCACGCTCGCGAGGCCGTAGGGCGTGCCATTGGCCAGCGCGAGCGCTTCCTCATCGGTGTCAAAGGGTGTCACGCTCACGACCGGGCCGAAGATCTCCTCGGTCTCCACGCGGCTCTGCGGGCTCAGCCCGCTCAGCACGGTGGGGGCGTAGAAGTAGCCTCCGCGGCAGCGCTCGGGCAGATGGCGTGCCCCCAGCAGCGGGCCGCCGCCGCAATGAACGTTCGCCCCTTCGCGCCGCGCGAGCTCCACGTAGCCGTGGACCTTCTCCATGTGCGCCGCGCTCACCAGCGCGCCCTGCTGCGTCGCGGGGTCCGCGGGGTCGCCCACGCGCAGTGCGCTCACCCGGCGCGTCAGTTCGTCGACGAACACGCCGAAGATCCGCCGATGCACGAGCAGCCGCGACGTGCACAGACACACCTGCCCCTGGTTCGTGAAGCCCGCCCTCACCGCCAGGTCCGCGACCTCGGGCAGGTTGGCATCCTCCAGCACGATCATCGCGTTCTTGCCGCCCAGTTCCAGCGACACGCGCTTCAGCCGCTCGCCCGCCTCGCGACCGATCCACTTGCCCACGCCCGTCGAGCCCGTGAACGAGATCGCCGGCACGTCCGGGTGCGTCACCAGCGCCGCGCCGGCGCGGTCGCCCCGCCCGTGCACGATGTTCACCACCCCGGGCGGCAGCCCCGCCCGTCGGATCAGGTCGCCCAGAATCGACGCCGTCGCGGGAGTCACCTCCGAGGGCTTGCACACGCAGGTGTTGCCCGTCGCGATCGCCGGCGCGATCTTCCACGTCAGCAGGTACAGCGGCAGATTCCACGGCGAAATCAGCCCCGCCACCCCGCGCGGGCGCCGCAGCACCATGTTCAGCGCCGACGCCTCAGCCCCGCCCGGCGCGGCCGACTCAAACAGTTCGCCCGCGCCGTGAACCACCGCCCCGCCGAAGTAGCGGAAGTTCGCCGCACACCGCGGGATGTCCAGCGTGCGCGTCTGCGAGATCGACTTGCCCGCGTCGCGAGACTCCGCCTCCGCCAGCGCGTCCAGGTTCGCGTCGATCAGGTCCGCGAGCCGGAAGAGCGCGGCCGCCCGCTGCGCCGCGGGCGTGGCCGACCATCCCGCGAAGGCCGCCTTCGCCGCCGCCACGGCGCGGTCCACGTCTGCGGGCGTCGAATCCGCCACCCGTGCATAGGCCTGCCCCGTCGCGGGCTCGATCACGTCCATCGCGGCCCCGCCCTCGGCGCTCACGAACTCGTTGTTGATGAAGTTGTCAATCCGCATGGGTAGTCGCTTTCGCCGCCCCGGCCCGCTCACGCCGGATACGTGCACGATGTCTTTTCGGTCTCGAACACCGTCATCGTCACGAGGCGAGCCGCACCGCCCGAGCCCGCCGCCACCACCGGCGCCAGCCGCTCAAAGCACACTTTCGCGATGTTCTCCACCGACGGGTTCAGCCCGCCGGGCGACACGAAATCGGGCACTTCCAGGTTCAGGTGCTTGTGATCCATCACCTGCAGGATCGCCGAGTCCACCGCGCGCTCCAGCATCGCCAGCGAGAACGGCGGCGCACCCGCCACCCCATCCGCGACCACCTCCACCGCCGGCTCCACCACGTAGTTGTGCCCGTGCCCCAGCGGGTTGTTGCACTTGCCGAAGACCGCTCGGTTCTCCGACTCGCTCAGGCTCGGCGCGTGCAGCCGGTGCGCCGCGGCGAACTCAAACCGCTGGCGGAGCATCACCTTCGCGGGCTGGGTCATGGGCACGCTCACCTCCACAGAGTAGAAGGGCGACAGGTGCCACCTCACCCGCTCCACGATCCCGCCCAGCTCCGCATTCACCGCGAGGGCCACCTCCGGCAGCACCGCGCCCGGCTCCGCCTCGGGCCGCTCGCGACACGCCCGCTCGATCAGCGGCACCCCCGCCCGCCTCACCGCGCGGTCGATCTCCTGGATGCCCAGGAAGTACCCCGTCACCGGGTCCGCCTCGCCACGGCAGGTCACCGTCAGTTCGTAATGCCGCCCGAGGCCGACCATCGCCGGCACACCCGCGTAACCGTTGGTGCGCGCCGCCCCGTCCCCCGACCCGCCCGGGTTGATCGCGAACCGCACCCTACGGGTCAGACGTAGCACCGATGGAATGTAGCCCGGCTTGCCGGAGCGTCGTGTTCCGCGGAGCCGGGGGGCCGTTTCCGCCTTGCGTATCCCTAGTCCGCACGGTGGAACGGGCCTTGCACCTAAGATGACTTTCGGTTAGGCTAAACCCGCCCCCGCCACGGATGCGCGTTGCTTCGCCGGCGGGGCACTTTCGGAGACGGACCCATGAAGAAGCTGCTTTCCCTGGTTCTGGTTCTCGGCATCTGCGCGATCCCGGCCATCACGCTCGTTGGCTGCGAAGAGAAGCCGGCGACCCCGGCCGCGCCCGCCACGCCCGCCGCCCCGGCCGCTCCTGCTGAGCCCGCCAAGCCCGCCAATCCCAACTGACCTGAGGTAGCCGATTTCGCTTCCGCGTTGATGCCCCAGTGGGCTGCACACGCCTCACGGGTGCTCCGTCGCGGGCAGAACTAGACTTCCCCGACCACGCCGAACCCCGGCGTGCTCGGGGAGTTTTCATTTATGGTCACCGCCGCCGCCATAGCCGCTGCCAGCCTCTCCCTTGCGTTGCTCGCGCCGCCGACGCCGACG
>JALHNL010000042.1 GCA_022843545.1 Phycisphaerales bacterium | reverse complement strand
GACTGGGCCCGCTCCCGGCTCGCCGCCGCCGCGCCCCACGTCCGCCCCGCGCTGCACGCGCCGGCCCGCGGAGGGCTCGCATGAGCGTCCGCCCGATCCTCGTGCAGGCCACCGAGCTTTACCACGCCGGCAACCTCGACGAGGCCGAACGCCAGATCTCCAGCTACCTCAAGCGCAACGCCTCCGACCCCTACGCGCTCCTGCTCGCCTCCCAGATCGCCTTTGACCGCGGCAACTCCGCCCAGGCCGAGTTCCTCGTCAAACGCTCCATCGCCCTTCGCCCCGAAGTGGCCGTCGCCCACGGGCACCTCGCCCGCACGCTCTGGTCGCTCAACCGCTCCGAAGAGGCCGTGCCCATCATCCGCCGCGCCGTTGAACTCATGCCCCAGGACCCGGGCCTGTGGTCCTCCTGCGGGCACATCCTCGCCGCGGCCCGCCGTTACGAAGAGGCCATCGCCGCCTACCAGCGCTCCCTGCAACTCAACCCCGCCGACAACGAACCCGCGTACCAGGGCCTGGGGCAGACCTACGGCTTGCTGGGCCGCTGGAACGAGTCGCTCGCGTTCCTGCTCCAGGGCTGCGCCAACATGCCCGACAACCCGCGCATCGCCTCCGACTACGCCGCCGCCCTCAACTTCGTCTCCGAATGCACGCCCATGCAGCAGCGCGCCGCCCACGCCGAGATCGGCCGCCGCATGAGCCTTCACCCCGCGCCCCGCTTCCCCCGCCCGCCCGCGCCCGCCGACCCCGGCAAGAAGCTCCGCGTGGGGCTCATGTCGGGCGATCTGGCTCAGCACCCCGTCGCGTTCTTCATGGAGCCGATCCTCTCCTGCCGCGACCAGAACGCCGTGGAGTACGTCTTCATCAGCACCCGCGCCGAGAAGGACACCGACGCCTGGACCCGCCGTCTGCGCGAGCAGGCGGCCGCCTGGACCAGCATCCTGGGCTGCGACGAACTGCGCGCCGGCGAGATCATCCTCAAGCAGAAGTGCGACATCCTCATCGACCTGGCCGGGCACACCCTCGCCTCCGCCGTGTGGATGTTCCGAAGCCGCCTCGCCCCCGTGCAGATGACGTACCTGGGCTACCCCAACACCACCGGGCTGCCCCAGACCGACTACCGCCTCGTCGCCGACACCACCGACCCCGCCGGGTATGAGGCCTACACCACCGAGCGCCTCCTGCGCCTCGGTCCGTGCATGCACTGCTACCGCGCGCCCCCGGAGGCTCCGCCGGTGGCCGCCTCGCGCCGCCCCGGCCCCATCCGCTTCGGCTCCTTCAACGTCGCCGGCAAGATCTCCACCGCCACCATCGATCTGTGGGTGCGCGTCCTCAAGGCCGTCCTGGGCTCCACGCTCCTGCTCAAGAGCAACTCGATCGAGTCCGACGCCTCCTGGGTCCTCCTCCGCCGCGCCTTCGAGGCCGCCGGGCTCGAGCCCCACCGCCTCGTGGGCGTCGCCCGCACCAAGAGCCTCCGCGAACACCTGGCCCTTTACGACGACCTCGACGTGGCCCTCGACCCCACGCCCTACAACGGCACCACCACCACCTGCGAAGCGCTGTGGATGGGCGTGCCCGTCGTCGCGCTGTGGGGTGATCGCCACGCCGCCCGCGTCTCGGGCTCGCTGCTCACCGCCGCGGGCCTCCCCGAACTCATCGCCGACACACCCGAGGCGTACGTCGAACTCGCCCGCGCGCTCGCCGATGACGAGCCCCGCCGGGCGCGCTACCGCGCCACCCTCCGCGACCAGGTCGCCGGGTCGATGCTCTGCGACGGGCCCGGCATGGCCCGCCGCTTCGAGGCTGCGCTCCGCACCGCGTGGAAGGACGCCTGCTCCGCCCAACCCAGCAGCCCAAGCGGGCTGATGCTCTAGACCACGACCGCATGAGCACCCTGGACGCCAAACTCGCCCAGCCCTACAAACTGCTGCACGAGGGCAAGCTCGACCAGGCCCTCGCGCTCGCCTCGCGCATCTTCCAGCAGAACCCGGGCCAGCCCCCGGCCATCGAGGCCATGCGCCTCATCTGCCTCTGCCGCCAGGAGTTCGACCGCGCGATCTACTACGCCCGCAAGCTCGCCGAATCCGCGCCGACCGATCCGCACGCCCGCGCCGATCTGGCCACCACGCTCATGCACGCCAAGCGCTTTGACGAAAGCGTCGAACTCATGCGCGCCGTCGTCCGCGACCACCCGGACCAGGACTGGGCCCACGCGCTGCTCGTCGCCGTGCTCCACGAGTGCGGGCGTTACCGCGAGGCCGAGCAGGCCGCCCGCGACGGGCTCGTCCTTCATCCTCACCACACGCCGCTGCAGTTCCGCCTCGCCAGCGCGCTCATGGAACAGGGCCGGGCCCGCGAGGGCAACGACGTGCTCCAGGCCCTCCTCCGCGACCACCGCGACGACCTCACCGTCGCCATGCAGCTCGCCACCACCTCGCTCTACGAGTTCCCCTGCGAGCCCGCCCGCGTCGCCGCCGCCCACCTCAACTTCGGACGCCTGCTCGAGATCGGCTCCTTCACCGCGCCCCTGCGCCACGACCGCCCCGCCGCGGGCGCCGCGCGCTCGTCGCCCCTCCGCGTCGGCTTCCTCTCCAGCGACTTCCGCCGCCACTCCGTCGCCGCCTTCATCGAGGCCCTCTTCGAACACCTCGACCGCAAACTCATCCGCCCACACGCCTACTTCACGCGCCACCACGGCGACGACGTCACCGCCCGCCTCAAAGCCCACGTGGAGCGCGGCGGCGCGGGCGCCTTCGCCACCGTCGGCGTCCTCAGCGACGAAGACCTCGCCCGCCGAATCGCCCTCGACAAGGTCGACGTCCTCATCGATCTCAACGGCGTCACCACCTCCCACCGCCTGGGCGTCCTGCGCCTCCGCCCCGCGCCGGTGCAGATGACCTACTGCGGCTACCCCGCCACCACCGGGCTCCGCACCATCGACTACCGCCTCGTCGACTCCATCACCGACCCGCCCGGGCACGAGAAGTACCTCGCCGAAAGGCCCCTCCGCCTCGACCCCTGCTTCCTCTGCTACCGCCCGCCCAGCGAAGCCCCCGCCCCCGCGCCGCACTCGGCCCACGCCGACGGACGCGTCGTCTTCGGGTCCTTCAACATGATCCTCAAGGTCAACGCGGGCGTCATTGAGCTCTGGTCGCGCCTGCTCCGCCGCGTTCCCACGGCCCACCTCATGGTGAAGTCGCTGGCCTTCACCGACGCCACCACCCGCGAGGACTTCGCCGCCCGCTTCATCGCCGCCGGCGCGCCCGCCGACCGCATCCAGATGCTGCCGCCGATCAAGGAGCAGGGCGGGCACCTCGCCGCCTATCACCGCGTCGACGTCGCGCTCGACACCTTCCCCTACACCGGCACCACCACCACCTGCGAGGCGCTCTACATGGGCGTGCCCGTCGTCACGCTCTGCCCGCCCGCCGAGCAGTCCATGCACGCCGCCCGCGTCTCGGCCAGCCTCTTCACCGCCGTGGGCGCAACAGACCTCATCGCCTCCACGCCCGATGAGTACCTCGACATCGCCGCCGGTCTCGCGGCCGACCCCGCCCGCCGCGCGGCCCTGCGATCTTCACTCCGCGATCGCCTCATCGCCTCGCCGCTGATGGACGCCCCCGCCTTCTGCCGCCGCTTTGAGCGCGCCGTCGTCGGCGCGTGGGAGGCCTGGGCCGCCGGGAGGTAAACTGCCCTCGTGTCCAGCATCGCCAAGAACCAGCAGGTCCTCGCGCTGTGCGCTCAGGGCAAGGGTCAGCAGGCCCTCGCCATCGCCCGCCGCATGGTGCAGGCCGCCGGCAACCGCCCCGACGCGCCCGCCTTCGACGCGATGCGCGCCGCCCTCATCGCCACCGGCCAGACCGAGCAGGCCGCCCACTTCGCCGAAAGAGCCGTCGCCGCCGACGCCGCCTCCGTGCCCCTCCGTCTTGAACTCGCCCGCGTCTACAGCCTCTGCGGCCGTGTCAAGGACGAAGCCCGCATCCTCGAAGAGGTGCTCGCGCTTCAGCCCGACGAACCCTCCACGTACGCCTTCCTCGCCTCCGCCTACGAACGCCTGAACCTCCTCGACCAGGCCGAGTCCGTCGCCCGCCGCGGCTTTGATCGCTTCCCCACCGAGCACGCGATCATCGTCCGCCTGGGCTCGGCCCTCGCCGCGCTGGGCCGCACCGCCGACGCTGTCGCGATCTACCAGAAGGGCCTCGCTTCGTTCACCAGCGACACCGAGATGGCCCTCTGCATCGCCCGCACCGCGCAGTATGAGTTCCCCGCGGTCCCCGCGCGCATCCGCGCCGTGCACGAGAATGTCGGCCGCCTTATCGAGCTGCTCGACCCCCGGCCGCCCATCGCCCACGACCGGCCCGCCCAGACTCCGCCCCCCGAAGGCCCCGCACGCCCCTTGCGTATCGGCTTCCTCTCCCCCGACCTCCGATCCCACTCCGTCGCCTACTTCGCCCGCGCGCTCATCCGCGGAGCCGACCCAAGCCTCGTCACCCCGTTCGCCTACATGACCGGCTTCTCGCTCGACAACCTCAGCGCCGACATCAAGGCCGGCGCCGAAGCCGCCGGCGGCGCATTCCGCCACGTCGTCGATCAGCCCGACGACGCCATCCTCCGCCGGATCCTCGACGACCAGATCGACGTCCTCGTCGAACTCAGCGGGCTCACACGCGACCACCGCCTCACCCTCCTGCGCCGCAAGCCCGCGCCCGTTCAGATCACCTGGTGCGGCTACCCCTCCACCACCGGCCTGCGCCTCATCGATTACCGCGTCGTGGACTCGATCACCGACCCGCCGGGCGCCGAGCGCTGGATGATCGAGCGGCCCCTGCGCCTCGACCCCTGCTTCACCTGCTACACCCCGCCCGCCGAAGCCCCCGAGCCCCTGCCCCCTCCCAGCACGCGGGGCGAGCCCTTCACCTTCGGCTCCTTCAACATGCTCCAGAAGGTCAACGACGAAGTGCTCCGCGTGTGGGCCCGCGTCCTGAACGCCGTCCCCGGCTCGCGGCTGGTCATCAAGGCCATGATCCTCTCGCACGAGTCCGTGCGCGACATGCTCCGCCGCCGGCTGCTCGACGCCAGCCACGATCTGGATCGCGTCACGCTCCTGCCGCCCGAGGCCGACACGCGCCACCACCTCGCCGTCTACCACCGCGTGGACGCCGCGCTCGACACGTTCCCCTACGCCGGCACCACCACCACCTGTGAGGCGCTGTGGATGGGCGTGCCCGTGATCACCCTGGCCACGCCGCAGGGCCTGCACGCCGAGCGCGTCGGCGCGTCGCTCCTCACCGCCGCCGGCCGGCCCGAGTGGATCGCCTCCACCGCCGACGAGTTCGTCGCCAAAGCCGCGGCCCTCGCGGCCGATACCCCCGGGCTCGCCCGCACCCGCGCCGCTCTCCGCGCCCAGGTCGCCGCCAGCACGCTCTGCGACGCCCGCGCCTTCGCCGCCCGCTTCCAGGCCGCCGCCCGCCGAGCCTGGGCCGCCTGGGCCCGCGGCGAGCAGGGACAACCCACGGGATAAAAAAAGAAGTGGGCCGACAGATTTACCCGTCGGCCCACAGGAGGAGAGAGTCTGAGTAGGTTCGCGACCCAACTATGTCACCACAGCGGGGTCGCGGCAAAGAACTATACGTTGCGAATCGCCCGCGTGATCCAACTCCCGGCAAACTCGGCACAGTTCCTGCAGTTAAGCGTCCGGAAATGCTGGAGTTGCGCAGATAACGAACTACGGACCTTCTCCAGTTTGCCCATCTTCAGCCCTCATTAGGGGTCAATACCCGACTCCAAAACCGAACGTACGCCAAAAACAAAGCCGGCCGGGGTTGTCCCCGGCCGGCGTGGTGAATCTCCAGTCCTGAACTCGCGACTCAGCGTCCCAGCGTCGTGTCGCGCGGTGCCAGCGGCTCACCCGCGGGGGTGGGCTGGCCCATCATCATCCCGAACATCCCGCCGAAGCCCATCGTGGGCTGGTTGTAGATGAACTGGGCTTCCAGCGCCTTGCCGATCCGGATGGACGCCTCGCCCAGGTGGGCCTTGGTGTAGGGGTCCAGGCCCGACGACTCCTTGGCGCTGTCGATCCGCTTCTGCAGTTCGCGCAGCTTGGCCACCACCAGGTTGCTGATCGGCTTGCTCGCCGCGCCCGACATGTTCTCGGGAAGCGACAGGTCGATCAGCCGGTTGATGAGCTCGCGCTGCAGGTTGCGCCGCAGGCTCGAGATCGACGGCTCGCGCGCCGTCCCGCTCCGGAGGTTGTCCAGCTCGCTGAACGCCTCGGCCGTCACGGTGTCGATGAGTTCCGGCAGCGTCAGGCAGTCCTGACCGGGGTCCATGCGGAACTCGTTGTCGTACACGCGCTGCAGAGTCACCGGGTTCATGAGCATGGTGATCGCGGACGTCTGCACGCCCAGGATCCGGTCGTGGATCGGGAAGGCCGGGTCCTGGAACAGCGAGGCCATGCCGCCGCCGTCGTACCACTTGTCCAGCCCGAACCGCGCCAGCATCTCGCGGGTGAGCCCGAAGGCCTCGTCGCGGAAGGTGTTCTCCATGACGAACTTCAGCGCGCGACGCTGCAGGGCCATGTCGGTGGGCGTCACCACCGGGCGGTCGCCGGGATCGCCCTTGCGGTCACGGTTCACGTTCGCGCCGCCCACGTGCCACGCCGCGATGCGCACCGCCCGCACGTGCTGACCCAGGAGCAGCAGGTACGCGCGCCGCGCCTTCTCCCACGAATCGCCGTTCTTGACGATCCGCTCCAGGATCTTCGGACGCAGGTGCTGCACCAGCCGCATCACGCTCTCGGAATACGCGACGCTGTCCTTGCCCAGGTCAAACTGCTTGGCGTACGGGTCGGGGCCGCTGATGTCCTCGTCCGTCGCGTAGGGCAGCTCCGCCTCCGACACGCGCGACAGGATCTGCTTGAGGTCCCCGTCGGTCGTGTAGCCGTACTCGATCGCCCACAGGTCGTACGGGCCGGGCCCGATCATCGAGAAATCGCCCTGCACCGGCCCGTCCTTGAAGTTGATGTTCAAGGGCGTGTAGTCCATCACCGACCCGGTGATGGTCCGCTTGCCCTTGAAGTCCTCCTGGTTCATCTCGCTCACCGTCGCGATGCTCGAGGCCTTGAAGTTGTGCCGCAGACCCAGCGTGTGCCCGACCTCGTGCATCACCAGGTCCTTCAGCAGCGGGCCCACGAACGACTCGGGGAGCCCGTCGATCATCGGCGTCTTCTTCTTGGGCGGCTCCTTCTTCGCGCCTTCGGGCTTCTCGGGCTTGTCGCCCTCGCCGTCACCCTCGGGCTGCAGCATGTCCTCGTCCACCAGCCCAAGGATCTCCATGCTCGTCCGCATCATCGCCACGTCCACCGACTTGCCCAGGATCGCCGTGCAGCGACCGTGGTACTTGCAGGCCAGGTCGTGCGACGCCACCGACGGCATGGTGCCGAACAGCAGCGGCCGCCCCGAGCGCAGGCTCATCTTCGCGGACGCGTAGGCCTCGCCGTTCTGCGCCGCCTGCGCCATCTCCTGAGCCGCCTTGGCCTGCTCAAAGACGCGCTGCTCAAGGAGCAGTTCACGCTCCGCCGGGCTGGCCATGCGGAAGCGCGGGTCCCACTCCGGGTTCTTCTCCAGCCACGTCAGCACGTCGGGCCCGTAGCCCAGCATCGCCGTTTCGGGGATGAGTTCGTTGTACTGCCGGATCCACCCGCGGATGAACCCGTCGTCCAGCACCACGTCCGCGTCCAGGATCTGACCCGTCTCGGGGTTCACGCGCGAGGGGCCGATCGCGAAGCCCAGGTCGGCGCTGGACCACCGCACGAAGTTGTACCGCGCGTCCTCCGGGTCTTTGTCCATGTGCGCGCCCGTCTGCGCGTCCTGCTGATACACCTCCACCGCGTCCACGATCCCCACCTTCTCGAACGCCTTGTTCCACGCCAGGATGCCCTCACGCACCCAGCGCCGGTACGGCACGGGCGTGTTCCCCTCGATGTAGAAAACGATGGGCTCCTTGGGCGGGCTCATCGCCAGGCTCGGGTCGCGCTTCTCCAGGTGCCAGCGGTTGATGTACCGCACCCACTGCGTGTCGCCCGACTGCTTGCTGATGTCGCGGTGGCTCGTCGTGAAGTACCCGATCCGCGGGTCCGCCAGGCGCGGCTTGTAGTCCCGCGAGCCCTCGATCAGGCTGATCGAGTAGTAGATCGTCGTGAGCTGCCCAGTCCGCGAGGGCATCTCGAACGACAGTTCCAGGTTCTTCGGGAACGCCTTCGCCTTCGTGATGCTCACCAGGCGCTTGTTCGCCCCCGCCACCCCGAACCCGAAGAACTTCTCCGCGTTCCCCACCAGCCACTCGTTCACGTCGATCACCGGCCCGCCCCCCGGGCCCATCGTCAGGATCGGCAGGTCCAGCAGCACCGTGTCGGTGTACAACCGCTCATCGGTCTTCTTGTACTCCGCCGCGCCCGTCACCCTGGTCTCCACGTTCGGGATCACCAGCGCCATCCGCTTGTCGTACCGCCGCCAGTACGCGTACGTCTCGCCGAGCTGGATGCCCGCCGTCGGGATGCCCGCGGCGTACGTCGTCGCGATGAAGATCCGCTGGCGACCAAAGTCGCGCGGGAGCTCGGCCAGCAGCCGCTGGTCCTTGTCTCGCTTCCACAGCGTGTACAGCCCCTCCGCCCCATCCGCCGAGCTGCTCACCTTCACGAAGTTCTTGGACACGTCGCTCCACTGCGGGAACTCGGGCGGTTCCTTCCCGCGCGGCGCGGGCCCGTCACCCTCTTCGCCACCCGGCTGCGCCAGCGCCAGCGGACTCCCCGCCAGCAGAACCAACGAGAGAGCCGTCATCCGCAACCACTGCGCACTGGCCATGCTTCTGCTCCTTCAAACACCCGATGCACTCACGCCCAACCGGGCCACCGGCCCGGCGGGCTGACGTCGGAGTGTAATGACTTGGGCGACCTCGGTGGAAACAAAAAACGGCGCGGACGTGATCAGCATGATCACCGCGCTCCAGGGCTTCGACCCGGGCATGCACCGACCGACGGATTCGCACGACCCGTATACCACCCCAGCCCGCCGCCGGATGCACCCGTCCCCGCTCCCCCTCAACTCCCCGAAAACGCCACCATCAGCCCCACCGTCATCCCCGCGAACAAGACCGCCGCGATCTGGAACGGCCGGTCGCTCCCCGCCAGTTCGGTGGGGTCGTCGTACTTCCCGTTCTCAACCAGCAGCATCGCCCGCAGCAGGGCGAACGTCGCGGGCAGCATCGTCAGCCACAGCAGGTTGAACCCAAAGTGATACTGATCCCCGCGCGACTGCACATACCCCGCGTACGTGATCAGCGCACCCACCCCCGTCACCACCACCACCATCCGCAAGAGCGCATCGGTGTACTGCTCCTGAACCTTCCGCGCCGCCGCCGCATCGGGCGTCGTGCTCCGCTCGCCCAGCCTCTTGCCGAAGGCCAGGAACATCGCCACAAAGAACGTCACGTTCAAAAGCCACGGGCTGGGCGTCACCATCACCGCCGCGCACCCCGCCAGCACCCGCAGCACAAACCCCATCGCCAGGCTGATCACGTCCAGGATCACCACGTGCTTCATCCACAGCGAATACGCCACCGTGTTGATGACGTACACCGTCAAAACGCCCAGCAGCAGAGGCCCCGACGCAGACCACCACGCGTCACCCACCTGCCGCCCCAGCGCCCACACCCCGCCCACCGCCGCCAGCGCCAGCGCAAACAAGCCCGCGCAGTACACCAGCGCCGGCCCCGCACCGATCACCCCCGCCGCCAGCGGCCGCTTCCGCTTCCGCGGATGCCGCGCGTCCGCCTCGCGGTCCTTCAGGTCGTTGATGACATAGCACCCGCTCGACGCCAGCCCAAACGCCACAAACGCCAGCAGCGCCGCCGCCACCGCGCTCCACTCCCCCATCACGTGCCCGTACACCGGGCCCACCAGCACAAACAGACCCTTCACCCACTGCTTCGGCCGCGCCAGCCGCACCCAGTCCCCCACCCCCGCGCGCCGGCCACCACCCGCCAGCCCGGCGGTCATCGTCAAGTCGGGCTGGGGGGATGGGGTCGTCACAACCGATGCTCCTCTTCTATCGTCGATTCCCGACCGCCATACACCCTATCCACCATGTCCGGTTCGCCCCTCCAAGCCGATCCCCACCCCGCCGGGAGCCCCCCCGCGCCCAAATCCTGGTCCCCCGCCGACCTCCACCGCCTCGCCCGAGGGCTTTTCCCGAGCGGCACGGGCGGCCTCACCTTCCGCCTACTCCAGCACTACCGCCCCTTCATCTGCCCTTTCGACGCCCTCATCCCCCTCATTCCCCCGGATTCCCGCGTCCTCGACGTGGGCTGCGGCGGCGGGCTCTGGCTCGGCCTGCTCGCCGCCACCGGCCGCCTCGCCGAGGGCGTCGGCTTCGACTCCTCCACCTCCGCCATCGGCCTCGCGCAGCAAATGCGCGTCCCCGCCTCCCACGCCGGCAAACTCCGCTTCGAACACCGCGGCGTCCAAGACCCCTGGCCCGACGGCCCCTTCGATGTCGTCAGCATCATCGACGTCATGCACCACGTGCCCCCCGCCCACCAGGCGCAGGTCATCGACCTCGCCGCCTCGCGCGTCGCGCAGGGCGGCCTGCTCATCTACAAGGACATGTGCCGCCGCCCCGCCTGGCGCGCCCTGGCCAACCGCGCCCACGACCTGGTGATGGCCCGCCAGTGGATCCACTACGCCCCGGTCGAGAAGGTCAGCACCTGGGCCGTGAGCGCCGGCCTCCGCTGCCAGCACGCCGGCTCGCTGCCGCGATGGTGGTACGGGCACGAACTGCGGGTGTTTGTGAAGACGTGAGTGGTGAACGCCACGGTTCAAGTCGCCTTCTGTCGAACCGTCGGCGCCGCCCTCACCCACCCACCGGCCCGCCCACGCCCTTCGCCCGGCACTCATCCAAAAACTCCACCGCCCGCCGCAGGTGCGGGATCACGATCGACCCGCCCACGATCAGCGCGATGTCGAACGCCTCAAAGAGCTGCGCGTCCGTCACGCCCTCGGCGCAGCACCGGTCAATGTGATACGCGATGCAGTCATCGCACCGCAAGACCATCGACGCCACCAAACCCAGCAGTTCCTTGGTCGGCACATCCAGCGCGCCCCGCTGATACGACTGCCCGTCCAGCGAAAAAAACCGCTTCGTCACCAGCGTCCCGCCCTGCCGCCCCGCCGGCTGCTGACCCAGAATCCGGTCATTCAACCGCGAACGGAACTCCTGAAACTGCTCGTATCGGCTCATGGGCGGAGGATAGCCGGGATCGTTGCATATTCCCCCACGATCGCCACGCCGGTCACCCTTTCTGCGAACTACTCCTCGCCACACCCTTCGCTGAAGCTGTTGGTAAACGCGATGATGTCGTCCACGGTCAGCTGTCCGTCGGGGCCGCTGGGCAGGCCACCGATGGCCGTCAGGTCCGACGTGTTGCACGGCGTTGCCCCCGGGCAGCCCGTGGAGTCGCCGTAGGCGTTGGTGAAGACAATCACGTCATCCACGGTGAGCTGGCCATCGGGCGGCACAGTGACCGAGCCATCGGGCAGGACCTGGCCACCGATCCCGGTGATGTCCGCAGGGTTGATGCTGCCGCCGAGCGTGCAGCCGAGTCGCCAGGTGTGGATCACCGCGGCGTCGACGACCGGGTTGCCAGTCACGTCGGCGCACCTCAGCGCCGCGGTCGGGATCGCCTGGTACTCGCCGATGAAAGGCGTGATGTCGATCGGGAGGGTCGTCGGCGTGTAGATGCCGCTGATATTGACGTAGCGGCCCGAAACGGTCTGGCTGAACGGCGGGCTGGTGAGCGTGGTCCAAGCTTGCGACGAGTTCTACCGGAACTGGATCGTCATCGGCGTGCTGGCGGCCATGATCGGGCCGTAGTACGAAGCGCGGATGGGCTGCTGGTTGCCGAGCACGGCCTTGACGCCCAGCGCGTTGTTCGCCGCGGAACTGGGGATGCTGTCGGTCTGGTAGAAGCGGAACGGGGCGAGGCCGACGGCGCCGGCTTCCACTCGGCCACCGAGCATGACGCCGCTACCTACGGCGGTGCCGGCTTGCTCAAAGGCCGGGACGGGCGCAAGAGTTGTGCCTCGGGCTTGCACCGTACCCGCAGCCCAAGCCCCGCCCGCGTTCGCGGCGTTGACGATCACCTGGCCGTTGAGCCCGGGTGACGCGCCCGAGGAGCCAAACGACAGGGCGCCCGTGCCGGTGATCGACCCGTTGATCTTGAGGGTTGCGCCCGTCGGAAGGCCGTCGCTCAGGGTGATGGAGCCCGTGAGGTTGCCGCCGATGGTGGACGTGCCCAGCGACCTCGCGACCAGTGAACTGGAGAAGTTGCCGCCGCAGGTGATGCTCGCGATCGGCTCAGGGTTAGGGGCCGCGCCGGTGTACCCAGCAGTGATCGTGGCGTTGAGAACGCCATCGGCCACGGTGACGGCACCGATCTCGCCACGGGCGCGGATGGTGGCGCTGGTCGCCTGCCCGAACAGGGGCACGCTTGTGGTGCCTGTCGCGCCGATGGCGATCGCGCCCAGGTCACCGCCCGCGGCGGTGGCCTCAATGGTCACGTTCGGCCCGGTGTAAACGCTCGGTTCAACCCACCGGAACAAACCATTGTTGGCGACCGTTCCGCCCGCATCGGCCAACTGCAGCCAGGGCTGCCCGACGTGCACAGGATCGGAAGGTGCCACCACTGACCCGACGCGGACGGGGTTCCACAGGCTGCGGCCACGGATGATGCCGTCGAAGTCGCCGTCGATGGTGATGCCGGTCGCGGGGAGACGGGGTATCGCAGGAGTAATGTTCGCCGCGGCGGGGGCCAGCGCGTTGCCCATGAGAATGGAACCGCGAAAGGTGCCAGCGCCCGACACGCTGGAACCTGCTGAATTGACGGTGATCGCGCCGAGCACTCCCTGGTTGGATTTGGTCTGGATCACGGCCTTGATGCGGGGTGCGGTGATGGATCGGATCGAGTTGTCGGCTGAGATGAGAACGGTCGCCGGGCCGGGTGTGTTGTCGCCGATAGGGCCGTTGACGGTGATGTTCTCGATCCAGCCAGTGCTGTTCGAGAAGAACGAGGGATTGCTGGTTGAGCTGCGGACGTCGATACTGCCGTTCATGGAGCCGGTGACCGTCGTGGCTCGCAGGCGTCCATTCTGGACCACAACACTTCCATTCAGGTCGCCTCGGCAATCAAGCAGATTCAGAAAGTCCCTAGCGGTGATCGATCCACTGCTTGAAATGGTGCCGCACTGAATGACGCTTGCATAAAAACATGTAATTGACGACTCCACCGATCCGACGACTATCAAATTGCCGGCGTCAGTAAAGAACATAGGCCCCTGAACATTACCACTCACAATAAACTGCTGATCAACACGGTCACAGACAACAGATCCAGTGATGTTACCCGTAATGAACACGCGAGCCTTGGTGATTCTCGCTGAAGACAATCCCCCCCCAGTTCCGTGGCGGGACGACGCCGCCAACCTCCAGGGTGACAAGGTTGTTCGGGTCCGATGCAGAGTCCAGAATCGTCAGAAAGCCTATGTCTTGATTGACACTGGTACCGTTGACGCGAACGGTCGTAATGCCAGGAGGAATCTGAAGGGTAATGCTACTACCCGATGGGTAGTCATCGATCTGATTTATGATTCCTTGAGAATTGATCTGTTGAACACGAATGTCTGCGAGACCTTTCGAGCACGGGACTGCACCAAGGACAAAGGCCACAAATGATAGAATTGAAGTAATGCGCATGGATGGCACTCCCGTTACGTGCGACGACGAACAACCGAGACAGCACCCCACACAATCATGACGACCAACGAGGTGGCAGAAGACGGAATGACCGTTGCTACACGGAAGCCGATTTGTCCACCAATGAACCGTGGATAGGCTGAGTAGATCGCATCTTCGAGTGGCAGAAGTTCGCTTGGCGTGCCCCAACCACTACCGCGGACGTAGTAGAGTGGAGTGCCAAGCTGGTGCCGGGTATCTGTCAACTCGCCAAAGTCTGCTCCTCCCGCCAGGTCCAGCAACCCCCACGGCGACTGCACGGTCGGGTACGAACCCACCGGCAGGTACGGGTTGCCGCCACCGAAGAGCCCGCCGGCGTTGGCCTCTCCTCCGAGCTGCGCGGGGCCGTAGATCGGCGGCGTGTCCGACGAGTTCGGGTACAGCCAGTACCCCGCCTGCCCCTGACCGGAGCGGTTGGGATCGAAGTACCCCGCCTTCACGGATTCATCGAGCGACGGAATCCAGAACCGCGCCCCGGCTTGCCGCGAGATGGTGAGCGGCACCTGCCCCGTGTCAAAGTACGACCCGATGTCGTACGCGCCGGATCGAAGCGCGCTCGCGTCCACCGGCTTGCCGTTGTGCAGCCAGTTGCAGTACGCAGCGGCACCAAGCATGCTCACGCCCGAGACCTGATAGTCCGCCGCGCGCGGGATGTCCGACGGGATGAAGTAGCGGCGCACGCCGGGTGGAGCGTCAAAGTCGCGCTCCGCGCCCCAGTCCGTGGGCACCCCGCCGAGCGGCAGCGCGTTCGGGAACAGGTTAATGAACTCCACCCACTGCTCGGTCCGCAGTTCCGACCGCGCGATGCGATACTCGTAGTTCACCGACCCGACGAACGTCGGCGTGAGCGGTCCGGGGTTGTTCAGCAAAATCTCGAACGGCACCTCGTACGGCGCATTACCCGGCGCACCGATAGTGACGAACTCCCAACCATGCTCCCGCGAAACCACCGCCCCGTTCGCCACCGCGCGGGGCGACAGCGGCGCCAGGTTCTGCCCCAGCGCCGACCCGCACCACGCCGCCAGGCAAGCCGCCCCAAGGGCAAGGCCACGAAACGCCGGTCGTTGACAGCGGGAAAGCGGCATGGGCTTCTCCAAAATGCGTCATTTCTTCGCGAGCGGGTCCAGATCGAGGCGACGATGGCTCGAGTCTAGCCGATACCGTAATCGGGGCCAAGGTCAATCCCCTGCCCCGCACTCTGTCTGACCGGCCCACCCAGACCGACCCCCTCGCTCTCTCTACAACAGGGCCTTCATCCACCCCCGCCCCTCCCCCGAAACACACCCGCAAACCCCGCCGTAGCCTTCCCCTCCCCGCGGCATCGAATCCCGGTTGCATAAAGGAGCTTTCGTGCGCACCTGGATCCCCGTCATCAGCGTCCTTGTGATGCTGCTCGTGCTCTCCTCCTACACCGCCGTCGCCTTCCGTGGCGCGCTCGGCTCGGCCCGCGGCCCCGGCAACGCCGCCGACCCCGCCGCACTCGACATCGACACCGCCCCCACCACCTTGCCCAAGGACAGGACCACCCCCGTGTACTCCAAGTCGGCCTTCGACATCACGCCCCTCTCCCCCGCCAAGATCGAAGAGCTCGCCAAGAAGCTCACCGACGAAGAACGCCGCATCCTCCTCAAGAAGGGCACCGAGCCCGCCTTCTGCGGCAACCTCCTCGACAACAAGAAGGAGGGCATGTACGCCTGCAAGCTCTGCGGCCTGCCCCTCTTCTCCAGCGATCACAAGTTCAACTCCGGCACCGGCTGGCCGTCCTACTACCGCCCCGTCGACCTCGACCACATCCACTACATCCGCGACTCCTCCCACGGCATGGACCGCATCGAGATCACCTGCGCCCGCTGCCAGGGCCACCTGGGCCACGTCTTCGAAGACGGCCCCAAGCCCACCGGCCTGCGCTACTGCCTCAACTCCGCCTCGCTCACCTTCTACGAGAAGGGCCAGCCCACGCCCCCCGAGAGCACGCCCATCAAGACCGACGTCGCCTACTTCGCCGGCGGCTGCTTCTGGGGCGTCGAAGATCTCCTGCAGCGCACCCCCGGCGTCATCAACGCCGTCAGCGGCTACATGGGCGGCAGAACCGAAAACCCCACCTACAAGCAGGTCTGCTACGAAGACACGGGCCACACCGAAACCGTGATGGTCACCTTCGACCCCGCCAAGATCTCCTACCCCGAGCTGCTCAAGTTCTTCTTCAAGTATCACGACCCCACCCAGCTCAACCGCCAGGGCCCCGACGTGGGCACGCAGTACCGCTCCGCCATCTTCACCGCTTCGCGCGAGCAGGCCGAGCAGGTCAAGAAGTTCATCGAAGAGCAGTCCAAGCGCAAGCGCTTCGCCGGCAAGAAGATCGTCACCGAAGTCACCTCCGTCGAGAAGGCCGGCAAGTTCTGGCCCGCCGAGGAGTACCACCAGGACTATCACGAGAAGAACGGCGGCCACTGCGCCATGCCCGCCAACGACGATGACGAGTGATCCTGGGTAGCCCCTCTCTCCGAGAGAGAGGCCTCCTCTTGCCAATCTCCCTCCGTTGTCCTCACACGGAGGGAGTGCCGAGTTCTCCGGGCGAGGGAGGCTTCCGGCACCCGCGCGCCGGGCCGATCACCGCTCCCGTTCGTTACACTGGGCCATGCCCGAGCGGTCACTCACTCTCGACGCACTCCGCGGCATCGCCATCCTCGGCACGATGGCTTCCAATCTCTGGATCTTCGCCTACTGGACCTGGGCCTATCTGCCCAAGGCCGACGGAGAGATGCCGTTCGATCACTCCCTCGACGCCTGGCTCTTCCGCCTCAGCGAGGTCTTCATCGGCGGCAAATTCCTCGCCATGCTCGCCATCCTCTTCGGCGTGGGCATCGCCATCCAGCGCGCCGACGCCGGCGAGCGTCGCAGCCCCTGGCCCCGCTCCTATTGGCCTCGCTGCGGCTGGCTGCTCGCCGTCGGCGTCCTCCACTACCTGCTGGTCTTCTCCTGGGACATCCTCATGGGCTACGCCGTCGCCGCCGCCCTCGTGGCGCCGCTGATCGATGCCCGTCCCGCCACGCGCCGCATCGTCATCCGCGTGCTCATCCTCCTCCATCTGGCCTGGGTCGCCTGGGCCGTCCTCACCTTCCTGCTCACCTCACCCCAGAGCTACTTCGCTCTCCTTAAACGCTGGGAGGCTCTCGACGTCCTCGCCCACAGCACCTACCTCTGGTCGATCGAAGCACGCATCGTCCACGCCGGGCACTTCCGGGGCGAGGTCATCTTCGGCATCCCCTACTTCATGCTCCTCATGCTCACGGGCGTCTGGCTCCACCGCGCCGGGCTCCTCACCCCCGCCGCCGATCCGGGCCTCAGGCGCACGCTGATCATCTGGGGTCTGGGCCTGGGCCTCCCGCTCACGCTGCTTTCGATCCTGCCCGCCGGCCACCAGACCTCCGCCGCCATCTACATGATCAGCCGATACCTCGCCGCGCCGCTCATGGGCGTCGCCTACCTCGTCATCGGCGCCGCGCTCATCCAGCGATCGCGCTCCGCGCCGTGGCTCGGTCTCGCGGCGGTCGGCCGCGCGGCGCTCTCCTCCTACGTGCTCGGCAACCTCGTCTGCGCCGCCGTGTTCTTCTACTGGGGGCTGAACTTCCGCGATCAATTCATGCCCTGGCAACTCGCGCTGGGTTGGGTCGCTCTCAGCCTCGCCAACATCCTCATCGCCAGCCTCTGGCTCCGCCGCTTCAAGGCCGGTCCCCTCGAATCCGTCTGGCAGCGCCTCCGCCCACGGGCCGCCTGATCACCCGATCAGCCCGTCCGCCCGCGCCGCGCCCAGCGCCGCCACGTGCGCCCCGACGTCGTGAACCCGCAGCACCCGCGCGCCCAGCCGCACGTGCAGCACCGACAGCCACAGCGTCCCCGCCAGCCGCCCCTCCGGCGCCGGCGGCTCCTCGCCCTCGGGCGTCATCGCCCGCCCCACAAAGCTCTTGCGTGACAGCCCGCTCAGGATCGGGTACCCCAGACCCGCCAGCTCGCCCGTGCGTCGGATGAGTTCCAGGTTCTGCTCCACCGTCTTGCCGAAGCCCAGCCCCGGGTCCAGCACGATCGACTCCCGCGCCACGCCCGCCGCCAGCGCCCGTGACGCCAGCCGCTCCAGCGCGATCCCCACCTCGCGCACCACGTCGTCATATCGCGGGCGGTCCTCCTCGCCATACTCGTCGGAGTACGAATCGCGCGAGGGCTCGCGCAGCCGGTGCATGAGCACCACCCCGCACCCGCGCCGCGCCGCCAGCCCCAGCATCTCCGGGTCGTCCATCCCGCCCGACACGTCGTTCACGCCCGTCGCCCCCGCGTCGAGCGCAGCCCGCGCCACCGCCGCGCTGCGCGTGTCGATCGTGATCACCGGATCATCGCCCACCCGCTTCCGCAGCCCGCGGATCACCGGCTCCACGCGCTGCAACTGCTCGTCCGCCGCCACCGCCGCCGCCCCGGGCCGCGTCGACTCGCCGCCCACGTCCAGCCCGTCCGCCCCCTCATCCAGCATCGCCACGCCCGCGCGCACCGCGTCGTCCACCCGGGCGTGCGCCCCCCCGTCGTAGAAGCTGTCCGGCGTCACGTTCAGGATGCCCAGCACGCGCGGGCGGTCCAGCGTCCATCGCCGTCCGCGCGCCACCTGCCACATCTGCGCGCGTCCGGGGTCGCTCACGCGCCCAGCGTACCCGATCACCCCGCCCGGCAGCGCCCCCGCCCGCCCGGCGCTCGACACGCCCCCCACCCCCGCCCGCCCTGACCAAAAATAAAGAGGCCCCGCGGCTTAGCGCCAACGAGGCCTCAGGGGGGGGTGCAAGGTTGTCGCAGACAGTATAACTCATCGGCCCGGAATGTCCACCCTTGAACCAACTGGGGATAACCAAGGTTCAATCGGCGGACGTTTCGGGTCAGAAGCCGGGCTTATCGCCCTTCTTCTCGTCGCCACCCATCGGTTCGTTCTCCTCCTCCTCCTGGTTCCCGGCTTCCTCAAAAGCCTTGATCAGGCCCGCCACGGTCTTGATCGTCGCGTTGGGGAGGTAGATCGACGCCACCGCTCCCCCATTCTGGGGGGTGATCGCGCCCGCCACCGGCGGGATCGTCGGCGGCATGTCGAACTTGATCGGCTGGCCCGTGATCATGGGCACCATCGGCATCACCGAGTCCAGGATGCCCTTGATACCGATGTAGAACTCCGCCGAGCGGCCCTTGGGCAGCTTGCCCGCCACCTGGGCCAGAACCTTGTCTTCGCCCGACAGCGTGCCCTGACCCTGCACGGCCTTGAGCGTCAGCCCGGCCAGTTCGCTCGACTTGGAGTACGTGGTGATGTACCCGCCATCGACCGAAGCCATGTAGCCGTTGGGCCCGCCGGCGGGGCCGAAGAGGCCCATCATCATCTGGACCATCTGGGGGTTGTCGGGGTCAGCGTTCATGCGCATCTCCCAGACGTCGAGCTTCTTGCCGTCCACTTCCGCGCCGCCCTCGGTGAACTTGCCCTCACCGACCTTCGCGTCCTTCATGGCGCCCAGGGCCTTGCGCATCTCGGCGACCGCGCCCGGGTAGTCGCTGGTCGCGGTATAGCTCACCGTGCGGGTGAGCAGGCCGCCCATCAGACCGCCCGCGGGGATGCCGACGACCACCGACGCGCCGTCAACCTTCTCCAGGCCCGCGGTGAAATCCACGCCCGGGGCGCTGGGGTTCTTGGGCTTGGGCATCGCCTTGATGATCTCCTTGAAGCCCGGCGCGCTCGAGTCGATCGCCGCAGCCAGCAGGTACGGGCCCGCCGGCAGCTTCGCCAAGAGAGCCGAGGAGTTGCCCGCCGCGGCGGTCACCTTCGCGAGCCGCGAGCCGGCAGCGAAGTTGGCGCCAAGGTCCAGCGAGACGCCCATGGTGTCGATGTTGACCGAAGCCACGATCGACTTGGTCTCGCTGATGAACATTTCGCCCATCCACTTGGCCGCCTCGGGGTTCATCTGCTCGACATCGCCCCCGCCCATCATCGCCATCTGGTCCACCATCTCCTTCATGGCGTTGTCGAAGCCTTCCTTGATCACCGGGCGGATCTTGTCCACGTTCACCACGATGAAGAAGTCGCCCGAGCCGCTGAGCGTCTTGCCCGCGTCGCCGAACATGCTCTCGAACTTCGCCGCGCTCCCGCCCGGGCCGGTGAACTTCTCGACCACGCCCTTGTCGCCGCCCACCACGGCGTACCCGCCGTCCAGGCTCTTCACGAAGCCCGGCTCGCCGGTCGGGAGCTGAACCTCGTCCACCCCGCCCGACGGCTTGACCTCAAAGCCCTTGAGCAGCCCGGCGTAGTCGTTGGTCGGAACCAGGAAGAGCATCTGCCGTTCGTTGCCGTCTTTGGGCAGCTCGGGCATCACGATCACCATCGACCCGGCCTTGTTGAAGCCCGAGGTGATGCCGACCTGCGACACCAGCGCCTCGATCCCGATGGGCAGCGGCTGACCGATCAGCTCGGCCACCGCCTTGATGTCCTTCTCAAGCTGCTCCACATTCGGCACCACCACCGTGATCGCGGCGTCCGCGGGCAGCCGGTCCATGATGGCCGGCATGGCCAGGGCCGAACCGGCCAGAGAACACAGGGCAAGGCTGAAAGCAGCGGTCACACGACGGGCAGCGAGCATGAATGTCCTTTCGGAGGGTGAGACTGGGGCTGAGTGAATCCGCCGGGACCCCGCCCGGCGAAAATGGGGCCCATTCTAGAGGGGGTATAGGGCAAAGACCGTGTTGGGTTTCAGGGTCCGGGCCGACCGTGGTTTCGTAGGCCTGACAGCCCGGATTCGCCGCTCGGCAACCCGGTGCCATCCCAGTCGGCCGCCTGCGGGCGAGTTGGATGCCCTCCGCCCGATCGACCAAGTGAATCAGCGTCCCGCGACACCCCGCAACGCCCGCGGCGCAGCCACGCCCGATGTTGGCGTAAGTGCCCCAGCCCCTGCACATCACATCCGCTCTCATGATCGGCCAAGCCCTGACCGGATCACGCCGAACTCACCCCGCCGCGCGGGTGGAGGGTCGTCGGGAAGCCCAGAACTGTTCCGCCTCGGCTTCGAGCTGCGCCAGCCGCGTGTAGTAGTCCGGAAACTCCTTGAGGTGCGCCCACGCGATCTTGCCCGTCAGCAGCGGATCGTCATGGGTCACGTCCGTCTGGGGGTCGTGCGCGCCGTGCTCGAACTCCACCGCAAGCCCACGACGGAACTGATCGGCGTCGATCACCGACCAGTCGACGCCGAGTGTGTCGCCGATGAGCCGCGCTTCGTCCGCCGTGATGGTCCTCGTACCCATGTCGCTGTCCTTTCCCGTGCGCGATGACAGACTTCCGCCTTCGTTCTCCCAACTCTGCACAGCGCCCGCGTCGGGCGTGCCCGGCCTCGTCGGCATGATGCTCATGATCACGCCCCTCGGGGATCGGCCCCAGTGGCCCCCGCGCCGGCCGGGGCGAGTGAATGACGATCAGGACCTACGCGCCACGGGGCCGCTGCCCCGTGATCAGGCTGTACACCAGCCCCACGAGGAAGATGACCAGAAACACGAAGAACAGGATCTTCGCGATGTACATGGACTGGCCCGCGACTCCCGTGAATCCGAGCAATCCGGCGACCACGGCAAGAACCAGAAAGACGAGCGCCCAGCGAAGCATGAGTGTTCTCCCAAAGTGTCGGCCGTGCGACAGGTCTGAATAGCGCCGCGGACGGCGCTCCCGTTCACCTGGCCTGGTAACTGAACTTCTGACCGCCGATCGACGCCTCAAACATCAGGCCCGACTCATCCATCGTGAACACCGCCACCCCGTCGGAGTACTTCGCGTTGGCGCCCGAGCCCGACTTGAGCGCGACGGCGGTGGCCTGCGCATCGAACGCGAAGTTGCCGGACTTGAAGCGGTTCAGCGCCTCAGCGGTCGAGAAGCAGATGATCTCGGTATACGCCTGCCCGCCGAGCTGGAACCCGATGGAGGCCTGCGTCAGATCGCAGTATCCGACGGGCACGCCGTTCTCATAGAGCACGCCCTTGCCATAGGCTCCGCCGATGCCAGCGGCCCCCTTGCCAACCGTCGGGAACACCGCGTACCCCAGCGCGTCACGCAGGACCGGCCCCAGCGTCGGGTCGCTCCGCTGCGCCTTGTCGAGAGCCACGGCCGCTTCATCGCGCTTGTCGGCCTTGCCCTGCTCGGACTTGGGCGCCGTCGTGCACGCGCACAGCACGCTGCAGATGATCACACTCGCAGTAGTCAACACTCGGTTCATGAGAAAGTCCCTTCGTTTCGGCCGCTTGAAGTTGCACAAACCACGATCCGCACCGGCGGAGCTCGAACGCCTACTCCCGTGCCCCGCGGCACTCTAGTAAGATCATTGCTCACACTCATAACATAATCGACAGGTAAGTTTCCCCTATCCGTCCGGGGCACAACCCTGGTGCCCCGATCCGGGGAAAGCCAGGCGCGCCCAATCGCCCGCAGCCGCCGCCACGCCCCGGAGCCGGCCAGACCACCCACTCCCCTCGCCATCCGCCAATCTCGAAACGACACAAAGGTCCCGTGAAGGCACGGGACTTCAATGACACCCCATCGCGCTCGAATGGCTGGCCTGCTCCCCCCCGCCCCTTACTTCCGCTCCAGCACCCGCGACTCAGGCCACCGCACCTTCTTCATCCCCGCGACAGGGTCGTCCGCCGCGCGGTACCCCGCCGTCGCCGCCACCACCGAGGTGTACCCCGTGCCCTTCAGGCCCAGGATCTCGTCGAACTTCTCAGAGGAGAAGCCTTCCATCGGGCACGCGTCCACGCCCATCATCGCCGCCGCCGACAAAAAGAACCCCAGCGCGATGTACACCTGGCGCGACATCCAGCCCGCCGCGTCAAACCCCGGCGGCGGGTTCGTCAGGTAGCCCGCGATCATGTTCTTGTACCCGTCCATGCTCGACGCCGGGATGCCCCGAACCTCCGCCACCCGCGCGATAAACGCGTCCGCTTCCTTCGGCGACGCCGTCGTCTGCCGGCAGAACACCATCAGGTGCGACGCGTCGGTGATCTGCGGCTGGTTCCACGCCGCCTCGCGCAGTTTGGCACGCAAGGGCGCGTTGTCGGAGATGACCACGAACTTCCAGAGCGAAAGCCCGAACGACGACGGCGCGAGCTGGGCCGCCTGCTCAAGCGCCTTCCACGTGCCCTCGGGAATCTTCTTGCCCGCGTCAAACTTCTTGACGGCGTAGCGCCAGTTGAGTTGCTCGATGATCGCGCCGGCGGGAACGGTCTGCATGGTGGAATCTCCGTGAGCCTCTTAGACACTCCAAACCGCCGCGGGTTACGCGCGCAGCGGCCCACAATAGACCCCCGCCCTCCCACTCGATGCCCCGATGCCGCATCCCTCATGCCTTCTTCGCCATCGCCCCGACCCCCTCTCCCCTCGGCGCTGGCCGTTTGCCGCTTCCCCACTCCCCATCTTCCTGTACACTCCCTCCATGCTCACCGCGCTCTCCGTTCTGTGCTCCGCCGCGATCGCGCTCGTGGCCCAGCCCCCCGCACCCGCTTCCTCAGCCCCCGCGCCCGCCAGCGGCCCGGGCTCAACCTCGGTCCTCGTCTTCACCGGAGCCAAGATCATCACCGCCGACACGCCCGACGGCGGCGAGATCAACGACGGCGTGCTCGTCATCCAGGGCGGCAAGATCGGCGCCGTCGGTCCAGCCGCCGGCATCACCATCCCCGGCGGCGCAACCCTCATCGACCTCAAGGGCAAGGTCATCATGCCCGGGCTCGTCGACACCCACTCCCACATCGGCGGCATCGGCGGCGACGGCAGCGCGCCCCTCCAGCCCGACATCCGCATCTTCGACGAACTCAACGTCTTCGACCCCGGCTATCGCCGCGCCGTCGCCGGCGGGCTCACCACGCTCAACGTCATGCCCGGCTCGGGCCACCTCCTCTCCGGCCAGACCGTCTACCTCAAGCTCCGCCAGCCCGCCGGCAAACGCCCCCACCAGATCAGCGAGTGGTTCATGCTCGACGGCGCGGGCCAGCCGCGCGGCGGCCTGAAGATGGCCAACGGCACCAACCCGCTGCGCGACCCGCCCTTCCCGGGCTCGCGCGGCAAGAGCGCGGCGCTCGTCCGCCAGCAGTGGATCAAGGCCCAGGAATACCGCGACAAGATCGCCAAGGCCGCCAAGCCCGCCGACGCCGCCGCGCCCGCGCCCGCCGCCCCGGCCAACGCCCCCGCCCACCCCCCCGCGCCCCCCCACGACGCCGCCACACCCGCGGCCACCATCGACCCCGACAAGCTCCCCGCGCGCGACATCGGGCTCGACGCCATGGTCGAGTGTCTGAACGGCACGCGGATCGTGCAGCATCACACCCACCGCGCCGACGACA
>JALHNL010000041.1 GCA_022843545.1 Phycisphaerales bacterium | reverse complement strand
GCAAGCGTGCCCTCGAGAAGCGTCGGAGGACGCTCCGGGGCAACGGCCGGACATTGGCCCGCTACACGATGAGCGCGCAGTGCATCCGCACCAGCGACGTCAGTGGTCGGTGAACCGCGCGAGGAAGCCGTCCACGCCTGATGACCGGGTCGACAAGTCGGAGCTCGGGCCTACGGGCCCACTCAAGAACCGCCACCAAGACCTGCGCAGGGAGTTCCGGGCCGGGCTTCTCGACCGAAAGCACCTTCCCGCCACTCTTGTCGCATGAGCAGTCACGGGGCTGGTCTGATGTGTCGTTCGTTGGCTCGGAGTCGGAGGTCCCGCCATTGCTCACCGGCTTGCCGTGGCAGCATCCGTAGGGCGAGGGCACGTGGGCCTTTGTCGGGTTTGGAGAAGCTCGCGCGACACCATCTTCCGCGAAGGACACTGATTCGCACGCGAGGTTCCCGGTGAGCAGCGAGCGGAAGTTGCAGCAGCAGAACGGGATCGCCACCGTCAGAAGGACGGCGATGAGACTCCGGAACTGAGTACTGCGGAGGATCATACTCGGGGGGAGTATACCCATCGCCCATGTGTTTGTCAAATGCACTTCCGATGCCGACTCCGGTCGATTGTCCGATAACGTGGAGGCGATTCGAACGCGGATGACTCCTGGCCGATTCGGCTTTCAAGGCTTCAAAGGCCACAAGCAGAAGACGCGTTTCTGCCAGAGCGCCTCGTCCGCTCCTTGTGTGTGGCTCCGAGATAGGGGTCGGCGGGCCGGAACAACCATGGTCGCGCGTCGCCCCGACTTCTCTGCAAGTTGCTGCCGTCCGTGATCGAGAAACGGTTCGCGAGGGTTGTGGATACTGAGGGTTATGGGGTGCGAATACACGAGTTGAGCGCAACGCAGGTCGAGAACAGCTCAAGAGCCGTGAATCGTCCGCACTCTGAGCCTCGCCGCATAGATGCGGGGACACGCTGGCGTGAAGCTCGCCGTCACTGAATCCACTGCCCAAGGGTCTCTGCCGATGCATTCTGAGCATGGACTGGCTATGATTGCAGACGATGAGGCTCTGGAGTCCCTACATCGCGGTTGTTGTCTTGGTCGCCCAACTTCTCTCCTCAGGAGCGTTGGGGCCTCGGATGCTCTGCGCTCACCGCGATGGCTCACAGAGTATCGAATTGGCTGTCACGAGCTGCTGCGGAGGCAGCCGCGCCCAGACGACCGCTTCGGAGTCCGTGTGCGGCGGCTGCGATGGCGGGTGCCACGAGGATCGCAGCGGTCTGGTTCTCAGCCAGCCCGATTGCGACTGTATCGATACGCCCGTGGCCGGCGAGCCGATGGTTCGGCAGGCTCCACAGTCGACGCCTCAGCATGAGCTAGCCGCAACGTTTGTGGCTGTTGTCGCGGTGCTCATGATCGATCTCAGCCCGCTCAACGCGAGCGGGTTCACTCATCGAGCTGCTTTGCCAGAGTGTTTGGCGCCTCCGCGCGCGCATATGGCGACCATTGTTCTTCGCTTGTAGTGCTTCGGTGCGGTTCCTTGTGCCTCCGGTCCCCATGCGGGCCGCGTGGCGGCGTCTCCACGCACCGGCTCCGTCCATGACGTGAGCACGACCCAGCACTCCTGAGCGAGGACTCCCTTGAGAAACTCCGTGATCGCGGCCACAGGGTCGCTCATATTCCTGCTTGGCGGGTGCGTCAGCTACCACCCAAAGCCCCTCGACCCTCGAGCCCAGCTCGCGGCGCTGGACGCCCGCACATTTCCCGCAGGGACGCTGGTCCAACTCCGGGACGCGGCCGCAGGGCCCCCCGACGCCCCCGTGTTCGACGCGTCCGATGGGCTGAGCGAAGCGGAGCTGATGGCCGTCGCGGTCATGCTCAACCCGGATCTCCAGGCAGCCCGCGCTTCGATCGGCGAGACCGAGGCACTGCTGATCTCCGCCAAGACGCTTCCCAACCCTGAGGTTGGCGTCGGATTCGGCGTGGGGCTGCTGGGGACCGATGGGTTCAAGCTCGGCACCGACCTGCTATTTGAGTTCCTCAAGCCCGGTGAGCGTGAAGCGCGTCAGGCCGTGGCCACGGCCCGGATTGCGCTCACGCGGGTGGAGGTTCTGGCGCGGGAGTACGAGATCGCCGCCGAGATTCGCCGGCTCGCGTTCAACGTAGCGGTCGCCGAACAGGCCATCGTGATCCTCGATGCCGAGCTGGCCCTCCGCCAGCAGGCCACCGGCCTGGTCCGTCGCCGCCGGGACGTGGGAGAGGCCAACGACCTGGACATCTCGGCGGTCGACCTTGAGCTTGTCGAGGTGCAGCGCGACCGGCGCTTGGCGCAGATCGAACTTGAACAGGCCAGGCTCGCGCTCAACAGGGAGCTGGGCCTCCCGCCCAGTTCCGTCATCACGCTCGAATCATCCGGCAAACCGCTCGAAGTTCCGCTGATTGACGCGGTCCAATTCGGCGATCTTGACGAGCGGCTCCTGTCGAGTCGGCTGGACCTCAAGGCGCGCGAGGCGGCCTACCAGGTCTCGGAAGAGGAGCTGCGCCTCGCGACTGCCCGGCAGTTCCTCAAGCTCAAGGCCGGACCACTCTACGAGCACGACGGTGTGTCAGAGAACTTCGCGGGTGTCAGCGCGTCGGTCGAGATTCCGATCTTTGACCGCAACCAGGGCGAGATCGCGGAGAAGACCGCGGCCCGCGACCGGTCCCGGGCCGAGTACACCGCGGCGCTGCACCGGCTCCGCTCGGAGGCCGCGGCGGCGCTCGCGCGTGTTCGCGCCATCCGAGCGGAGATCGACACCCAGCAGCGTGAGGTCCTTCCTCTGCTGGAGCGAAGCCAGACATTGTCGCGGGGCGCCTTCGAGGCGCGTGAACTCAATGTGCTGGACTGGGTCACCGCGCAGCAGAGGGCGCTGCGGACCCGCCGGGCGTACCTCGACACCGTGATCTCGTACCGCCGCGCCCTCCTGGATCTGGAGGCGCTGAGTGGATTCCCGGTCTGGCGGTTCGCGCCCCTGCCCGAGCCCTCGTCCCTCTCCCCACAGAAAAGGAACGCACCATGAGCATCATCAAGCGAGCCCCGGGCGCGCTGCTTCGGGGCCTACCGACGGCCCTCACCATCGCCGTCCTCGCGGGCATCGGCTACATCGGCCACCGCACGGGATGGAAGATTCCCGCGGCTTCGGAGGTCTTCGGCGGCGGCAAGGAGCCGCGCGAGGACTGGTGCGGCGAGCACGGCGTCCCCGAGTCCAGGTGCATGATTTGTCGCGGACTCAAGGCGAACGCCGTTCCACCGTCGCAGCAGCGCAAAGGCGACGCTGCGACGAGTTCCCAGCCTTCGGAGCCCGAGGTTGAACAGGTCGGGACCAAGAAACGACCCGCGGTGCAGCTGACAACCGGCGACACCGCAGGGCGGGCGGGCATCGAGGTGCAGCCCGCGGCTCTCAAGCCGATGGACGAGACGGTCGAAGCCAACGCCGAGGTCTCGTTCGATCTCTCCCGATATGCCCAGGTCGCCTCACGGGTGCCGGGGACCATCGCGCTCATGCGCGTTCAGCCGGGACAGCGTGTAACGCGCGGCGAGGTACTCGCGCTGGTCGACGCCGTCGAAGTCGGGCGGGCCAAAGCGGAGCTCCTCCAGGCCGCCGCGCAGATCGTCAGCAGGCAGCGGGCGCTGGACCGCATCCGCAACTCGACCGAGGCCGGATTCCGCAACCAGGCCGACCTGGTGACGGCCGAGGCCGAGCTCAAGGAGGCTTCGATTCGCCTGTTCAATGCGAGGCAATCGCTGGTCAACCTCGGGCTCCCGGTCCCCACCACGGCCGAGGGCGAGATTCCCGGCGAGCGCGATGTGCTCCACCTCGGGCTCCCCGAACCGATCCTCGCGGAGCTCGACCCGTCCCGCACGTCGGGCAATCTCCTTCCGGTGCTGTCGCCCATCGACGGGGTGGTGATCTCCCGCGCTGCGGTCGCGGGAGAGGTCGTCGAATCGGGCAAGCCCCTGCTCGTCGTTTCCGATACGTCCCGGCTGTGGGTGCACGCCGAGCTGACGCCGGCCCAGGCAGCGAAGGCTCGCGTCGGTCAACCGCTGGAGTTCGTGCCCGACGTTGTCGGCTCGACCCCGGTCGTAGGAAAAGTGATCTGGATCAGTCCCGAGGTGAACGAGAAGACGAGGACCATCCAGGTCCGCGCCGAGGTTGACAACAGCGATGGCCACCTCTTTGCCCACTCCTTCGGCCGGGCCCGCATCACCGTGAGGTCGTCGCAATCGGCGGTCGTGGTGCCCGAGTCGGCCCTTCAGAAGGACGGCGAGTCGCACCTGCTCTTCGTCAAGCTCAACGACGAGGTCTTCCAGACCCGCGAGGTCCGCGTCGGCGGTCACGGCGGGGGTTGGGTGGAGATCGTGGCCGGTCTGCGGGCCGGTGAGCCTGTCGCCATCAAGGGCAGCTACGCGCTGGCGGCCCAACTCAACCGCGCCAAGCTCGTGGCCGGCTGCACCGACGACTGAACCTGGAGAAAGCCATGCTCAACTTGATCATCGACTGGTCGCTTCGGAACAGGTTCATCGTCATCGTCGCCTCGCTGCTCTTCGCGGGCCTGGGCGTCATGGCGCTCAAGGACCTCGACATCGACGCCTTCCCCGACACCACGCCGGTGCAGGTGCAGATCAACACGGTTGCCCCGTCCCTGGGGCCTGAGGAGGTCGAGCGACAGATCTCGTTCCCCGTTGAGCAGGCGCTCGGCGGCCTCCCGCACCTCCAGAACGTGCGGAGTATCTCGAAGTTCGGCTTCTCGCAAGTCGTCGTCACCTTCGACGACAGGATGTCAATTTTTCTGGCGCGGCAGCTGGTGGCCGAGCGGCTGAACGCGGTGGAGATTCCCGAGGGCATCTCGCCGCCACAGATGGGCCCCATCGCCACTGGCCTGGGCGAGGTGTTCCACTACGTCGTGTCGAGTGAAACGATCGACCTCACCGAACTGCGGACCATCCACGATTGGACTGTCAAGCCCGCGCTGCGGACAGTGCCCGGCGTCGCGGAGGTCAACAGCTGGGGCGGCTTCGAGAAGCAGTTCCAGGTCCGGATCGACCCAGACCGGCTGGTCAAGTACGACGTGGCCTTCGACGAGGTCACGGAGGCCATCCGGCGCAACAACGCGAACGTCGGCGGCGGCAATATCGCCCGTTCGGGCGGGAGCCTGCTTGTCCAGGGGCTGGGCCGGGTCGGTTCACTGGACGAGATCCGCAACATCCCCATCACCGCCCGGGGCGGCGTGCCCATCCGCGTCGCGGACGTGGCCGAGGTGAATATCGGCGCAGAGATCCGCCGTGGCGCGGTGACCTACGACGGCAAGGGCGAGGCCATCCTGGGCCTGGGCTTCATGCTCATGGGCGAGAACAGCCACGACGTGACCTCGCGGCTCCGCGACAAGCTCACGGAGATCAGGCCGTTCCTCCCCGCCGCGGTCAGCGTGGACATCGTCTATGACCGGACGGAACTCGTTGACCAGGTCATCGACACCGTCCGCAAGAACCTGTTCGAGGGCGGGCTGCTGGTCATCGCGGTGTTGTTTGTGTTCCTGGGCAACCTGCGGGCCGGGCTCATCGTCGCCTCGGCCATCCCACTCTCCATGCTCTTCGCGTTCGACTCGATGCTGCGGTTCGGCATCTCCGGCAGCCTCCTAAGCCTCGGCGCCATCGACTTCGGACTCGTCGTGGACAGCTCGGTCATCATGATCGAGAACACGATGCGCCACCTGGCGCACGACCGGTCGAGCCGGCGCAAGATCGACATCGTGCGGGACGCGGCCATCGAGGTCCGCAAGCCGACCATGTTCGGCGAGCTCATCATCATCATCGTTTTCCTGCCCATCCTGACCCTGGAGGGGGTCGAGGGCAAGATGTTCAAGCCGATGGCGCTGACGTTTATCTTCGCGCTCGTCGGCTCGCTGATGCTGTCCCTCACGCTGATGCCCGGTCTGGCCAGCCTGCTGCTGCCCAGGAAAGTCCAAGAGCGCGAGCCGCTGGTGGTGCGGCTGGCGCACATGGTCTACGCGCCACTGCTCCGGCTGGCCCAGCGCTCCCGGCTGGTCGTGATTGGCTTGGCCCTGGCGCTCCTGGCGGTCACCGTCATGGGCATCCGCGGCCTGGGAGCCGAGTTCGTGCCCAAGCTGGGCGAGGGTTCCATCGTCGCCAACACCATCCGCCTCGCGGGCACGGATATCGACGAGTCGATCCGGATGAACACGGTGATGGAGAAGGAGATCCTCCGCCAGTTCCCAGACGAGGTCGAGCACGTGTGGAGCCGCATCGGCACCGCGGAGGTGGCGACCGATCCGATGGGTGTCGAGCTCACCGACATCTTCATGACCCTGCGGCCGCGGTCGCAGTGGAAGCGAGCCGCCACGCGCGAGGAGCTCGTCCGCGAGATGGACCACGCCCTGCGGGATCTGCCGGGGCAGCGCGTCGCCTTCACGCAGCCCATCGAGATGCGGATGAACGAGATGTCGGCGGGCATCAAGGCCGATGTCGGTATCAAGCTCTACGGCGACGACCTCTCGGTGCTCACCAATAAGTCGGGCGAGATTGCCGCGGTGCTGGAGGGGATCAAGGGCGCGACCGATGTCAGCGTGGAGCAGCTCAGCGGCCAGCCCGTGCTGCAGGTGCGCGTGCTCCCGGATGCCATCGCCCGCTACGGAATCCCCGCCAGCGAGGTGCTGGAACTGGTCGAGTCACTCGGGACGATGGAGCTTGGAACCGTCGTGGAGGGTCAGCTCCGGTTCCCTCTCGTCTCGCGGCTCCCCGACCGCCTGCGTTCAAGCCCCGAAGCCATCGGATCGGCCCTCATTACGGCTCCTAACGGCGAGCGCGTGCCGCTCTCCAAGCTGGCATCGATTCAGGAGACCGAAGGTCCCTCGACCATCACGCGCGAGTGGGGCCAGCGGCGATCCACCATCCAGGCCAACGTCCGCGGCCGCGACATCGGGTCGTTCGTGACCGAGGCGCAGGCCGCCATCGCGTCGGAGGTACAGATCCCGCCAGGACGTTACCGGCTGGAATGGGGCGGGCAGTTTGAGAACCTTCAGCGGGCCCAGACGCGCCTGGCAATCGTTGTGCCCGTCGCGCTCCTGCTGATCTTCCTGCTGCTGTATCTCTCGTTCAAGTCAACCCGCTTGGCGCTGCTGGTCTACACGGGTGTGCCATTCGCTGTAGTCGGAGGCGTAGCCGCCTTGTGGGGCCGCGGACTTCCGTTCTCCATTTCGGCCGGCGTCGGCTTCATCGCCCTCTCCGGCGTGGCCGTGTTGAACGGCCTCGTCATGGTGACCTTCATCCGGCAGCTGCGCCGCCGCGGTTTCGCGCTGGAGCGGGCCATTTTCGAAGGGTGCATGGTCCGGCTCCGTCCCGTGCTTATGACGGCAACCGTCGCGGCCCTCGGGTTCATTCCGATGGCCCTCGCCGACGGCGTGGGCGCGGAGGTGCAGCGTCCGCTCGCGACGGTCGTCATCGGGGGTGTCCTCAGCAGCACGATCCTCACCCTCTTCGTGCTCCCCATCCTCTATCCGTGGTTCGAGCCTAAAGGCGACGCGGCCGTGGTCGATCGTGAGGAACAGGGTGAAGGCCAGCGACACGAACACGATCACACAGACTCCAGCACCCCAGCCGAATCGCAGAACGGTCTTGTCGCCGCACCGAGCATCAAGCCGGCGACTACTTGAGGTTTGCATCAGAAGGAGCGTTCAATGAGAAGCCTGACTGTCGTCCCTGCCGTTCTTCTGTCGGTCTGCGTCCTTGGTCTGGGCGGATGCGACCAGAAGAAGGAAACGGCCGCAAAGACCGCCCAGACCACGACTCCGACCCCGGCCGCGGCCGAGCCCGATTGGTGCGCCGAGCACGGAGTTCCGGAGTCGATCTGCACGCGCTGCAACTCCAAGCTCATCGCGGAGTTCAAGCAGAAGGGTGACTGGTGCAAAGAGCACAACCTGCCCGAGTCGCAGTGCGTCGCCTGCCACCCGGAGCTCAAGGAGAAGTTCGAGGCGATGAAACCAAAGAAGGACAAGTAGCCGACGTCTCGTGTGACGCCATGCTCCGTAAGCGCGCAGGCAAGCGGTGGACAGGGACCAGCCTCACCGTACTCGGCATTACCGCCGGGCCGACGTGGCACGTCGTATCGTCCGGCATCAACGGGCTCATCGCCGCGGCCCTGGGCATCTACGCATGGCGAGCACCGCGCCCAGGAGGCAGACTTTGACGTGTGAAGATGGTTGCCGCCCGAAGGATCTCTCTCATGCCAGCAGGGGCTACCGCCGCGCACTGGTGATCGTCGTGGCGCTCAACCTCGCGATGGCCGTGGCCGAGATGTTCGGCGGGTTACTCGGCAAGTCCCAGGCCCTCAAGGCGGATGCCCTCGACTTTCTCGGCGACGGGACCATCACGCTGTTGGCCCTGATCGCGATCTCGCACGGACCAGGCTGGCGCGCCCGCGCCGCCCTCCTCCAAGGCATGTTCCTCACCGTGCTGGGCCTGGGCGTCATCGGCGCCGCCGTGTATCGGATCATTGAGCGAAGGCTTCCCGATGCGGAAGTGATGACGTGGTTCGGTGCAGCGGCGCTCGCGGTCAACGTGGCGTCCGCCCTTGTCCTCATCCCGCACCGTAAAGGCGACGCGAACGTGCGGGCGGTCTGGCTCTTCAGCCGCAACGACGCCCTTGGCAACGTCGCTGTGCTGATCGCCGCCGGGCTCGTGTTCTGGACCGGGACCCCCTGGCCCGATCTGGTCACCGCGGGGCTCATCGGCGGGCTGTTCCTTCATTCCGCCGTCGACATCATCCGCGACGCCCGCCGGGAGCTTCGAGTTGTGGCACAGCCGTCAAGGACCGTGGCAGCGGAACGGACCTAGCTGTTCGGCGCAAGAGTCCTTCCGAATCACGTGGATGCATGGGCCACAGGTTGGACCTTCTACAGGCTCACTATGCTCACTAACGCCGCTTTGGATTCCGAAGTGCTTCGTCCAGTGACGCCCAACTCGCCACATGCAGTTGCCCCGAACCCGCAGGAGAGACGCCCTATCCCTCCGATCGTGGCGGCGACGGGCGTGAGCGGCGGAGCCCCGTTCGACACCCGCTATCCACCCTCTATTCGATAACCCCCGGGTCGCAAGACTCGGGGGTTGTCGTTTCGGGACGGGACTGCGGATGACATGCACATGCGGAGACCTCGTCGAGACCTCGCGCCGGGTGCGTGCTTCTGCTGGCGGGCATCGCATGGCGTGACGCTTGAAGACGTCAGAGCGATCCGGCCAAGCCAGCGGTCCGACGGCGTCGGAGCGCCAGACCTGAGACGGCAGCCAAGACCACGGCCGTGCTCGGCGCTGGGATGGCCAGCGCCTTGTCGGCGAAGAAGTCCCAGATGACCTCGTTAGCGCTGAAATCGCGCGATGTCAGGCCGATGGTGGACACGGGCAGGTACTGTGTTCCGCCCGGCCACGTGTGCCCGCCGTTGAGCACCACAATCCGTTCAAGTTCAAAGCCACCCGGAGAAGCGGCGAAGGTCTCGCGGAAGGCCGTCGTGCCATCGGCCGCGAGGTTGGGAAGGAGAACGCTTGTTGCGGGGCCGTTGCCGTTGAGTGCCTGCCAGTACTGCATGGTGGCGGCGGAACTGAGCACCGGATCCCCGTTGCCCTGAACGCCGCCGTTGAACGGCATGAGGGGATCGGCATTGCCGACGATCTGCAGCACGTGCATCGGGCCGCTCGGACTGGCCTGGTCGACGAACGCTTGGGTGAGGTTGTGCGCAACCGGGGCGATCGCCGCGATCCGATCTGAGAGTTCGGACCCGAGAACGAACGAGAACGCTGCCCCGTTGGAGATGCCTGTCGCGTAGAAGCGCCGCGGGTCGGCGTTGTGGTTGGTGACGAGGTAGTCCATCGCGGCCCGCACATAGGCGAGGTCCGTGTCAGGTTGACCGGGCCCTGGCCGGTAGTCGCCCCACACCCCATCGCCCGCGTCCATGTACGCTACACCGAAGCCTCTCGCGTCCGCCGTGGCGTTGAGCCCCGTGAGGGAGCGGAACGACTCCGCATTGCCGAAGCCGCCGTGGAACCCCAAAACGATCGGGATCGGGCCGGGTCCCGGCGCGCTGGCGGGTAGGTGAAGCAGCATGCGGCGGGTCTGGCCGTTGGGTCCGGAAAGCGGAATCTGGACCTCGATGTCGGCTCGGGCGATCGGGGCCGACAGGCCAAGGAGCAGGGCTGCCGCTCCGAACACTAAGGGCCTTTGCGGGCTCAGGCGAACATGCATGGGTCTGTCTCCTCCGGGGATATCGCCCTGACGACAAACGTCGCATCAGGATGCATGTTGCCTACTGCCGAACGAGCACCACGCGGCGGCTGCCTTCCACTCGTCATGGCAGGCGAAGGCAGAGGGTTCCCACGAACAGCAATGAACCGTCGGCTCGACCGTTGAGCGGCTGGCTGAAATCCGGTCACTTCGGAGGCCGTATGACGTTTACCGGCGACATCGCTTTGAACGCTCTGCTCTCAAAGGCCGTGGCGATACTGATCTTTGCGACCGCGGCGGGCGCACAGACTTGTCCCAGTTGCGTGCCACTGAGCGACTTGGGCCCAGGTCTGTATCTCGGCCAGCATCAGGGCGGTCTGTACCCCGCGGGCCAGAACACCCCACCGCCAGCGCACCAAGCCGCGATCGACGCTGCTTCCGGCATGATCCGACCGCTTGATGCAAGCGGTCGACCAACGCTCGACGGCCTGATCGGATTCATTACCATCGGGATGTCGAACGCGACGATGGAGTTCGGCGCGACAGAGGCTCTCGTCGATGCCGATAGCGCGCGTAATGCCCGTGTGGTGATTGTGAACACTGCACTTGGCTCACATCCCATTGAACTGATCAACATGCCGACGGAGGACTACTGGACGTTGCTCGACGCCAGACTGGCCGCCGCGGGGCTCACTCGCTCACAGGTGCAAGTGCTTTGGATCAAGCAGGCATTCGGCACGGTGTCGACCACGACTTTCCCCGATCATGCAGTCGCTCTGAAGGAGCAATACGTGCTCCTCATCAATCACGCCAAGCAGCGGTTCCGAACCTGCGGCTGGCCTATCTGTCCAGCCGCATATACGGAGGGTATAGCACGAACCCTCAGCGTTCCGAACCACTCAGTTATGAGACCGGGTTCGCGGTGAAGTGGCTGATCGAAGCCCAGATCAACGGAAGCGATTCACGCCTTCGCCACGTCGGTGCAACTGCGCCCTCCCCGGTTCTTGCCTGGGGCCCATACATATGGGCCAACGGAGCAACACCGCGGTCAGACGGTCTTACTTGGCAGCTCTCTGACTTCGAGGCCGATCGGATTCACCCGACCGACGCAGGACGATTGAAGGTCGCTCAGCAGTTCATGTCGGTTCTCACGGATGCACAACGGGCCCCGTGGTATCGGCGACTTCCCACATCGCGGGTGGTCATGCGGGAGGCTGTCGCAGACGCGGCCTTGGATGCGCAGCAACCGAACACGCCGCTCGGGACGCTGTCGTCTCTGCGGATCGATCAGGGCCGAAACGTGTCGCTGCTTCGATTCAACCTCACCGGCATCGCCGGGCGAGTGCTCCACGCCAAGCTCTATCTTCGCCGAGGTGGGGCCACCAGTGAAGCATTCAGTGTTCGGGGGCCAGTCGACTCGAAATGGGTGGAGAACACGGTGACGTGGAACACCGCCCCGAGCATCTCGTCGGCCGCAGTACTCTCGTCGCTCCCCGACGAGGACGACTTCGGCGGGACGACGAGTACCTGGGCACTCGATGTGTCATCCGTCGTCAGACTCTCAGCTGGCGGCCTGCTCACCCTCGCGCTGACTTCCGAGGACCAGCCGGGCGACTTCGGCACCGTCCGAGCGCGAGAGTCTGGCGCACCGGCGCGACTCGTGCTCCTCGTTGATTATTCAGACGTTGACGCTGACGGGCAGTTCACGATCGACGATCTCTATCGCCAACACCAGATTCCGGCTGATGCGAACGGCGATGGCCTGATCAATGACCTCGACCTTGACGATCTTGTCAAATGGTTCCGGCGGTATGAGATCGACGACATGACTGCTGGACGCAGATGAGAGCTTTGCGGCGGGCACTTGCGCTGCAAGGAACGGCAACCGGCTGGTCGGCAACCGCGCCTCTCGATCGATGACCGTCATGACGTCACCGATCCCTTTCGGCATGACGTTCGTACCAGCAGCGGTGAGTCCTGTCTTGCCTGACAGAGTGTTATGGAACGGTACCGCTCATGACCTTCCTGCAGACCGCGAACGAACGGTGACTCGCCCATCCGGTTTTGAAACCCTCTCTGCTACGTCAACGCGCGCCCAGGCACGACTGAGACACGCATGACCCCGGTCGGGTGGCGGCACCCGTCCGTCCTGTCTCTGGCGCTGCGAAGAGCGAGGCGTCACACAATCGCTCGCCCTCTACTTTCAGAATCGACGAACCCCCGAGTCGCGAGACTCGGGGGTTGTCGCTTCGGGACTGCGGATGACATGCACATGCGGAGACCTCATCGAGACCTCGCGCCGGGTGCGTGCTTCTGCTGGCGGGCATCGCATGGCGTGACGCTTGACGACGTCAGAGCGATCCGGCCATGCCAGCGGTCCGGCGGCGTCGGAGCGCCAGACCTGAAGCGGCAGCCAAGACCACGGCCGTGCTCGGCGCTGGGATGGCAAGCGTCTTGTCTGCGAAGAAGTCCCAGATGACCTCGTTAGCGCTGAGATCGCGCGATGTCAGGCCGATGGTGGACACGGGCAGGTACTGTGTTCCGCCCGGCCACGTGTGCCCGCCGTTGAGCACGACAATCCGTTCAAGTTCAAAGCCACCCGGAGAAGCGGCGAAGGTCTCGCGGAAGGCCGTCGTGCCGTCGGGTGCCCGGGTTAAGGGGGTTTGTGCCTGCGAGAGCACGACAGATGTAATCACATCTGCACCGCGCCGCGCTCGGGTCGGTTCACGGTTCCGTCACGCATCCGGGAGTTTCGTACAATTTGCTACAGCCCAATGGACCCCGACGATGCCACCATCTTGATGAATGCCGCGGCCGAAGGCGACAAGGCGGCGGCCGATAGTCTGCTGCCTTTGGTCTACGACCAGCTCCGCCGCGCAGCCGCAGCGTGCTTCAGGGATGAGCAATCCGCCCAGACCCTGTCGGCCACGGCCATGGTGCACGAGGCGTACCTCCGGCTCGTCGGACCCCGACAAGTACCTTGGGCCAGCCGTGGCCACTTCTATGCCGCCGCCGCCGAGGCGATGCGGCGAATCCTCATTGATCATGCTCGGGCTCGACGCGCGAGGGGCGGGCGCGGGGTACGACTTGAGGACATCGCGGATGTTGAAGCTCTTGCTTCCGCAGATTTGGAACAAATCGTGGCAGTCGATGCCGCCTTTGCCCGCTTGGAGATCGAGGACCCCGAGGCCGCAGCCGTTGTTCGGCTCCGGTTCTATGCGGGCCTGAGTGTGGAACAGGCGGCCGAGGCCCTGGGAATCTCGCCCCGGACCGCGGCCCGCCTGTGGGCCTATGCCAGGGCGGTGCTCTACCGGACGCTTCGTGAAGGAACGTGAGGTGAAGGCGTGGACAGCAACCGCAGACAGAAGGCCCGCCAGGTGTTCATGGAGGTCGCGGAACTGCCCACGACGGACCGCCCGGCGGCCCTCGCCCGCGCGTGCGGCGATGACGCGGCCTTGCGTGCCGAGGTCGAAGCCCTGCTTCGGGCCCACGAAGGGGCGGCGAGGTTCCTCGCATCGCCGACCGCCGATGCCGCGGGCGATGCGATGCCGACGGCGAACTTCCCCGGCAACGCGCCGACGACATCCGGCTCACCGCGTGAAGGCCCCGGAACACGCATAGGGCCATACAAACTCCTGCAGCAGATCGGAGAAGGCGGCTTCGGCTCGGTCTTCCTGGCCCAGCAGGAACAGCCGGTCCAGCGCAAGGTCGCCCTGAAGATCATCAAGCTGGGCATGGACACACGCCAGGTGGTGGCCCGCTTCGAGCAGGAGCGGCAGGCCCTGGCGATGATGGACCACCCAAACATCGCCAAGGTGCTCGACGCCGGGGCCACCGAGACGGGGCGCCCGTTCTTCGTCATGGAGCTGGTCAAGGGCGACCCGATCGTCGATTACGCCGACAAGAACAACCTCTCCATTCACGACCGCTTGGAACTCTTCGCGCAGGTCTGCCAGGCGGTGCAGCACGCCCATACCAAGGGCATCATCCACCGCGACATCAAGCCCAGCAACGTCCTCGTCTCGACCCAGGATGGACGGCCGCATACCAAGGTGATCGACTTCGGCATCGCCAAGGCCACCGCCAGCAAGCTCACCGAGAAGACGCTCTTCGCCGAGCATCGCCAACTCATCGGCACCCCGGAGTACATGAGCCCCGAGCAGGCCGAGGGCAGCCTCGACATCGATACACGAACGGATGTGTACTCGCTGGGCGTGCTGCTCTATGAACTGCTCACGGGCACGACGCCGTTCACGAGCCAGGAGCTGCGCTCCGCGGCCTACGCCGAAATCCAGCGGATCATCCGCGAGGTCGAGCCCCCTAAGCCCAGCACACGCGTCTCGCAGAATACCGACACCATCGCAGGTGTCGCCGCCAGGCGGCACACCGAGCCCAAGCGCCTGGGCACAACCATCCGTGGTGAGCTCGACTGGATCGTGATGAAGGCCCTTGAGAAGGACCGCCAGCGCCGCTACGAGACCGCCAACGGACTGGCCATGGACATCCGCCGCTACCTCAGCGGCGAGGCCATCGTCGCCGCTCCGCCCAGCACCGCGTACCGGTTCAGTAAGTTCATCCGTCGCCACCGCGTGATGGTGTCGGCGGGCAGTGCAGTAGCCGCCGCGCTTCTCATCGGCGTCGTCGCGTTCGCCTGGCAAGCCAAGATCGCCAGCGATCAGCGCGACCTTGCGGTGAAAGCCCGCGCGACGGCCGACGAGCAGCGCGACCGCGCGGTAGCGGCGGAGAAAGAGACCGCGATTCGGGCCGCTGAACTCAAGCAGGTGTCGGAGTTCCAGTCGGCCATGCTCGCCGGGATCGACCGAACACGTGCCGGCGTGCTTCTCACGAGTGACGTGCTTGCCCGTCATTCCGCCGCCCTCGCCAAGGCCGGAGTGCCCGAGCCGGAGAAGGATGCTCACCGCCGAACCTTCGCGGCGGAGTGGCAGCGTGTGAACGCCGTCGACGCGGCGGTGGGGATCATCGATCGCGAGATCCTGGCCCCCGCGGTGAAGGCGGTGGACAAGCAGTTCAAGGATCAGCCGCTCGTGCAGGCGCAGCTTCGATCGGTGCTGGCGTCGCTGTACTCAACTCTGGGCAAGTTCGACGCCGCACAGCCTTTGGCGGATCAGGTGCTCGCGACCCGTCGTCATGAACTGGGCGAGAAGCACCCCGACACGCTCGAGGCACTGCTTGATCTCGGCGTTATCCACATTGAACAAGCCAAGCACGCCGAGGCCGAAGCCTGCTTCCGGCAGGCGTTGACGCTTGGCCGCGCCGCGCTTGGCGACGACCACGAAATCTCACGGAGGGCGGAGAACGATCTGGTCATCATTTTGAACTATCGTGGCAAGGACGCCGAGGCGGAGCCCTACGCGCGTGACGTGTTCGAGCGGAACCGGCGGATTCTCGGACCGGATGACCCGACAACGCTGCAGAGCATGAACAGTCTGGCGATCAATCTCGGCGTGCTGGGGAAGGAGGCCGAGCAGGCCGCGATGCTCAAGACCATCATGGACACTCAGCGCCGGACACTGGGCGGCGATCATCCGGAAACGCTGATCGCCATCGCCAACTACTCGAGTCTTGCTCCCGATGCCGAAAGGATGGGGCTGCTCCGGGAGGTGCTGGACACGCGGCGCAGAGTGCTGGGCGAGGAACACTTCGAGACGGCTTGGGCCGCGGGCATGCTGGCGGGAGAGTTGGTTGGTGAGGGCAAGCTGTCCGAGGCCAAGGCGCTGTACCAGGACGCGCACGCGAAGATGCGACGCCTCCGCGGCGAGGATCACATGAACACCATCACGATGGCCAGGGGACTTGCCTCGGTGCTCCAGCGAGAAGGAACAACTGCAGAGGCCGAGACAATCCTGCGTGCTGAACTGGACAAATGCCGCCGCGTGTACGGGACTTCGGTGGTGGAAGCGTCATTTCTTCTCAACAGTCTGGCATACCTCCTGCTGGATAATGGAAGGCAGGCCGAGGCCGAGCCGTTCATGCGAGAGTTGCTGGAGATCCGAGAGGCGAATCAACCTGACGCGTGGTCCACGTTCAGTATGAAGTCGGTGCTCGGCGGAGTGCTCCTGGGCCAAAACAAGCCCGCTGAGGCCGAGCCCCTGCTGCTCGACGGCTACAAGGGACTGAAGGAACGCGAGGCCACCATCCCGTCGCAGAGCAAGGCATGCATCACCGATGGCCTCGAACGCCTCATGAAGCTGTACGAGGCCAAGGGCGAGGCCGCCGAGGCCGCGGCGTGGAGGGCAAGGCTTGAAGCGGCAAAGGCGGAGCGGGCTAAGCGCATCGCGGAGTAAGCGATGGCACCGATCCGCGATTCGTCTATATCGGTGCACATCCCGCTCGGGGTCGATGAGGAGCGTCTAGCCGGCCTGCTGGCGCCCGATCAGGTACGCGGCCTTGCCAGATTGTCGCCGAACACCATCCTGAAATCAACGGCACGGAGCCTCCCCGCTTGATGGTGGTCCCTCGTCCAGCTACCCTCTCGGCTCGTGCTCGATCGACACTCCCTGCCTACGGAGATCTCGCATGGGGATTCAACTTGGCGATGCCGCCCCGGACTTCACGCAGCAATCGACCGAAGGTCCGATCCGCTTCCATGAGTACTTGGGCGACTCCTGGGGAGTCCTGTTCTCGCATCCCAAGGCCTTCACTCCCGTGTGCACAACTGAACTAGGGATGGTCGCGAAGCTCAAGTCCGAGTTCGACAAGCGGAACGTCAAGGTGCTGGGTCTCTCGGTGGATCCCACCACGGACGACCACGCGTGGGCGAAGGACATCCATGAGACCCAGGGCGTCGCGCTGAACTTCCCGATCATCTCAGACACGGATCGGAGCGTGTCCACGCTGTACGGCATGGTCCACCCGAATGCGAGCGACACCATGACGGTGCGCTCCGTCTTCGTGATCGGCCCGGACAAGAAGGTGAAGCTCATGATCACCTACCCTCCGAGCACCGGCCGCAACTTCGACGAGGTGCTTCGCGTGATCGACTCGTTGCAGTTGACCGCCATGCACCGCGTGGCGACTCCCGTCAACTGGGAGCAGGGGCAGGACTGCATTGTTGTCCCTTCGCTCTCTGACGAAGAGGCCACCAAGCTCTTCCCGAAGGGCTTCAAGAAGATCAAGCCCTACCTGCGAATCACGCCCCAGCCGAACATCTGATGCCCGGGCCTTTTCAGGTCGCGCTCGAAGTTGTACGCCTTGGCTGACCCGGCAACGTCGTTGTCCCCGTCCGCGAGGTTTGCAGCATGTGGTTCACGGCCGGCAGAACCACCGCGCGCGAACGCCCCTTCATCGTCGGGTTCATCGAGGCCTCAGCCGCTCGCCGGCTCGATTCCGCGTCGACTTGAACGTCCTTGCCGCCCAGAACGAGCAACACCGGGCGCTCGATTCGGCCGAGCACTTGGCCAGGATCGATCGTCAGCAACGACCGGAACCATGGGGTGGCATATCCGCTTGCGGTGCTCACGAGATCACGGGTGAGCGTCGCGTAGTGCGACCGCTCCGTCTCCGGGATCGAAGCCAGCAGCGTCCGGCCTGCGGCGGTCAGTGTGCGTTGCAGTCTCTCGCCTTGCTCCCCCGCTTCAACGGCGTCGAACGCCGTGGTGTTGAACGCACGGATCGCGTTGATGGCCGCCTCGCTCGCGCCCATCGATCGGCCGGTGGATTCGGTCTGCATCGATCGCAGTTCGCGGGTCGGCACCATGGGCGTCGCGAGCATGGCGACGCGGGCGATGCGCGGGCACCTGCCGGCCGCGAGAGTGGCGACAAGACCACCTTCACTATGTCCGACCACGCTGATGCGCTCAGGATCAATGTCGGGCCTCCCAGCGAGATGATCAACCGCCGCGACGACATCACCCGCGAGGTCGTCGAGCGTGGCCTGATAGACGTCACCGGTGGATCCCCCAACGCCGCGATCGTCGAGGCGCAGCACCGCGAATCCTCGTGTGGTGAGCATGTCGGAGAGAACAAGGAAGGGACGATGGCCGAAGGCCGACTCGTCACGGTCCTGGGCGCCGGAACCGGAGACGAGTACGACCGCGGGGTGTCTCAGCGGTTCGTTCGGGCGCGTGAGTGTTCCCGCGAGGTGGATCCGGCCCTCGATCGTGATGCGAACTTCCTCTTCGTGGTAGGGCAAGGGGCGATCGGGCTCCTGGGGGCGCTTCGCACCTGGCAGCGCATCGACCTTGTCAAATGTGAGCGGATAGTCCATGCCCCGCTGACGCCAGGTGCCGACGAGGCGGGCCGGACGATCCTCGAGCGTGGCGGAGAATGTCACGCTTGGTTTGTCGATCGAGAAGCGAAGCACACCGTCTACGAGCGAGATCGTTGTGACGCTACGTTCGGTGAACTTGGGATCGAGTTGGGCGAGGCGCGCGGAAAGCGGTCCGCCCTTGACACCCTCGATGCTCAGCCCGAGTCGCACGTTCTGCGTGCCCGCGGTGAGCACGCCGACCCAATACCCGCGAACATCGTGAGGTGCGAGCGGTGTGTCCGAGGCGGGACTCGCCGGAGACGCTGATGGGAGGTCGGGTGAAGGGCTCTGGGCGTACGCGGCGGCGGCGAACGCCAGCACGGCCACGGCCTGCAAGAGGTGGAAGATCATGCGGGCGGCTTCCTTTCGGCGCTCGGGGTGAAGATGTCCTCGATCCGCAGGCCGAACACCTCGGCGAACTTGAACGCCAGCGAAAGGCTGGGTTCGTAGCGGCCGCTCTCGATGGAGATCACGGTTTGCCGCGACACCCCGAGCCGCTCGGCGAGTTCGGCTTGCGTCCAGTTGCGTGCCGCGCGAAGTTCACGAACGCGGCTGGTCACTTGTACCGCCTCCACGCGAGTGCGAGCCCGATGGCATAGAACATCGGAACCATCGCCCAGACGTGCCGATAGCTCCAGTTCGACTTGTCGAGATCGATGGCGAGTTCGAGCAGCCCGAGCACCCACAGAAGCACGAGGCAGAGCGGGAACGCCACCGCGAGCGCTTCGAACTGCACCCGTCGGTGAAGTTCATCCATCGAGCGCACGCCCCTCCAGATGAGCCAGAGCACCAGCACCGTTGGAACAAGGGGAGCAAGGGCGATGAGCACCCTCAGCGCCGAGCCGACGGGGGCGAGTTCGACGCTGTATCGCGCGGCGACGTACGTGCCGATCCACGCAGCGAGGGAAAGAAGCCAGACGGATTTGTTCGGGCTGCGACTGGGCATGGCGTGACTCCGTGTTGCACGAAGTGTACAGCATGCTTTACATTTGTCAAGTATGCTTTACTATCACTTGGAGTCAGGCCATCGCGCCGGTGACCCGGCGTTGACCCGTTCAAGCATCAAGTGCCCGACACAGCTCCTGGCGTCTCCGCCGGTCATCCCCGCCGAACCGCAGGGCCTCTGGGTCTGCGAAATGCACGGCGACAGGCCCCGCTTCGCTCCATGTTCGCATACCCCCCGGGTTGCAAACCCGGGGGATGTCGCTTTTGCGGGAGGGCTGGCCTGTGGTCAGGGGGTGGGCGCCCGTGCTTAGTTCGCCTTCGGCTTGCCAAGATCCGCCAGCGCCGCTTCCAGCCTGCCCCGTCACGCCGCGGCTTCGGGCTGGTTGCCCTTGATCCCAAGCACCACCGCTCGGCCGAGGTGGCCTCGGCGCCGGGTACGTGTTCGAAAGCGTGGCGGGCGCGGGGCGGGTTGGTGGAGTGTCGGGCTCAGGGCTTGTAGTTGCTCATGCCCGGCCCGGTCTTGTCGTACACGTTGAAGAACTCGTCGGGCATGATCGTGGCGACGCCGCCCTCGGGCCGTTCGATCAGGTCTGCTTCGAGCGTCTTGATGCGGACCTTCCAGCCCGGCGGGAGTTGCTTGAACTGGCTTTGCCCGGCCGCCATGAACTCGTCGTAGGTCCACTTGGGATGAAGGCCGATCTGGAAGCCCTTCATGATCCACGTATTGCCGTCGGCGTCGTCGAGGAGGAGGACGGTGGTGCCCTTGTTCCAGCCCAGGCCGCTCTTGCGGGCGATGGTCTTGGGCACGTAGGGGGTGCTCTCGGAGACGCCGCCGGTGGTCTGGCCCATGTTCAGGCGGGCGACCCAGGCGGCCTTGACGCCGCCAAAGTCCCGCTCGACACCGGACTCGATCTCGGTCCAGTTGGGGAGCCAGAGCTTGGGGCCGTTCAGCGACGCGCCCAGAACGTTGTACTCGCGCTTCATGCGATCGAAGTCGAGGCGCTCGACGTTCTGCTGGGGAGCGGTGTCACGGGAGGCGGGGATGCCCTCGGCGGTGAACATGGAGTTGTAGCACTCCGCGATCAGGCTGCCGGTCTTGGGGTCACGGTGGGCGAGGAACAATTCGATGAAGCGTGTCTTGTGAATGCCGTCGACACGAACGGACTTGGCGTTCGCCCCATCGCCAGCCACCGCGGGCACCGCAGTGGATGTCTGCGAGCTTTCGACAGGCTTTGGCTGTTGCGCACATGACGCGCAGAGAGCGGCCGAAAGAACTGCGACCGCAAAGTGAACGGCTTTCATGGTCTGCTCCGGCTTTGGCGACTTGCGGCGGAATTCTCTCGAGAATCCAAACTCGCCGAAGCGGCGTGCTTAATGAGGCCACGAGCTTACCAAGTTCTTTGTACGACCGCTGCCCAGCGCCCGGATTCGCCGGGGAGACCGCGCTGGGCACCGCGCATCTGGCGTCGGACAGTCCAGACGCCACACTACCTACGGTCTTCTACCACCAGGCTGATGGCCAAGGCAGCCGGCCCCGTGGAGCCCTGGAGATGCCGCCGATCGAATCACTGAACCGGCGTGATCTCGCCCGGACGCCGCGACTTGTCAAACCAGGGCTCGAGGAACCCGTAGTGGCGCAGGATCATGAACCAACCGTTACCGGGGATGGTCTGCACCCAGTTGTTCTCGAAGCCCGCGGGCGCGGCCGGCTGTGACGCGGCTGGTGAGAGCAAGGCAACCGAGTGCTCGGGAAGACGCGGGGGCGCGGGCGCGTGGTCCCGGTCTACTTCGCGACGGGCACCTTCTTCTTCAGGATCTCGGCCCAGTCGAACACGACATTCAGTGATGTGATGTCGTTGAATATCTCGGGTTTGAAGTTCACAAGAAAACGGTCACCTGCGATTGGCGCGAAGCTCTGGATGCGCAGCTTCTCAAAGTCCGCAACCTCGACGGGCGCGGAGATCGCCAACTGTGGTTCAAGCGTCACCGTGATTCTCTGAAGCCGGTCCCGCTCATCGACCACGTACAAGGACTTTCCATCCGGCGCCCAGATATGGCTCCGATTTATGAAGTCCCGGGTCCCAAGAGTCCTCACCATGATCGGTCTGCCGGTCTCCCCATTGGGTCGGAGCTCGGCAATCCAGATCTGATTCTTGCCGGACTCGTCACTCACAAACGCGAGCACGCGCCCGTTACTCGAGAGCGTGGCGTACCAGCGATTGGACTCCGAGGGAAGAAACGGAATGAGATCAGCGGCTGTTGCCTCCTTGTCACCCAGTGGGAGCCGCATGATCTTCGACTTGGAACCAACCTGCTCACGCTGTGAGATCAGCAGCCCGGCGTTGCCTGGAAGCCACGCGGAGGGAAAGGCCACCTGATCGAGGTTCGCGGGCTTGAAGACCCGACGCGGCGTTCCCGAGTCGGTGCTCATCACATACACGCCGTCGGCGTCGTCCTTCCCGACCCGCGCATAAGCGATCTGCTTGCCATCGGGAGACCACGCCGGGCCATCGCAATCGGCGTTCGGCTCGGCGGTCAACTTCGACAGATCCGGCTGATCGACAGGCGAGACCTGGAGCGAGTAGAGGTTGCGGGCGTTGGCGGTCATCATGAGCACGCGCCGCCCGTCGGGCGAAGGCCACATGTTGATCAGCCACTTGAGCTCGCCAAGCCACGGCTCCAGTTTCCCATCCGCGCTGAGGATGCTCACGCCATAGTTCCATCCGCCGGGCGGCGGGGGCTTATACATGAGCGTGCCCGAATCGGTGAGACCAAAGCCCCCGGGATTGATGGGCATGTCCGAGGAAAGCCCGCCCCAGACCGCCACAGGCGGGCCACGCAACTCCACGGCGACCGGGTCAAAGGGTGCCGCAAGAATAGCGTCGGCCCGCGAGAACACGATGTGTCCGGACGGGAGATACCTGGTGGGCCCGGCATCTTCGACCAGCACCTTCACGCGCCCCGTCTCGATCTCCAGTGCACCCAGACTCGTGAGGAACCCGCGCGACCCGTACGTCACCACGTTCGCCAAGATATGCCGCCCGTCTGGCAGTTCTCTGCCTGCGGGCCCGATGAATGCGACGTTGGGACGCCCCGCGTCCATGGTGATCGACGCGGCTCGAGCGCCAGTCTTCGAGAGTCTTGCGACCGACGTCGGACCGTCCGAGTACAGAACATCACCGTTCGAGAGTTGCGTCAATCCCCCCGCGTTTGTCGACAGTTCGGCAACAGTCGTGGCCGGCGCCGAACCGTCGATCGGTACACTCGCCAGGCGCACACCTGTGGATGCCTGCGTCGAACTCGTTGCGAAGAAGAGGCTCCGTCCGTCTCGGGCCGGGACCGCCCAGAGAGCGCCTTCAGTTCCGGCGAGCGGTTGGTACTCGTATCGATCCAGCGAACGGACGTAGATCCTTGTCGCGGCTTGGCCCTCCGGGCCGGCCTTTCTGGGTCGCCCAAGGATCGCGAGCGTGCGGCCGTCGTCGGTGAGACTCCAACCCGAAACGACGAGCTCGGGCGGCATGTTGATGGCGACGCACCGTGGTTCCGCGGTGGCAGCAGGTCGCGGTCCGAATGCCCGCCAGAGCCCGGCGCCCAGCGCGAGCATCGCCAGTCCGCCGACCAGACCGATCAGGAGTGTCGGCAGCAGCCTGCGCGCCGGCCGTGCGCCCGGCTGAATGATGTCCGGTTCTTTTCCCGCGATGGCCCGCTCGAGTTCCAGCCTTGCGTCGCCGATGTCTCGGAGCCGGCGGGAGCGGTCCTTGGCGAGGCAGTTCGTCAGCAGATCACGCACCCGCCCCGGCGTGCCGCCCGGCAGGACGGCGAGGTCCGACTCCTTGTGCAGCGTCGCCCCGATCGCGTCGGCGACGGTTTCGCCCTGGAAGGGCATCGTGCCCGTCAGCATCTCGTACAGCACGCAGCCGAACGAGAAGATGTCCGATCGCTTGTCGACCGGCTTGCCGCGGGCCTGCTCGGGGCTCATGTAGCCCGCTGTGCCCATGATCGCGCCGGGGATGGTGGGCGAGTGCTGCATCCGCGCCGGCGCGATGAGTGTCGGCGAGTCGGGCGACGCCGCAATCGAAACCGATGACGCCGGCCCTTCGGCGGTGCGGGCCAGCCCGAAGTCGAGCACCTTCACCATGCCGTCGGGCGTGACCATCACGTTGCCCGGCTTCAGGTCGCGGTGGATGACGCCTCGTTCGTGCGCGACCTCGAGCGCCTCGGCGATCTGCTTGGCCAGGCTCAGCGACTCATCGACGGGGATCGGCCCGCCCGCGAGCCGCTCGGCGAGGGTCTCGCCTTCGACATACTCCAAGATGAGATACTGGTGCCCGCTCGCCTCCTCAAGCCCGTAGATGGCGGCGATGCCCGGGTGGTTCAGCGAGGCCAGCACCTTGGCCTCACGCTGGAAGCGCGCCAGCCGATCAGGGTCCTGAGCCAGATGCGCCGGCAGGGCCTTGATCGCCACGAGTCGGTCCAACCGCGTATCGCGCGCGAGATACACCTCCCCCATGCCGCCCCGGCCGAGTTCGCGTTCGATCTTGAATGGGCCGATGGCGGCGGGGTGCATTGAGCGGAGAGTGTATCGGATCGGCCGTGCGGCCACCGACTAAACCCCGCTGTCGTTGGCGATGGTGGCCAAGCCCCCCACTCTCCTGGTCCTTCCAAGCCAGCCTCAAAACCCACTGCCGCAAGCAGAGGGTTCGGTGCCAGACCGCCCGGGCAATATCCGTATGCTCTCGACGTTGACCTCCATGTTCCGCCCCGCTCAGTCCACGAGGTTCGCCGATGTTCCCACGCTTCGTATTGTGCGCCGCCGTCGTCGCTGTGGCTGCGAGCATCGCGCTCGCCCAGCCGGGCAACGCGGCCGCCACGAGCGAGCCCGCCGCCCAGCCCGCCCCGGCTCAGCAGCCCGGCCCGTGGGTCACGCGACAGGTCGGGGCCCCGCGCGTGTCATTCCACACCTTTGAAAGCCCAGCCGCCAAGGCCAAGGTCAGTTA
>JALHNL010000040.1 GCA_022843545.1 Phycisphaerales bacterium | reverse complement strand
GGTGCGGAAGGTGGCGGGCGTTCGACCCAGGGTGATCGGCGCGCCCTCGCCCACGGGCGAGAGGGTGGCGGAGCCCGAGGGCAGGCGCGGCGCGGCGCCCGCGCCGGTCCACAGCGCGGGGCGGGCCTTGCTGAGGCCCTGGCGGAGCACTTCCTGCGCCAGCGGCACCATCAGCGGCTTGGCGGGCAGATCGGTCCACGACAGGTCCAGAGCCGTGGCGAGGTAGACGATCGCGCCGCGCGAGGGTTCGTCGGTCGGCGCGGTCCGCGAGGGCGACGCCCCCGACGGGCGGGCGCTGACCAGCACGGGCGTGCCGTCGTCCAGACTCAGCAGCGCGGTGCCCGCGCCGGCGGCGAAGGTGGGGGGCAGGGCCTTGGTGATCGACACCGAGCCCACCAGGTCGGGAAGTTCGCCCCGAACCGCGGCGAGCAGATCGTCGGCGGGCGGGAGCGTCGCGGGGGCGGCGGCGCTGAGGCGCGGGCGGCGCGGGTCGGCCGGGTCGATGGCGCGGGCCTGACGCGGGAGCTGCCAGGGCAGTTCAAGCCCGGCGAGCATCGCGTCGGCCCAGCCGTGAACGTCCTGATCGGCGGGCGGCGTGACCACGACCAGCCCGCCCGCGCGGGCATAAGCGGCGAGGCGCGACCAGGCGGGCTGGTCCAGCCGCTGGGGCGTGAGCACGAAGACCGCGTCGAGCGGGGCGAGGCGGGCCGCGTCGATGGTGGCGGGCTCGACCTCGCTGATCTCCACTGGCTGCTGGGGCAAGGGGCGCAGCGCCAGCGAGAGCCACTGCGCCGGGGCCAGGTTGATCGCCGCGCCTACGGGCTCTTCGCCCACGCGCCCGGCGACGAGGCCGACGCGGACGGTCGGGCGCGCGTCCAGCGGCAGCCGCCACACGTTGTCGCGGTTCAGGGCGTCGTCGGGCAGGCGGGCGGTGAGCACGGCGGGCCCGGTGAGCGTGGAGGGGTCGATCTCCAGCGCGATGGTGGCGGAGGCGGTGCGCTCGCCCCGCGACCAGTTGACGAGGGCCGTCTGCTCGCGGGCGCCGGGGACGGGCGCGCCGTCAATGCCCGAGACCGCCACGCGAACGGGCGTCTGCGCCGGCTCGTCCACGCCCGGGCCCGAGCGCGAGAGCGCGATCGTCACCGTCTGCGTCGCCCCGCTGTCGCCCGCCAGCAGCACCTCGCGCAGCGGCGTGAGGCGCGTGAGCCCGATCTGCCCCACCGGCGCGGCGGGGGCGGCGGCGCTGAGGCGCACGCCCGCGGGCAGGCGCGGCAAGACCGCCTGCAGATCGGCCGAGCCCTCCAGCCAGTCGCTGAGCAGGGCCACGAGCGTGACGCCGGTGAGGGGCGCACCGTCGGCGGCGGCGCCGAGGTTCTGGGCGACCATGGTCATGGCGGCGGGCAGGTCGGCGCGGGCGTCGGTGGGGGCGAGGGTTCGCACGATCTCGCGGACGGCGGCGCGGTCGCTGGAAGGGGGCAGCACCACGCCCTGCGCGGGCTGGGCGAGCGTGACCACGCCCACGCGGTCGCCCTCGGCGAGGGCGTCGATGAGGGCGAGGGCCTCGGCCTTGGAACGGTCCAGCGCGCTGCGCCCGGCGCGGGTGACCGAGGCGGTGAGCGAGTCGTCGATGACCAGGTAGACCGTGCGGCCCTTGGCGGTCGCGGCGCCCAGCGAGTCCAGGATCGGCCTGCCCAGGGCCAGGGCGATCGCGGCGAGCAGCAGGCAGCGCGTGGCCAGGAGCAGCCAGCGCTCAAGCAGCAGGCGGCGGCGGGTCTGGCGATAGGCCTCCATGATGAACCGCATCGCCCCCCACGCCACCGGCTGGCGCTTGCGGCGCATCAGCAGGTGGATGATGATCGGGATGGCCACGGCGGCCAGGCCGGCGATCAGGATGGCGGGGTTGAGGAACATGGGGAAGAGGAGTGACGGAGTGACGGAGTGGCGAAGCCAGTTAGGTGGAGGGGGTGCCGAGATCGCGCTCGACGGATTTGATGAGGCCCTGGAGGACACGGTCGGTCTCGTCCCAGGGTTCCTGCCAGTGCTCGTCAGCGGGGATCATGCCGAGTTCGAACGCGACCTCGAGGTGAGACGACGCCTCAAACAGAGAGCCACGTGCAATGCGAAGGTGGCGAAGGAAGCCGGGCTGGGTGCCCAGGCCGAAGCCCTCGGCGATGTTGCCGGAAACCGAGGTGATGGCGCGGGTGATCTGGCTGCTGAGCGCGAATCTCTCGGTCGTGGGCATCGATGAGACGAGTCGGTAGGTGTGCACAGCCCGCGCGTGGGCCTTCTGCAAGGCGATCAAGTCCCGAAATGTCCGGATCGCCGTCTTCGCCACCGGTCCTCCCAACTCCGTCACTCCGTCACTCCTCTCACCCCATCTTCGCCTTCTTCAGCCGCGCGTTCCGCCTCGCCAGGAACGCGCTCAGCGGCGGGCCCAGCCAGTCGTGCGTGCTCAGGCTCATGAAGTCGAAGCCGAAGCTCAGCGCGGCCTTGGTGACGGCGTCCTGGTGGCGGGCGAGAGCCTCGAGGTAGGCCTCGCGGATGGCGCGGGGGTCGACGCGGATCTGCGGCTCGCCCTCCAGCCCGATGAGCGGGGCCTCCTCGCTGAGCGCCAGCGTGCGCTCGGCATCGTCGAGCACCTGGGCGACGATGAGGTCGTGCCCGCGGAACTTCAGGCGCGACATCGCCGCCTTGATCGCCTCGGGGTCGCTGAACAGGTCGCTGAGCAGCACGAACAGGCAGCGGCTGGTGACCTTGCCCAGCACGCGGTCGATGACGCGGGGCAGGTCGGTGGGGCGGTCGATGGTCTGGGTGGAGAGCGCGCCCACGATCTGTCGCCATGTGCCCTGCGCCGACGACTGCTTCACCCAGCGCAAGACGTCATCCGCGAAGACCACCAGGCCCACGCGGTCGCCCTGACGCAGGCAGATGTACGCCATCGCGGCGGCGGTGGCGGTGGCGTGGTCGAACTTCGTCCAGTTGGGCGAGCCGTGGGGGCCCACGATCTGGCCCATGCCCGAGGCTTCCTGGAACGAGCGCGAGCCGTAGGCCATGCTCCCCGAGCCGTCGACGAGGATGACCAGGTCGAGGTTGGTTTCCTGCTGGTACTGCTTGAGGTGGAGCTTGTCGGTTCGGCCGAAGACCTTCCAGTCGAGGTGGCGGATGTCGTCGCCGGGGACGTAGGGGCGGTGCTGGGCGAACTCGACGGAGTAGCCCTGGTAGGGGGAGCGGTGAGCGCCCGACATGACGCCCTCGACGATGTGCTTGGCGCGCAGTTCGAGCGTGCCGAGGCGGGCGAGCGTCTGGGGATGCAGATAGAGCTGGGCGTCGGCCTCGGGCATCCGTGCCGGGTTGGAGGTCGGCGGCGTGCCGCCGGGAGCGTCCATACGCCCGATGGTAGTGGGTCGGGCGCGCCGGGGTGCATGTTCAGAACACGGACCGCGCGATTACGCCCGCCGACGGCGGCGCAGTCCCAGCCCGGCGAGGCTCAGCAGGGCCGCGGCGCCCGGCGCGGGCACGATGTTCTCAAAGGCGATGTTGTCGAAGGCGATCTGGTTGGTGGTGCCGGTGAAGACCACGGAGCGGGCCAGACCCTCGAAGTTCAGGTTCACCTGCTGCCAGCGGTTGAACGCGCCGTTGGGGTCGCCGCCGAAGGGGTCGCTGCCCAGGGGGTTCAGGGCGATGCTGGCCAGCAGCGTGCCGGTGCCGTCAATCCCCGAGTAGACCGAGATGCCGCCGAAGGCGCTGATCGAGGAGTAGTACGCGCTGACGGCGGTTTCGAAGCCCACAGCCACGTTCATCACCGCCGAGTTGGCGGAGGTGAAGGACAGGATGCTCCCGGGGGAGGGCTCGTTGGCGAAGTTGCCGGTGCCGCCGTCGTCGAAGTCGGTGACGGCCTGCGCGCCCAGGGAGAAGGTGATTCCGAAAGAGGGCCCCGGTCCTGAGCCCAGGTCGGCGAAGCCGCCGTTGTAGAAGTGCCCGATGCCCTCGCGGTCCTGCATGCCCTCGAAGGTGAGCAGCACGGGCAGCGCCATCGCCCCGGAAGTCAGGGCGAATGTCGATAGGAACACACTGCCGGCGATGTAGATTCGCACGCGCTCTCTCCTCTAGGGCGGGCGCCCCGTCGAGGCCGTTAAGCCTCCGGGCGTCCGTACGTGGTGGATGAGCGTAAGCCGGTCGGGCCCGGGGCACAAGCCCCCACGGGTGGAAACACCCCTGCCAACCGGGGATGGGTGGTCGGTCACCGGAAGACGGGGCGGTACCCCTACGGTGGAGTGCATGCATCCCTTTCCCGTACCGTCCCCCGCGCCCCCTTCAACCGACCGGGGTCCCCCGATCCACATTTACGGTCTGGGCGCGGTGACGCCCATCGGGGTCGGGGTTTCCGCGTATGTCCGTGCGCTGCGGGAAGGGCGGAGCGGTGTGCGCCTGCTTGACCCCAACATCCGGGGGCGGGTGAAGTCGCGGGTGAGTGCGGCGGTTCCTGAGAGCGTCTTTGACCCGCGCGCCGTGCTCTCCGAGGCGGATGTGAAGCGCGTGCCCCGGCTGATCCCGATGGCGCTGGCGGCGGCTCGCGAGGCGATGACCGCGGCTGGGCTGGGGGTGGGGGCGGGGCTGGGGGTGGGTGGAGAACTGGACATCGAGCGGTCGCGCCGCATCGGTCTGGTCCTGGGCACCGGCGGCGGGGGCGTGGACTTCTTGCTCGACCAGGCCCAATCGGTGCAGAGCGGCAAGACGCCCAGCCTGTGGTCGGTGACCAACGCCACGCATGGCAACCTCGCGGGCGAACTTTCGATCCGGCTGGGCCTGCGCGGGCCGTCGTACTGCGTGAGCACGGGGTGCGCCAGTTCCAGCGACGCGGCGGGGCTGGCCCTGACGCTGCTGCGCTCGGGCTTTGGTGACCTGGACGCGATGGTGGTGGTGGGGGCCGATGCGCACGTGCGCTGGGAGACGCTGCTGGGGATGGAACTGCTGGGCGTGATCAGCACGCGCGATCTGGACGCGGCGGGCGAGGACCCGGCGACGGCCAGCCGGCCGTTTGACCGCACCCGCGACGGCTTTGTGCTGGGCGAGGGGGCGTGGGCGATGGTGCTGGCGAGGCCGGGCGCGATGGACGGGCAGCGGCTGGGCACGCTGCTGGGCTACGCGGCGACGTGCGACGCTTACCACCGGGTGCGCCCCGACCCGGAGATGACCGAGTGCGTGCGGGCGATGCGCGGCGCGATTGCGGACGCGGGCCTGTCGACCGAAGAGATCGACCTGGTCCACTACCACGGCACCGGCACGCCCATGAACGACGCGGCGGAGACACGGGCGGTGAAGCGGGCGCTGGGCGGGCACGCGGCGCGGGTGATCGGGTGCTCGGTGAAGGGGGCGATCGGGCACCCGCAGGGGGCGTCGGGTCTGGCCGCGCTGGTGGCGACGGTGGGGGCGATGAACGGGATGGATGGTGGGCTGGGTGGCGGTGGGGGTGGTGGGGGCGGTGGGGGTGGTGGGGGGGCGTTTGCGCCGCCGACGATCAACCTGCTGCGGCCCGACCCGGAGTGCGACCTGGACTACACGCCGGAGCGGGCCCGCGCGCTGCCGAAAGGCGACCTGGTCGCGCTGATCAATTGCCTGGCGTTCGGGGCCAAGAACAGCGCGCTGGTGGTGAGGGGAGCGGAGTAAACGCGGCGAACACGGCCAACACGGCAAAGAAGAGGAAGAGGGGCGATACGGGAGGCGACGGGTCGGCGAGTGTTGTGGTGTCGCCGCTGGCCACCTCTTCACTTCGTTACTCCGTCACTTTGTCACTCCGTCACGTCCTCCCTCGCCCACGCACCACGCACCCAGACCCTGTACGCTGTGCCCATGCGCGAACTGCCCATCGGCAACGGAGATCTTCTGGTCACCTTCGACACCGCGTACCGGGTGCGCGACATCTACTGGCCCATGGTGGGCAAGTTCAACCACACCGCGGGGCACGTGCAGCGGTTCGGGGTGTGGGCCGACGGGGTGATGGCGTGGGTGGAGGACGAGGGGTGGACGCGGTCGCTGAAGTACCGCTCCGACACGCTCGTGACCGACGTGGTGCTCACGAACGAGAAGCTGGGGCTGGAGGTGCGGTGCGTTGACTGCGTGGACTTCCACGAGCCGGTGTGGATCCGCCGCACGGTGGTGCGCGATCTGCTCGGGCAGAAGCGCGACGTGCGGCTCTTCTTCCACATCGACCTGTCGATCCAGGAGAACCCCGTCGGCGACACGGCCAACTACGACCCGGGCACGGCGGGTCTGGTGCTGTACAAGGGCGAGTTCTACTTCCTGGCCAACGCGTGCGACGCGCGCAAGTGCGGGATCGACCACTGGGCGATCGGCACCAAACGCCTGGGCAGCGCGGAGGGCACGTGGCGCGACGCGGAGGACGGGGTCCTGGGACGCAACCCCATCGCCCAGGGCTCGGTGGACGCGACGGTGGGCTTTGACCTCACGCTCGAGCCCGGCGGGGAGAGCCACGCGACGTTCTGGCTGGGCGTGGGGCCCAGTTACGAGAGCGTCGAGCGGCTCAACCGCATGATCGTGGAGCGCACTCCCGAGAAGTTCATCGCGCGCACCGACGCGTACTGGAAATTGTGGGTCCGCAAGGAGCAGATCGACACCCGCCCGCTGCCGGAGCGCGCGGGCGAGATGATGCGGCGCAGCCAGCTCATCCTGCGCACGCAGGTGGACAACCGCGGGGCGATCATCGCGGCCAACGACACCGACATCACGCACTTCGCGGGCGACCACTACTCATACTGCTGGCCGCGCGACGGCGCGCTGGTGGCCTATGCGCTTATCCGCTCCGGGCAGAGCGAACTTTCGCGGCAGTTCTTCCGCTTCTGCCAGCAGACGGTGAACAAGAACGGCTACTTCATGCACAAGTACACGCCGGACGCGAAGCTGGCGAGCAGCTGGCACCCGTGGATGATCGGCGGGCAGCGGGTGATGCCCGTGCAGCAGGACGAGACGGCGCTGGTGGTGTGGGCCCTGCGGCAGCACTTCCTGAAGTTCCGCGACGTGGAGTTCATCAAGCCGCTGTACTCGCCGCTGGTGGTGAACCCCGCCAAGTGGATGGTGGAGTATCGCGACGCGTGGCCCCGCGAGACCCCGGCGGACGGGCCCGCGGGCGCGCGGCTGGGGCTGCCCAAGCCCTCGTGGGACCTGTGGGAGGAGCGGCGGGGCGTGCACGCCTTCACGGTGGCGACGACGATCGCGGGCCTGCGGGCCGCGGCGGACTTCGCGGATGATTTCGGGGACACGGGGCGGGCGGCGTACTGGCGCAAGGGGGCCGAGGAGATCGCGAAGGCGGCCCGCGCGCTGCTGTGGATGCCCGGGCACAACCGCGTGGCGCGGATGCTCAAGCCTCGGTACGACCACGCGGGCGTGCTGCTGGGCTACGACGCGGACGAGACGTCCGACAGCGCGAACTACGCGTTGTTCGCCTTCGGGGCGATGGACGCGCGCGACCCGATGGTGGAGGCGGAGATGGCGGCGCAGCGCGAGCTCCTGAGCGTGAGGACGCCGGTGGGCGGGCTGGCCCGCTACCAGCGCGACTACTACCACCAGGTGGAGCGCGAGAAGACGGGCGAGGTGCCGGGCAACCCGTGGCTCATCTGCACGCTGTGGCAGGCGCAGCACCTGATCGCCAAGGCGCGGACGCTCGACGAACTGCGCCTGGCCGACGCGTATCTGGACTGGGCCTGCGACCGGGCCAGCCCCTCGGGCGTGCTGGCGGAGCAGTTCCACCCCTACACCGGCGGGCCGATGAGCGTGGCTCCGCTGACGTGGAGCCACGCGACGTTCGTGATCGTCGCGCTGGAGTACCTGGAGAAGCACGCGCAGCTGGGGCTGACGGTGTAGGAAGGGGACGGAGTGCTGAGCGAGCGATCAGTGCTGAGCGATCAGTGCTGAGTGCTGAATGCTGAGTGCTGAGCGATGAGTGCCGGAGGGAGCGGCCAATCGGTGACCGGCAGACGACAGCCGGCCATGCCAGAGCAGAAGGCACGGCCTACTCAGCCCTCAGCCCTCAGCCCTCAGCCCTCAGCCCTCAGCCCTCAGCCCTCAGCACTCACCCTCCCCCTCCCAATACCCGCCCACCTCCAGATCGCGATCGATGGGCGTGAACATGTTCAGCCCGGCGCCGGGTGCGAAAGTCATTTCGCCGAAGTAGACCGCTTCGCCGTCGGGGCAGTAGAGATCGACGCGCACGAAGTCGAAGCCCCGGGCGAGCGTCTCGGCGACCTCGAGCAGCCGCGGCAGGGCGGGCGGGGGCGGCTGGGGCGGGGCGGGGGCGCGCTTGATGCGGTAGGGCAGCGGCTCCCAGTCGCGCGAGTAGAGCACGCGCTTGTGACCGATGAAGCGGTCGCTGTCGACCTGGATGATCTTCACGCGCCCGCCGAAGGTCCAGAACTTGTAGTCCCACGCGGGGTCGGCCTCGCCGCCGGGACCGGCAAGCATGCGCTCAAAGAGCACGCCGCGGGGCATCCGCTCGTACCACCGCTCGTACTGCCCGCGGTAGCGCATGGCGAGCCAGCGGGCGGCGTCGGCCTGCAGCGACTCCACGTCAACCGGCCCCCGCGGCACCAAGCGCACCCACGTCGAGCCGTGCGTGCCCTTCATCACGAAGGGCGGCTGAAGGTCTTGCCAGGGGATGTCCTGTACGCGGCGGTACGCGCCCAGAAGCGGGATGAGCACCTCGGGCCCCACGCGCGCGGCCACCCAGTCGCGCACGGCGATCTTGTCGGCGCAGATCGCGAAGCGCGGGTCGTTCTCGTGCAAGCAGCGGTGCACGATCTTCTCGTTCATCGTGAGCGGATGGCGCAGGTCGGGCCAGTACTTGAGCAGGCGGAACATCTTGAGGCTGGCGCGGGCCTCGCGCCCCAGCAGGCGGCGGCCCAGGGCGAGCGTGAGCGCGTGGCGGGCCCACCACGGTGTGACGCGGGGGCGGGGGAAGGGGCGTGGTGCGCTGATCGGAGCGGGCGGGGGCGCCGGAATCGGCATGACCGAGGTGGGCATGGTGGTTCGTTCTTCGCGCGGGTGCCGCGATCAGCCTACCCGATCCGGGCCGTGACCGTCGGCCGCCGGGCGCCGGGGGCGTGGGCGGTGACGAACCCCCGGGCCATCTCCGCCAGCGCACGCCAGCCCGGGCTGGGGTCATTCTCGCGCTCGCCGATCCAGACGGGCAGGGCCGCGCCCGTGGGCGGGGTGAGCATGGTCGGCTTGTCCAGCGGGTAGTACTTCTTGAGGTAGTGCAGCACGCGGATCGTCCCGTCGTCGCCCAGTTCGGGGGCGGGGCGGTGCCAGTTGAAGCCGTGGGGCAGCGTGTGCATCTTCACGCCCAGCTTGTGCAGGATGATGGGCAGGGCGATCTGGGCGCCGTGCACGCGCGGGTAGTGCGAGCCGATGATCCAGCGCTCAGCGTCGGGGCGCTTCCAGAAGCGGCGGTTCCACTTGTACTGCAGGTAGTGCAGCGGGCGGAGCTTGCTGGTGGTCTGGGCCTGGTAGTAGCGGAGGATGGTGGGGATGGCGACCTCGTCGAGCGCGGCGGCGTGACGCGTGCGCAGGGCGAAGACGCCGATGTTGAAGACCGGCAGCCCCGCCAGGTGCCACGGGTGGCGGAGATGGTCGAGCGACTCGGGCCTCACGCCCAGTTCGCGGGCCCAGATGCGCTCGAGCTTCCACGCCTGGCGCTTGTGGTCGGGCGCGGCGATGAAGCCGACCGACTCGTCGGCCATGATCGGCAGCAGCTCGTCCAGCGGCTGGTTCACGATCGTGTCACAGTCCAGGAACACGACCCAGTCCACCTCGCGCACGAGCGAGGACTTGAGGAAGTTGAACTTGTTCAGATACGCCACGGGCGTGTTCACCCGCGGCATGACCTCCACGCGCACGCCCAACTGGCCACGCAGGAAAGCCGCGCCGGCGGGGTCCTCGCGGTCGTTGAAGATCACGCCGATGGGGGCTCCGGCCAGCGCGCCGGCGCGGGTGCGGAGGCTGAAGCAGCAGAGTTTGGTCATCTCCACGAACGCGGGCGTGGCCTCGGCGACCAGCATGAACGCGACACGCGGAGTGGAGAGCGGGGACGGCAAGGCGGGATGGTAGTGCGTGGTGCGTGGTGCGTGGTGCGTAGTGCGTGGGGCGTGGGGCGAAAGCCCATGGCCCATGGCCTGCTTCCCTCACCCCATCGCGCGCCCGCCGTCGACGCGGATCACCTGTCCGGTGCAATAGGTCGCGCCGGTGATGAGCCACGCCACCGCCTCGGCCGCTTCGTCGGGCGTGCCCGCGCGGCCAAGGGGCACGCGCGCGAGGTACCGCTCTTGCCACGCCGGGTCGGCCTCGGGGCCCTCGCCGGGGAAGGCGACCACGCCGGGTGCCACGCCATTGACGCGCACGCGCGGCGCCAGCTCGCGGGCGAGCACGAGCACCATCTCCAGCAGCGCGGCCTTGCTCATCGAGTAGGCGATGTGCCCGCGTCGGGGCACGCCCGTCTCGCCCATCGCGTGGATGTCGAGCATCGCCACGATGGCCCCGGGCGTCGCCCCGCGCGACAGCGCGCCCGCCAGCCCGCGCGACAGCAGCAGCGGCGCAACCGCGTTGACGCGATAGAACGACTCCGCCTGCGCCGCGCTCACGGTCTCCAGCGCGGTGGGTTCGTACGTGGACGCGTTGTGCACCAGCGCGCTCAGGGCGGGAACTTCGCGGTCGAGCCGTGCGGCGAAGGCTTCCACCGCGTGCAGATCGCCGAGGTCCAGGGCCTCGGCGCGGACGGAGGCCGACGGCGCGGGCGCGCCGCCCGCGTGCAGGTCGGCGATGATGCGCTGCGCGCCCGCCTCCGACTCGCCGCCCGGGCGGTGGGTGAGGATGAGGTCAAAGCCCGCGTGCCAGAGCCGCCGCGCGATGGCGTGCCCCACGCGGCCGGGTCGGCTGACGCCGGTGATGAGCGCGATGGGACGCCGCGCGTTCGGGCCTTGCGTGCCGGTCGGTGCGGCGGTCATTCGAACTCGCCCTCGGGGTCGCGCTCGCCCGATCGGCCCGCCCGCCCTCGTCCGCGTCGCGGGTGGGGCTGCGGGATGGGCTCGCCGTCGTCGCCCATGCGGCGTCCGGCCTCCAGCCACGCGGAGCCGACCTTCGTGTTCTGCCTCAGCGGCTTGCCCCGGCGCGGCTTGGCGAGGCGGATGGCGATGACGAGCACCACCACCATGCTCACGCCGATGAGCCCGACCACCATCATCCACTCCAGCACCGCCGACTTCTGGGCCGTGCGGGCGATCGACGCCGGGTCTGACATCCGCCCGATGGTCTCGGCGGCAGTCTCGGCGGCGGTGGCGAGAAGGGTGAGGGGCACGGAGGAGGGTAGGGGAAGAGAGGTGTCGGGGTGTCGAGGTGGCGAGGAAGAGGGGACAGAGGGACAGAGGGACAGAGGGACAGAGGGACAGAGGGACGGAGGGCCAAAGGAAAGCTGATCGCGCCCTTGGTCTTCGCTGCGCTCTCCTTTCTTTTCCGCGTACCAGATCCTCTTCATCGCGCCCTTCGCGTCTGGCTTGGCGGACTTTGCGGTCCTCCTCGTCTGCTGCCCGCTTTCTCGGTGATCCTCATTGTCTACGTGTCTCGGTGGTGAACACCCGCACCGCCCGAGCGGGCGGCTCGGGCTCGGTCGGGGCCGCCTAAAGTCCACTCCTATGCACTTTGACGCCCATCAACCCGTGATCGCCGATCTTGAGGCGCGGATCTTGACCATCCGCGACTCGCTTTAACTACGACGCCAAGGTCAAGATGCGGGCCGAGCTCAAGGGCCGCATGGAGCAGGCGGATTTTTGGAACTCCCAGGCCGCCGCCAACAAGGTCGTCGCGGAACTCAAGGTCATCAACAACCAGCTCGACCCGCTGGAAGCGGCCCAGAAGACGCTCGGCGACGCCAAGGCCGCCTACGAGATGGCCCGCGAGGCCGGCGGGAACGGTGCGCCCGACCCCGAGTTCTTGAAAGAGGCCGACGAGCTGCTCTTTGACCTCTCGGGTCGGATGGAGAACCTCGAGCTCCGCTCGCTCATGACCGGCAAGCACGACCCGAAGAATTGCTTCGTGACGATCAGCGCGGGCGTGGGCGGGACCGAGGCCAACGACTGGGCCGAGATGCTCTTCCGCATGTACCTCAACTACCTCGAGAAGGCCGGGTTCGCGATCGAGGAGGTCGAGCGCGGCTTCGGCTCGGAGGTGGGGATCGACAGCGTCACGCTCCACGTCAAGGGGCCGTACGCGTTCGGGTATCTCAAGTGCGAGCGGGGCACGCACCGGCTGGCGCGGGTGTCGCCCTTCAACGCGCAGGGCAAGAGGCAGACGTCGTTCGCGAGCGTGGAAGTCACGCCCGAGTTCGAGGAGGTCAAGGTCGAGATCCCCGACCGCGATCTGGAGGTCACGCCCTTCGTGCGGGCCTCGGGCCCCGGCGGGCAGAACGTCAACAAGGTCGCGACCGCCATCCGCATGGTGCACATCCCGACGGGGATCACCGTGGTGGCCAACACCTACCGCGACCAGCCGCAGAACCGCGCCCAGTGCCTCCGCATCATCCAGGCCAAGCTCGAGCAGATGGCCGAGGAGAAGCGCGAGAAGGAGATCAACGCGGCCAAGGGCGGCAGCATGGAGACGGGCTGGGGTGCGCAGATCCGCTCGTACGTCGTGTACGACTCGCGCGTGAAGGACCACCGCACCGGGCACGAGTCGGGCGACGTGCAGCGCGTGCTCGACGGCGAACTGCAGCCGTTCATCGACGCGGAACTGAAGCGCCGGCGCGCGGAAGAGGCGGCGCGGGCGGTGGCGGCGGGCGGGGCGAAGGCGTGAACCCGCCGCGAGCGGTCGCGGACTCAGGCGGAGTCGGACGATCCGGGCGGCCAGGTGTGCTGCGGCGGGCGCAGGCCGCCCATCCGGAGCAGCCGCGCCTGGTGCCACTTGGCGTACAGCCGCCCGCACTCGGGGCACCGGCCGGTGGAAGACTCGGTGAAGTTCAACGGGTAGCGGCAGGCGGTGCAGAGTTCAAAGCCCGCCTTGCGGTGGAGGACGAAGAGGCTCTCGCGCCGCTTCATCGCGCGGAACCACAGGTAGAACCCGCCGAGGTACACCGCGAAGAAGCTCCAGACAAAGATGTTCTCCAGCACCACGTTCCCGCCCGCCCAGCGTTCGAGCACCTTGTGAATCCGCACGCCGTATCCGAAGTGCAGGATGCAGAAGATGACCGCGAACATCGCCGCCACCTTCGGCCACACGAGGTAGAACAGGCGCCGACGACGGATGATGTCGCGGTGCGACGGACGAAAGGCGCCGGATGGGGGGCGAGGTGTCGGCATCGGCAGGGAGCGTGGCGTCGAGTCGGCGGATGGTCGAAGTCAGTGAGGCGTGTATCTCGCCATACGCAGCAGCCGCGGGTGGTGCTCGAACGAGTACCGCCTCCCGCACTCCGGGCACTTGCCCGCGGTCTGCCCCAGCGGCTCAAGCGGGTAGCGGCAGGCGGTGCAGAGCGTGAAGCGGGCGGTCGAGTGTTGGCGGTAGCGGTGGGCGCGGATCACATGCGGCGCGATGCACATGAACGCGACGAAAAAGCTCACCGCAACAACCAAGACATCTATCCACAGTGGCGGAATCTGGAAGTGAATTAGGGCCTGCCTTGGGCTAGCCGTCACGAAAGCGGGTGCCAGAAGCCCCGCGTTGCAAAAGAAGAGCAGCCCGGTCGCGATTCCACAGACCCCGCAACCTCGAAGCAGCCACTTCCGCCGCCAGATCACCCCCCTATGCGTCGGAACCGGCGGCGGGATGGGTGTGGCGGGCTTGGGCATGGGCGTGGCTGGGGACGAGGTCGGGTGGATCGAGCGAACGTTCGCATTTCGTCCGGTTGCCCGGTAACGATCCTGTGGTATTCTTGCCCTTCCGGCGGCGGGGCTCGTCCCCGCCCCCGCTCGTGGCGTTCTGTTCTACTTCTATACGTTCGGCCAACGGAGGAGAGTCTTGGGAGTTCCCATGACCCGCTCTGTCCTTCGTCGTTCGTCCCTCGCCGCCGCCTTCACGATCCCCCTCGCCTTCGCCGGCGCCGCCTCGGCCAGTGCGCCGGGCTGGTTCATGAGCAACGGCGTGATGTACAGCCCCGGGGCCTCGGGGGGCTTCTTCTACGAGGACTCGTTCGTCTACACCCCGATCGGTCTGGAGGGGATCAAGATCTCGGGCAGCGCCGGGCCGGTGACGGGCGGGAACGCCTCGTTCCCCGGGAACTTCGCGGGCAACCCGATCACGATCGAGTTCACCGGCGGCAACAGCCACCCCATCGACGCGGGCCTGGCGATCGGGGCGGACATCGACATCAACTTCCTGCTGGATGGCGGGTCGGTGCGGATCCTGAACTCCTCGTTCGTCTACACCGACTTCAACTCGGGTAGCGCGGTCAACGGCGGGACGGACTACACCCCGGCCGGCGCGTTCCCCGACTCGGGCGGCAACTTCCTGGCCTCCTTCAACACCGGGGCCCTGCCCAGCGCCTTCGGGTTCAGCACGTGGACGTTCCGCCTGCAGTTCGAGTTTTTGGACACCACCAACGCCTTCCTGATTGTCTCGATCCCCAACAACTCGGTGGACCTTAGGGTGATCCCGACCCCGTCCGCGGGTGTGGGCTTGTTGTTGGCAACTGGCCTGGTGGCCCGCCGGCGTCGTCGTGTGTGAGAAAATGGCTAAGATGTGAACTGGTCTCTTTCCTCTCAGCGAGCCAGCGTCCTAAAGGAGGCTGGCTCGCTTTGCTTTTGGGCCCGGGCCGGCCCGAGGAGACCTTGGATGATCATGCTGCGTGTGTTGACCCAGATGGCCGCGCTGGCCTTGGCGGGCGTGGCGGTGTCGTGCTCGTCGGTGGGTCGGGTGGGTGACGGAGAGGGCTTGTCCGCGCAGGGGGCGAACCCCCCCGCCCCCGGCTCGGTGATCTTCCTTCATCCCGACGGCAGCGGGGCCAACATGTGGCAGGCGGCGCGGCTGGTGATCGCGGGGCCCGACGGCGAGATGAACTGGGACCAGTTGCCCGCCGTGGCCCTGTATCGCGGGCACCTCAGCGACGCGCTGGCGGCGACGAGCAACGCGGGCGGGACGATCCACGCGTACGGGGTGAAGGTGCGCTCCGAGTCGTTCGGGAACGACAACGGCGAGCCGATCCGCGCCGCGTCGGGGTACGCGGGCTCGATCATGCAGGAGGCCAAGGCCGCGGGTCTGGCGATCGGGATCGTGAACAGCGCGGGCGTGGTGGACGCGGGGACGGGGACGTTTTTGGCGAGCGCCAAGTCGCGGCGGATGTACACCGAGATCGCGCGGCAGATGCTGGACGCGCAGCCGGAGGTGCTGCTGGGCGGGGGCGAGGCGTACTTCCTGCCCAAGGGGGTGATGGGTCGGCACGGCGAGGGGCAGCGCGAGGACGGGGTGAACCTGATCGAGAAGGCCCGCACGATGGGCTACACGGTGGTGTTCACCGCGGATGAACTGGCGAGCCTGCCCGCGAGCGCCACGCGCGTGCTGGGGCTCTTTGCCGCTGAGGACACGTTCAACGACATGCCCGAGGAGAAGCAGCGCGAGAAGGGGCTGCCGCACTTTCAGCCGCAGGCGGCGCGGTATCCGCAGATGGTGAAGGCGGCGATCGACGTGCTTTCGCGCTCGGGCAGGCGCTTCCTGCTGGTGGCGGAGGAGGAGGGCACGGACAACTTCGGCGGCGAGAACAACGCGGCGGGGACGTTCGAGGCGATCCGCGGGGCTGACGAGGCGATCGGGATCGCGCGGGCGTTTGCGCAGCGCGACGGACGCACGATGGTGCTGGTCGCGGCCGACAGCGACTGCGGCGGGATGTCGGTGCGGTCGGACTGGGACCTGGACCCGAGCAAGCCGCTGCCCGAGCGCGACGAGAACGGTGCACCCCAAGATGGGGTGGGCGGCACGGGCACGCCGCCGTTTGTCGCTCTGCCGGATCGCGCGGGCAAGCGGCTGCCTTTCGCGGTGGTCTGGGCGAGCGAGGGGGACGCGCAGGGGGCGGTGCTGGCGCGGGCTGACGGGTATCGGGCGGAGGAACTGGTGCGCGGCTCGTTCGACAACACGAAGGTGTACAAGGTGCTGCGGGCGGTGCTGATGGGGACCGAGTGAGGGCGGCCAAGAGCCCCTCGAAGATTGGTGGCCCAGGCGTCCCGCCTGGGTCGGGCGCTTCGGGCGCTACGGCACAGGCGAGACGCCTGTGCCACCGGTCTGCTCGTTCTGTGAGGTGTTCTAAGGTGGGAGCAGGGGGCGCGGGCGCTGGGCGCAGCGGGCGAAGTCGGGTACTCTGGCGGGGCTGGCTACACACACCCTCCGGGAGACTTTCGATGACGCTTCCCTCTTTGTCGGCTCGCTGTTTGGTCGTGCGGCGGACGGCGGACACGATGGAGGCGCTGGAATCGCGCGTGATGCTGGCGAACACCACGGTGTTCACCGACACCGACGGCGACCAGGTGACGGTGAGATTGTCCGGCCCGGGGACGGCGACGCCGACGCTGTCGGCCGGGGCGTCGGGGTTCATCGACCTGCTCACGCTCCAGGGCACCACCGGGGCCAGCGTGCTCACGATCAGCGTGAAGGCCCAGGGGGGCGACGGTCGCGTCTCGATGTTCGACATGACCGACGGGGCGCTGCGATCGGTGATCGCGCCGAGCGTGGACGTGCTGTTCAACGCCGCTTTCACCCTCACCGAGATCACCCGGTTTTCCGTCGGCGACATCGGCAGCCAGACCGATCCCACGCTGTTCGTCCCTGCCGGCAAGTCCCTGACCATCAGCGCCCGCGAGATCCGTGGCGACGTCACCATCACCGGTCGGGTCAGGTCCATCACGTGCGCCAGCGCCAACGGCGCGGTCGACTTCGTGAGCACCGATGGGCCCGTTGACGCGATCGTGTGCGCCGGCGACATGGCGGGGCGATGGAGCTTCAGCTCCCTGGGGGCCCTGAGGGTCGGCGGCGTGCTCTCCGCCAGGCTCATCGGCCAAACGCCCGACGCCAAGGGGTACCTCTTCGGGGCGCTGCGGGCCCAGAGCGCCGCCGGCGCCACGCTCGGGGAGCAGGGCCTGGGTGTCTCCGGCCGCGTCAAGTCCCTCACCGTGGGCTCGTGGACCGGCGGCGACATCCGCCAGCAAGCCATCGACACGCTCAGGGTCGTCGGTGATTTCACCCCGACCACGTTCGTCCTGGATGTCGGCATCCAGGCCGAAATCCCCGCCCTCAAGGCCGCGACGATCGGCGGGCTCGCCGGCGGCGAGTGGCTCTGGCAGGCCCCGGTCGGCACGCTCAGGATCGCCCGCACCGACGCCAACCTGTCCGTCGAGGGCTTCGGCCTCGACGCTCCCATCGGCACGCTCGCCTTCACCGGCGCTGAACCGATCGTCGGCTCGTTCACGTTCGCCAGCATCAGGACGCTCACCGCCAAGTCCGACCTGGGCGGCGACTGGAGGCTCCCGGGCGCCGACGCCGGCCTGGCCGTCAGGTCTATCTCCGCTCCCCGACTCATCAACATGCGGATCGACAACCAGGTGGGCGGGGGAATCGGCTCCATCACCACGAGCTTCATGCAGGGCGTGGACCTGCGCGCGGTTTTCTTCAACTCCGTAAACGTGAGGAAGTCCGCCGCCGGGACGGGGGATGCCCAGAACGCCGTCTTCCGCGCCTCGGGCCAGAACGCGGCGGGCCTCTCGATCGGCACGTTCAAGGTCGCCGGCGCGTTCGACGTTTCGACGATCTTCACGCGCTTCGACGCCAAAGCTCTGTCGTTCGGGGCCCTCTTTGAAGGGGTGGTGTACGTCGGTCACTTCGATCCCTTCGGCGCCAGCCTGTCCAACTTCGGAGACGTCTCGAATCTCGACGCTCTGCGGTCGATCGACTCGTTCACGGTGACCGGCGCGTTCAACGCGGCCTCGCCGGTGGTGGATGCCTCGCTGGTCACGACCGCCCACCTCAACAAGCTCACGATCAAGGGCGCGGTCCGCGAGCTGGTGGGCTTCGCCAACGGCTTCACAGCGGGGACCTTCGGACCGATCAGAATGAGGGACGCCCTGGGTGCGCCCCTCTCGCCCACGCTCGCCCCCGGGGACACCTTCCCCTTCGCCCCGGCGCTCACCGACTTCGCTTTCAGGGTGGTGGACCTTTAGACACCCGGCCGGGGCTCAGGCTCCGGATTATCCCTCGCGCCGCCCAGAACGCGTGAATGCGTTACGCTCGGATCTACCCCGTCCTTTGGAGAACAGCATGCACCGCACGAATCCCACGACCCGTCTGGCCCGCCCGCACTCGCCCGCCGAGGCCCGTCCGCTGGAAGCGCTCGAAGCCCGCGTGATGCTGGCGAACACCACGGTGTTCACCGACACCGACGGCGATCAGGTGACGGTGAGGCTCACGGGGCCGGGCACGGCGACGCCCACGCTGTCGGCCGGGGCGTCGGGGTTCATCGACTTCCTGGCGCTGACGGGCACCACGCCGGACAGCGCGCTGACGATCAGCGTGAGGAAGGTCGGGGGCGACGGGCGTGTGCTGGCGCTGGGCATGAGCAGCGCGCCGCTGAAGTCCTTCGTCGCGCCCACGACCGAGTTCGGGATCAACGCCGACGTCACGTTCGAGGGCATCACGCGCTTCACCGCGGGCTTCATCCCGGCGGGGGCGGTCATGAAGCTCGCCACCCCGGCGGGCAAGCCGGTGGCGGTCGCCCTGGAGATGCTCGCGGGCAATCTGGTGGTCACCGGGGCGGTGAGTTCGCTGCGCGCGCTGACGGTGTTCAGCAGCGCGGTAGTGAACTCATCGTCCACGATGGGGCCGATCACCACCACCTCGGGCATAAGCGGGGACTGGCGGGCCGACAACTTCGCGCGGATCACCACCGGCGCGGACCTCAGCGGCGAGTGGCGGGCGCGGACGCCCAACGCCAAGGGGTACTCGTTCGGCGCGATCAGGGCGCAGTCCGTCAACGGCCTGTTCATGGACGCCGACGAGTTCAACATCTTCGGGCGCATCGCCTCCCTCACGGTGGCGTTGTCCGTGGTCGGCACGCAGATCATCGCCCGCGGGCTGGACACGCTGCGGGTGGGGGAGAGCGTCGATGACTTCGAACTGAACCTCAGAGAGAACGACCCGACCAAGTTCGCGATCAGGTCCGCGACGATCCTGGGTTCGGTCGACGGGGAGTGGGACGTCGACACCCGCGTGGGCACGCTGCGCTTCGGGCAGGCGCTCGAGAACTTCGAATTCAACACGGGCAACGCGGGCCACGTCGGGTCGATCACGTTTCTGCGAAACCAGGTCAGCCGGGGCGACTGGAGCATGACCTCGCTGGGCTCGCTCAAGAGCGCGGGGCCGCTGGGGGGCGACTGGCTGTTCACCGGCACGATCCCCGGCTCGAACCTGGGCTTGAAGACCGCGACGCCGGCGCGGCTGCTCGACGGGGACTTCCAGTTCAACGCCGGCGGCCTGGGCACGCTGACGACGCAGGAGATCAACAACTTCGACATGAGGGCCGAGTTCTTCAGGACGATCTCGGTGAAGCCGGGCAACCAGGGGCAGGGTGGCTACTTCGACTCCTTCCTGGCGGCGACGGGGAACACGGGCGACGGCTCGACCAATCAGTGGTCGATCACCGCGCTGAGCGTCAAGGGCGTGTGCGAGAACGTGGGGTTCGTGACTCGATCCAGCGTGAAGGCCATGACCTTCGGGCGATTCCTGAGATCCGGGGTCTTCGCCGGCTCCACCGACCCGTTGATCGGCATGCCCGCCTTCGGCGACACCAGCCTGCTCGACTCGTCGCGGCGGCTGGAGTCCTTCAGCGTCACCGCGCCCTTCGCCTCGGGCAACTTCACGGTCGACGGGGGGACGCGGGTCACGGCGGCGACGATCGGCAAGGTGCTCATCAACGGCGACGTGAACCGGGACGTGGGGCAGATCAACGGCTTCGTCGCCGGGGTGTACACCTCGGTCAAGCTGCGCTCCACCACCGGCGCGCTGGTGACGGTGGCCCCGCCCGGGCTGCCGCTGGGCGACACCAACCCGTTTGATCCCACGGCGTCGGACTTCGTGATCCGCGTCGTGCCGCTCTGACGCCCGGGCGGGCCGTCAGGGCGTGAAGCTGGGAAGGCTGGGCGGGGCCCGGCCGCGCGGTATGCTGTGAGCGTCCGCCCATACCCCAGGAGATGGTGCATGATCCGTGGTTCGATCCGCTCGTTCGTGGCCCCTTCGGCCATCCGCACGTCCACCCACGCGTTGACCCATGCGCTGCTGGAGGCGATTGAAGCACGCGTGCTTCTGGCGAATACGGTGGTGTTCACGGATGTTGACGGGGACCAGGTGACGGTGAAGCTCACGGGCCCGGGCGAGGTGGCGCCCGCGCTTTCGGGGATGGGCTCGGGGTTCATCACCGATCTGGTGATCAATGGCACCACGGACACGAGTTCGCTGAGCATCAGCGTGAAGACGCCCTCGGGCGGCGGCGGGGACGGACGGGTGGTGATGCAGGGCATGTCGACGGCGGAGCTGAAGTCGTTCAAGGCTCCGACGACCGACGCGAGCGGGAGCTTCGTGACGCAGCTCACCTCGCTGAGCACGTTCGTGATCGGTGATATCGACGCCGGGGTGACCTTCAACATCTCCCCGCCTTCGGGCCGGACGATCTCGGTCGTCGGTCGTGTCCTGGCCGGCGACCTGAACGTCGAGGGGCGCGTGACCTCGCTTCGGGCGGAGGACACCCTCGCTTCGTTCGACCTGAACATCCTCGGCGCGGCGGGGTCGATCCGCGTCGCCCAGACGATGCAGGGCCAGTGGGTTGCGAACAACTACGGATCGATCACCGCTGAAGACATGCGGGCGAATGTCCTGGCGCGGGTACCCGACGCCCGCGGGTACGCCTACGGGACGCTGCGGTTCGGGGTGGCGAGCCAGGCGGTCCTGAAGGACGACGAACTCGGGCGGCTCCGTTCGCTGACCGTGGCGGGAGACTGGAACAACGGCATGATCGAAGTTGCCGGGATCGACACGCTGCGCATCGGCGACGACTTCCGCCCCTCGGAGCTGCGGCTGCGGGACGAGAACCCGGCGGTGTTTTCGATCCGCACCGCGACGATCAACGATGAGGCGGAAGGGGACTGGCGGCTGGGCTCCAAGGTCGGCACGCTGCGGATCGGTGAGGCCGACGGCGTGGAGGTCGAGTCCACCAGCGACAACACCCACATCGGCACGCTGGCGTTCACGAGCATCGACACGAGCAGCAACGGCGAGTGGGAAGCGGCCTCCATCCGCACGCTGTCCGCGAAGTTTGATCTGGGCGGCTCCATTGACGTGTTCGGCCTGATTCCGGGCACGGATCGCTCGATCGGCTCCTTCACCGCCAAGCGCGTGATCAACCTTCAGTTCGATGTGTCCGGCGGCGTGGGCTCGCTGACGGCCAATCAGGTGGAGGGGAGCAATCTGGTCGCGGGCTACTTCGGCGCGGTGAACATCCGCGCGGGCGGCGGATTCGCGGGCGAACTGCTCGCGACGGACCTGCGGGCCAACTCCCAGGACAGCCGGGATTTCTCGGTGCGTTCACTCTCGGTCGCGGGGCTGAGCGACGACTCGGTGATCATGGGGCGGCGGAACATCGGGCCGGCGAAGTTCGGCCGATTCCTGGACACCGTGTTGTTCGCCGGGAGCACCAACCCGGCCGGTCCGCCCCCCGTGTTCGGCAACACCGCCACGCTCGACCCGCTCTTCGCGATCACTTCGTTCACGGTCACGCGGGCGTTCGATGCGGGCGTGCCCGCGCTGGGCAACGGCGTCCGCGTCACCGCGGGCTCGATCGGGCGGATCACGATCAACGGGTTCACCGACCCGGCCAACGGCGGCAACCTCAACGGCTTCGTGAGCGCGGCCTACGGGACCATCAAGCTGAAGTCGCTCGCCGGAGCGAACATCGGCGTGACGCTGAACCTGGGCGGCGACGCCAACCCGTTCGCGCCCACCGCGTCGGACTTCGTGTTCCGGCTGCTGATCCTCTGACAGAGCGGGCGGTTGGACGCGGCCCGGAAATGGGAGATCGCCGCGTCCAGAGGCAAGCCTGTGAACGCGGCGACCTCCGCCCACATAAGAAAAGAGTCGGACACCAAACCACTCATTCAATCCAACCCACAAGCGTCAGTTTGGGCGAAGGGGCGGAAGGCCGGCCCGATGCCCCAGGCCAAGCGTGAAGCCTACCGCGCTGGGTTCGGCGCGTCGACATACCAAAACTGGTACATTGACATCGCGTCCGCGGTGGCTACAACACGCCCGGAATGAGGTCCGCATCATGAGTGTGTGCACGAGTCCTACGGAGCAAGCCCCGGCCCGGGCGGTCACGTCGGCCCCTTACGGGCGTGGGGTGCGATCGGGCGACCGGGGTTTTTCGCTCATCGAACTGCTGGTGGTCATCGCGATCATCGCGCTGCTGATCGGCGTGCTTCTGCCCGCGCTGGCCTCGGCGCGGCGCGCGGCGCAGCAGACCGCGTGCGCGAGCAACCTGCGGCAGCACGGCATCGGCCTGGGGGCGTACTGGGGCGACTTCCGCGAGGCCATGCCGCAGCGCACCGGCCCGCTGCTCGACGGCACGATCACCGTGATCCCGCCGCTGTTCGGGGGCAAACTGGGCCGGACGCCGTTCTTCGGGATGAGCACGATCTCGCCGCGCGAGCGGCCGTTCAACCCGTATGTCGCGCCGGAGGTGGAGCGGCTGGCGCCGGGGGATCTGGGCGAGAGCCTGGAGCTGCCGATCTTCCGCTCCCCGTGCGACCGCGGTGCGGAGGAGACGGGCCTGCCCCCGCCGCAGGAGCGCACCGAGTCGATGTACGACCTGTGGGGCAGCAGTTACACGCTCAACGACCACGGGCTGACCTCGATCACCGACTCGACGCTGATCCCGTTTGGCGGCGGGCGGATGCCGCCGGTGAAGAACCCGGCCAAGACGTGGGCGATGGGCTCGTACCCGATCTACAACTTCGCGGGCGGGGCCGACCGGGGCGTGCGGTGGTACGGCGTGTCGCGCGAGCGGCGCGGGGCGGTGAAGGCGAACCTGCTGTTCGTGGACCTGCACGTGGCCGTGGGCGTCACGGTGCCCCCGGGGATCGTCGACGAGACGCCCGAGTACACGTTCAGACCGTGAGAAGAGCGTCAGCGGCGGCGGGGCTTGGCGGCCGTCTTGGCGGCGGGCTTGGTGCGGCGGTGCGGGGTGAGCTTCGCGGGCTCGGGGGGGCGGAAGTCCGGGTCGTCTTCAACGGGGAACGCGACGCGGCCGGGCGACTGCGCCGCGGCCCGCAGGCGGTCGGCGCTGAGGCGCAGGGCGATGCAGCGCGAGAGCAGTTCGCCGCGCGACGTGACCTTGAAGTGGCGGTGCAGGGCCTTGACCTGCTGGTTGATGGCGTTGGCGCTTGAGCCGCAGGCGATGGCGGCCTGCTTGGCCGAGTCGCCCATGAGCAGGCGGATGAGCACCCGGGCCCGCCCGGGCGAGAGCCCGGCGATGAGCGCGTCGCCCTCTTCCTCGAGGGCCAGGTCCTCAAAGAGCCACAGCACGCACACCTGCACGAGGTAGGCCAGGTCGCGGTCGCGCGCGGTGAAGGGCGGCGCGCCGATCGCGCGGTGCAGGCTCATCGCCGAATACACCCCCGGGCCCGAGGCCGGTGAGGGGGCGCTGGTGAGCAGTTCGTCGTCCACGCCGCCGGGGGTGCGGCAGCGGCGGATGTTGTCCGAGGCGTACCACTCCGCGTCGGGGACGAGGTCAACACGGCGGGCGGCGATGGCGTTCGGGTGCGAGACCATGAGCCCCACGCTGGCGGCCAGGGCCGGGTCGGGCACCGCCGTCATGTCCTGGTAGTACGCGTGCATCACGCCCAGTTCGGCGGGCGACATGGTGCCCACGCGCCGCGCGTGCAGGGCCTCGGGTGCGGGTGAGCCGGGGCGCAGGCGGATGAGCCCGAGGAGCCCGAGCTTCAGACCCATCCGCTCGACGAGGCGGGCGAGGATGAAGTCGGCCCGCTGGGCATACGCCTCGGCGTGGGCGCGGGCGGCGGTCATGAGATCAGCCACAAACCGCGCGTCCTCGGTGGGCACCGTGGGGGGCTGCACGAAGACGGCCGGTAGCGGGGGCATAGGCCGGGGAGTGTACCGGGAGAGGGCGGAGGGCGGAGGGCGGAGGGCGGAGGGCGGGGGGCAGGGGGTGGGGGGACAAGACTCACCACCGAGGCACAGAGACACACGAGGTTCACCGAGAAAGGCTTTTTTTACCGCGAAGGGCTCGAAGAGCACCAAGAGGCGAAGAGGGAAAGACGGGAAGACGGGAAGGCGGGAAGATGAGAAGACGCGAAGAAGAGAAGACCGGGCTCGCATCAAGAAGCCCAGTCCGCCCGCCCACTCTTCATTGGGCCCTTTGGCTCCGTCACTCCGTCACTTCGTCACTTCGTTCCTCCGTCACTCCGTCACTTCCTCCCCTAAGCCGCCACGCGGAGCGTGGGGGTGTCGCTCGTGGGGGTGTCGCTCGTGGCCGGCCCCGCGCCCAGCGTGACGAGGATCGCCTCGCTGGTCTCACCGCGGCGGTCGCCGCGGATGGGCGTGATCTCGTAGATCGCGCCGCCGCGGGCGGCGGCGTCGGCGGGAAGGGTGTCGTCGACGAAGGCCGCGCGGCGCTGGCGGCGCGAGGTGCCCGGCACGTAGCGCTCGATCCGCCCGGCCTCTTCGCCGCCGGCCTTGGACTGGCCGTACAGGCGGCGGCTCACCACAAATCCGCCGCCCGATGAGCGGGCCGAGTCCGCCGCGGTCCACGAGAGCGTGACCGCGCCGCCGGCCTGCAGGCCGATCTGGATGTCGGTGGGGCGGCCCGGG
>JALHNL010000039.1 GCA_022843545.1 Phycisphaerales bacterium | reverse complement strand
TCAGATCTACGCCCTGGTCGAGGGCGCGCTGGCGGATGTTGTTGCCGTAGTCGAACGTGACCGCGCCGCGGCTCTGCAGTTCGAGCATGAGCCGCACGTGGCGGGCCATGGTCTCGAGGCTGCGGGTCTCGTACTCCTGGGGCGACGTGCGCCGCAGCGTCTCGGCCTCCGCGACGCTGAGCTGCGCGGGCACATACGCCATCACGTCATGGGCGCTGGTCTGGTCGGTGAGCACATCCACGCGGATGTTGCGGTCGATGAGCCGCTGCAGCAGGTCCACCGCGTTGGCCTCGACGCCGACGCTGACGGCCTGCTTCGCCCGGGCCAGGTCCACCGCGCGGTCGATCGCTTCGTCGACATTGTGGAAGACCTCGTCGAGGTAGCGGTCCTTCTGCCGGCGGAGCAGCGCCGCGCCGTCCACGTCCGCGATGAGGCACGTCCCGCCCGCCGCCACCACCGCCAGGGGCTGCGCCCCGCCCATCCCGCCGCAGCCACCCGTGACGCACAGCCGGCCCGCGAGCGAGCCGCCGAAGTGCGCCCGCCCGCACTCGGCGAAGGTCTCGAAGGTGCCCTGCACGATGCCCTGCGTGCCGATGTAGATCCACGAGCCGGCGGTCATCTGACCGAACATCATGAGCCCGCGGGCGGAGAGTTCGTCAAAGTGCGTCTGCGTCGCCCAGTGGGGAACCAGGTTGCTGTTGGCGATCAGCACGCGCGGGGCGTCGGCGTGCGTGCGGACGATCCCCACGGGCTTGCCCGACTGCACCAGCAGCGTTTCGTCGGCCCCCAGGTGCTTGAGCGATTCCACGATCGCGTCGAACGCCTCCCACGACCGCGCCGCCTGCCCGCGCCCGCCGTAGACCACCAGCGTCCCCGGCTTTTCGCTCACCTCGGGGTCGAGGTTGTTCATGAGCATGCGCATCGCGGCCTCGGCCTGCCAGGTCTTGCACGTCTTGGACGCGCCGCGCGGCGCCCGCACCACCCGGGCCGGGTGCGCGTGGTGTGAGCCGTGGCCCACCTCCAGCCCGCTTGACGCCCGGGCGGCGCGATCAGCGGCGTGGGTTTGAGACTGCGAACCGGTCGAGGGAGTGGACGGGGACATGAAGCACCTCCGCGCGTGTGCGGACATCGTACGAAGCCCGGACCCCGCTTGGCCGCTGGCCTAAGCCCCCACGCCCGCCAGGTCGGCCGGCGCGCTGGGCGCGGGCCGACCGGTGGCCTTCACCGCGACCAGTTCTTCCACCGGCGGCACGCTGGCGCCCATGTCTTCAGCGACGCTGCGGGCCGCGGTGACGCCGCTCATGAGCACCATGGGCACGCCCGGGCCGGGGTTGACAGAGCCGCCGGCGAAGTAGAGGTTCTTGAGCACGCCCGCGGCGCGGTTGCGCGGCTTGAACCCGCCCGCCAGCCGCCCGTGCGAGGCGAGGCCGTAGATCGCCCCGCCCTCGGCGTTGTAGAGCCGCTCGATGCCCGCGGGCGAGAGGGTGCGCTCCACGACGATGTGCTTCTCGATGTCGGGCATCGAGGCCCGCCCGCAGTTCTTGAGCTTGTCGATCACCACCGGGCGGTACTGCTCCATCAGCCCGCCGGGGCCCTCCCACCGCTGACCCGGGCGCAGGTACGCCGTGTGGATCAGCACGTACAGGGCCTCGCACCCGGGCGGGGCCTGGTTGGGGTCGGTGCGGCTGGGGGCGGCGATGTAGAGCGTGGGGTCGCGCGCGGGCACGCCCGCGCGGTAGATGTCGTCGAACTCGCTCTGGCTGTCCTTGCTGAACAGGAAGTTGTGGTGCGCGAGCTGCTCGTACTGCCGATCCAGCCCCAGATACAGCACCACGCCGCTGCACGCGGGGGTGTAGGTCTTGGCGATCTTCTTCTGGCGCGACAGCGCCGCGGGGGAGCCGACGAGGGTGGTCAGCGTGCGCTGCACGTCGCAGTTGCTGATCACCGCGTCGGCGGCGATGGTGGTGCCGTCTTCGAGTTCGACGCCCGAGGCGGCCTTGCCGTCGTGGATGATGCGCTTGACGCCCTGCCCGCGCCGCGCCTCCACGCCCATCTCGCCAGCCAGACGCTCGAGCGTTCGGGCGATCATGCGGGTGCCGCCCATGCTGTACCAGCAGCCGTAGTCCACCTGCGCCGCCGCGATGAGCGAGAGGATGGCGGGGGCCAGGAAGGGCGAGGAGCCGACGTACTGCAGGAAGTGCTCGGTGAGCTGGCGGACGTGGGGCTCCTTGATCATGCCGTGGGCGGTGGCGCCGACGGTGGAGTGCATGCGCATCCCCAGCACATCGCGGAGCAGACGGGGGTCGCGCATGGGGGTGAGGCGCATCATGTCGCGCACGCCGCCCAGGTCCTTGAAGAAGAAGACCTTCTCGGACAGCCCCATCATCCGCCGCGAGAACTGCAGGAACTTGAGGTACCCCGCGCCCGCCTTGGTACCCGGGAACTTGCGGTCGAGGTCCGCGGCGAGCTTCTTCTCGTCCTCCCAAAGGTCGATCACCGCGCCGTCGTCATAGAAGCAGCGCCACTGCGGGTCCAGACGCACCAGGTCGATGTAGTCGGTCACACGCTTGCCGCAGCGCTCGATGATCCCGCAGATCACCTGCGGCAGCGTCAGGATCGTCGGGCCCATGTCGAATGAGAAGCCCTTGTCGGCGGTCAGGTTCATCTTGCCGCCGAGGTGGGTGTTCTTCTCGACCAGCGTGACGCGGGCCCGCCCCTTGAGCAGCGAGGCGGTCTCGACGGCGGAGGCCAGGCCGGCCAGGCCGGCGCCGATGACGACGATGTGCGGGTTCTGCGTGTTCATCTGGAAGCGGGCTCCGAAGTGGTCGCGCCCGGAGGCGACGATGAGGCTATGGACGGACTCGACGGGTTGGGCGACGTGGACAGTTCGGACGCGGAGGCCGGCCCGATGAGCGGGGCCTCGCGCTTCACCCCGCCCAGCACGCGGCGCGAGAACCACGCCAGTTTGGCCAGCACGCTTGGCGAAGGCTCGCCCGCCGGCGTGCGCACCCGCGCGCTGGTGATCGACACATACACCGGGCGGGTCATGGCCAGCAGGCCCTCCTCGCCCCGGGTCACGCCCCAGCCGCTCTCGCCCACTCCGCCCAGGCCCGCGCCGGGGTGCGAGACGGGCAGGACGCAATCGTTGATGGTGACGAACCCGGCGCGAAGGCGCGGCGCCAGGGCCGCCGCGCGGTCGGGGTCGCCCGTGAAGATCGAGCACGCCAGGTGCTGGGGACACGCCAGATGCACGCGCAGCGCGTCTTCCACATCCTGCACGGGCACGACCGCCAGCGCGGGGCCGAAGTGATCGCCGCGCACCAGTTCGGCATGGCGCGGGCAGTCCGCGACCACGGTGGGTCGGAAGACCGCGCCCTCCGCGGGCTCAAAGACGCCGGTGAGCACGCGCCCGCCGGCACGCACCGCGCCCTCCACCAGCCCGCTCACCCGCGCCGCCGCGGCTTCGTCGATGAGCCTCAGGGGCTGCGCCCCGGCGGCGATCAGCGACAGCGCCGACAGAAACGGGCGGTACGCCCCGCGCTCCACCAGCACGCGCCGCGGGGCCATGCACGTCTGCCCGGCGTTCATCGCCATCGTGTGCCACAGCGTGGTCGCGGCGAGTTTGGGGTCGGCGTCGGCCAGCACGATCGCGCTGTCGCACCCCGACAGCTCCAGCGACGTGGGCACCAGGTTCTCCCCGGCCCACGAGGCCACCTGCCGCCCCACCCGAGTGCTGCCCGTGAAGACCACGTGATCCAGCGGGCGATGGCGGAGCAGTTCGGGCCCCGCCTCGCGGGTGGGCTCAAGCGCCGTCAGCGTCCCCGCGGGCAACCCGCGCGAGGCCAATTCCAGCAGCAGCCGCTGCGTGCGCGGCGCCCGCTCGGAGGGCTTGACGATCACGTCGTTGCCCGCCATCAGCACCTGCACCAACTGGATGCCCAGCAGTTGCACCGGGTAGTTCCACGTGGCGATGATGCCCACCGTGCCCAGCGGTACCCGCACGCACCGGTGAGACTGCCCCAGCATCCACCACGGCCGCCCGCGCACGCGTTTGGGAGCCAGGACGCGCTTGGCGTGCCGTTCATGCCAGCGGGCGCACGCGAGCAGGGACATCACGTCCGCGGTCAGGGCCTGCCACCGGGGTTTGTGCACCTCGGCCTGGGTGAGTTCGCACAGCCGATCCTGGTGCGAGGCCACCGCGCGGGCGAATTCCCGGCACCAGATCACCCGTTCATTCAGCGAAGATTGCCCCCAGGGGCCGCGCGGTGCCATCGCCGGTACTATAACGACCCCGCCGACAGCGGGGCGCGGAGCGGCCCGGCAGCGCCACGATTCGTCGAAGGTTCGCCCCATCCGCCCGCGCGTCCGGTCCGAACCCCGCGGGGGAGATTCACGCACGATGACGTACCCGAACTCAACCGACGCGCCGGCACAGGTCGCCATCATCGGCGCCGGTCCCGGCGGCCTGGGCGCCGCCATGCTCCTGGCCGCCAGCGGAGTCAGCGTCAAGGTCTACGAGTCCCAGCCCGTCATCGGCGGGCGCACCGCGCGGCTGACCCTCCGCGGGCCCGCCGGCGAGTATCACTTTGACCGCGGGCCGACCTTCTTCCTCATGCCCTACGTCCTCGACGAGATCTTCGCCGCCTCGGGCAGGCGCCTCGCCGACTACGTCGAACTCACCCGCCTGGACCCCATGTACCGTCTGGTCATCGGCGACGCCAAGGGCGGCGCGCCCACCACCATCGACTGCACGCAGGACATCGCCGAGATGTCGCGCCGCCTGGCCCGGCTCGACGAGCGCGACGGAGCACGCTTCCCCGACTTCATCTCCGCCAACCGCACCAAGCTCGCCGTCTTCGAGCCCGTGCTCCGCAAGCCCTTCCGCACCGCCATCGACCTTCTGGGCGGCGAGATGATCCGCGCCCTGCCGCTGCTCAAGCCCACGCTGAGCGTCCACGGCTACCTCAGCAAGTACTTCCGCGACCCGCGCGTCCGCCTCGCGATGTCCTTCCAGACCAAGTACCTGGGCATGAGCCCGTACAAGTGCCCCAGCCTGTTCTCGATCCTGCCGCTCATCGAGTACGAGTACGGCATCTGGCACGCCAAGGGCGGGCTCAACCAGTTGATGCACGCCATGGCCACCGCGTGCGCCGAGATGGGCGTCGAGATCGCCACCGATCAGCCCGTCGAGACGATCGCCTTTGAGGGCAAGCGTGCCGCCGGCGTGCAGGTGCGCGGGCGGCGCCACGCGCACGAGCACGTGCTCATCAACGCCGACGCCTCCTGGGCCATCACCAACCTCATCCCCGCCGATCTGCGCCGCGGCCTAGGGGCCTGGTCCGACAAGCGCCTGGCCTCGATGGACTACTCCTGCAGCACCTACATGCTCTACCTCGGCCTTGACCGCCGGGTGGACCTCCCCCACCACACCATCGCCATCTCGTCCAAGTACGAGGACAACATCCGCGACATCACCGACAACGGCCGCCTCAGCGAGGACCCCTCGCTGTACATCTGCAACCCCAGCGCGATGGACCCCTCGCTCGCGCCCGCCGGTCACAGCGCGCTGTATGTGCTGGTGCCCACGCCCAATCTCAAGGGCTCCATCGACTGGTCGCGCCAGGCCGCCGGGCTGCGCGAGCAGGCGCTTGACCGCGTCAGCCGCCTCGCGGGGTTCGACGTGCGGTCCCACATCGTCGCCGAGAAGCCCTACACCCCCGAAGACTGGAAGGCGATGAACATCGCCTACGGCGCGACCTTCAACCTCGCCCACGGGCTCATGCAGATGCTCCACCGCCGGCCCCAGCACGAACTGGCCGGGGTCGAGAACGTCTGGCTCGCGGGCGGCGGCACCCACCCCGGCTCAGGGCTGCCCGTCATCTTCCTTTCGTCCCAGATCGCGGCGCGCAAACTCTGTCAGCGGCTGGGCGTGCCCTACGCCGCCGACCGCGAACCCGTGGCCGCCTCGGTCTAGCCGGACCGGCCGCCGGGCAACGCCAAAGCCGTCAACCCAGAGCGGCGCTCCCCACCCGCCTCGCAACCCGGGCAGTCAATTCACCAATAAGGTTCAGGCGGACGCGTCCCGCACGGCCGGTGTAAGGGTACACTGGGCCCTACGCGTGCCGCCCGATCCTGTCCTCTGCGCTCTCCGCACGCTTACCGAGGAGTCTCGCCATGAACGCTCTGTATCGCTCCACTGTGCGCCGTCTTCGCTTCGCGACGCTCACCACGCTGGCCGCCGCGGGTTTTTGCACCTCGGTTGCCGTCGCGGCCCAGCCCGCTGAGAAGGCCGCCGAGCGCACCAAGATCATCGTGGCGGAAGTCGGCGACCTGGACCGCCTGCTGGTGGACCCCAAGGACGCGGCGCTGAAGAAGGCGATCGGGGCCTTGCCCGCACGGCTGAACGACCTGCCCGCCGAGTTCCCCGACCTGAACGCCAACGGCGCGCCCGGCACCGAGATCTTCGCCTTCCTCGGGCGCATCCTCGGCCGCCACACTCGATTCGCCATCGAGTACGACATGAAGAATCAGGACGAGGCCAACCGCTTCGGCGTGGGCGTCCAGTTGTCCTGGGGCATGAAGTCCAAGGACGAGGCCGAGGCCGTGGGCGGGCTGATCTCTTCCATCGTCGCCGCGATTCCCGAGGAAGTGCCCGTCGACAAGGCCGCCGAGGGCCCGTGGGCCGGCATGAACCAAACCGAGACCCCCGCCGGCAACATCCGCTGGGGCACCCGTCAGGACGGCGCGAACTGGTGGTACCAACTGAACTTCGGCCGCCCGTCCGACGCGGCCAAGGTCTTCCCGCCCATGCAGCCCGTCAAGCCCGCCATCGGCGGCATGGTCACGCCTTACCTGCAGACCACGATGGACTTCGCCCCGCTGACGCCGCTGGTGAACATGGTCGCCGCCAACGTCGGCGGCGGTGACCCCGCGGTCGCCGAGGTGCTCCGCAGCTTCACCGAGAGCGGCCTGATCGGCGCCGAGGCCATGAAGACCGAGATGATCGCGGGCTACAACGACACCGGCTCGGTCTCCATCACCACCTACCGCGGCGCGGGTCGCTTTGCTCAGGCCAACGGCTGGGTCAAGCAGGGCCTCACCGCGGATGAGATGAAGGTCATCCCCGCCGACGCCACCGCCGCGGTGCTGCTGAAGTTCAACCTCGCCCCCGGGCTCGACACCCTGCGCCAGACCATCAACGACAACGAAGAGGTCGCCCGCGCTTTCGGCGAGGTCAAGAACCAGACCGGCGTCGACATCGTCGAAGACCTCTTCGCCCAGGTTGGCGGGCTCGCCGGCGCGTATCTCTCCGACTCCACCGGGGGCGGCACCATGGGCTCGGGCGTCATCGTCGTGCAGCTCAAGGACACCGCCCGCTTCCGCGGCGCGCTCGATCGCTTCGCGGGGCAACTCAACACGCTGTTCGCCGACGAACGCGGCCCCCGCGGCTACGTCGCCCTACGCAACTGGGAGATGGATGGCGGCCGCTTCACCTCCCTGCAGTTCCCGGGTCTGCCCATCCCCATCGAGCTCACCTACGGCTTTGCCGGCAACTTCGTCGTGTTCACCTTCAACCCGCAGGCCGCGGTCGTCGCCTGCAGGCAGGTGCAGGGCAAGGGCGACGCGGGGCTCATGAGCAACGCCGACATCGCCGCCCTCTTCCCCAAGGACAAGGCCTTCATCAGCATCGCCTACATGAACGCTCAGCGCAACCTCAGCCTGGGCTACGGCATTCTCTCCATGATCGGCTCGGCCATGGGCAACGTGGTCCGCACGCCCGGGGTGCCCAACCCCGAGCGCGAGTTCGGCCTCATCGTGCCGCCCTACAACGAACTGGCCCGCAACGTCCGCAACACCGCCGTCTTCTCGTACTGGAACGGCGAAGACCTCGTGACCGAGACCCACAGCGACCGCTCCGTGCTCGTCAACGTCGGCGCCGCCTGCGGCGCGATCTACACCTTCGCCCCCGCGATCGTCACCGGCGTCGGCGCCATCGCGGCGGCTGTGGAGGAGGCGAGGCCGCGCGGCCGTAGCATGGAGTGGGACGACCGCCCCCCGCCGCCGCCGCCTGCCCGTCCCGCCGGGCGCCCCAACTTCCGCATCCTGCCCGACGTCCCGATCATCTGGGAACCCGCCGAGGCGCGGTAACCTCCCGACATGAGGATCCGCCTCGCCCCGCTTGCCGCCATCATCGCCGCCTGCGCCGCGGCCGCTCTTGCCCACGCAGCGGAGCCCGCGGCCTTCTGGCTCAGCGTGCGCCCGATCACGCCGGCGCCGCCCGCCGAGGGCGTGCTGCGCGATCTGGCCGGCGTCATGAGCGACCCTCAGCCTCGCCCGATGGTCCAGCGCGTGGCTCGGGCCGGCGTTCATCTGGCCGCCCTGGGCGCACCCGCCGAGATCGCGGTCAGCCGCTGGGGCGACGCGGACGCGACCGAGTCGGCGCGGTGGGCGGTGCGAGTTCAGTTCGCCGATGACGGCTCCGCGGAGCGATTCGCCAAGACCCTGCCCGCCGGGGGGAACTTCCGCGCCGCCGCCAGCGGCGCGGACCTCATCCTCCTCGCGGGCCCAGACTCGGCGTTGCGAGCCGCTGAGCTCCCGCCCCCCGCCGGCGCCGAGTTCGAGGCCCACGCCCGCGTCGCCGCCGTGCCCGACGACCGCTCCGGCCCGCTGTCGGTATACATCGACCTCAACGCCCTGCGCCGGCACGCGCCCGAAGCGTTCTCGCGCGGGCCGGAGGCACGCCTGCTCGCAGCGCTAGGGCTCTCCAACGCCCGCGCCGTCGCCCTGCGCACGCGCCTGCACCCCCTGCCGCCGGGCGGGCCCGCCGCCGCCATGCTCACCGCCGAGATCACCTGGTCGGCCCGCTCGCGCCCGCCCGGCGAGGTCTCCCGCCTCACGCTCGGAGAGTCGAAGGTCGGCGGTTCATCCCAGCCCCCGGGTTCGCCTCGGCCGGCGTGGGTGTTCGCCACCCCCATCGACCCCGGCACCCACCCGCTCGCCCGCGGCTGGGGCGGGCACATCCGCCAGGCGGCGTCGCTCGCCCTGGCCGCCGAGCCCGGCCTGCGTAACGCCGATCAAGACGGGCAAGACGCTCAGCAGCGCTGGTTCCTGAAGATGTCCGAGCACACCCGCGCCATCACCACGCTGCTGGGCCCGCGATGGCGCATCACGCCCGACGAGCAGGGCCTCGTACTCTCCGCCGGGCTCCGCGATGGCGACCAGACCGACCGCCACGCCCAGGCGCTGACCGACGCGATCCGCACGCTCACGCAGGGGCTTCCCGGCGTGAGCACCTCCGACCGTCGCGTCACCCTCCCGCTCGCGGGGATCGCCCTCGCGCTCACCTTCGACCCCACCGCCAAGGGCCGGCTGGACGTTCGTGTCTCACCCATCTCCGCATCGGGCAAGTGAAGCCCGCCCCGTCCGCTTGGGCGGCGCGTCAAAACCCGCCCGCCCGCTTTCCGATATCGTGTGCCTGTGGAGATCTTCCTCATCATCGTCGGTGTTCTGGTGGTGCTGGCCGCGATCATCGCGGGGGCCATGTACGCCGCCAAGAAGGAACGCGAGCGCCGCGAGGCCCTCGCCGCGCTGGCCGCCAAACTCGGCTGGTCATTCAGCCCCGCTTCCGACTCCTCCATCGAGAGCCTCTTCCCGCAGTTCCAGGCCTTCCGCCAGGGGCACAGCCGATCGGGCTACAACACCATGCGCGGCGCGCTGGCCATCGACGGGCGCACCTTCTCCGCCGTCGCGGGCGACTACACGTACAAGGTCACCACCAGCAACGGCAAGACCACCACGACCACGACGTACAACTTCAGTTACCTGGTGCTGGCCGCGCCGTTCCCGAATCTGCCCGATCTCTCGGTGCGCCGCGAGAACTTCATGGACAAGATCGCCGGCGCACTGGGCTTTGACGACATCGACTTCGAGTCCGCCGAGTTCTCCCGCAAGTTCCACGTCAAGAGCGCCGACCGTAAGTTCGCCTTCGCGGTCATCCACCCGCTGATGATCGAGTTCCTGCTCGCCTCCGACCCGCCGCCGATCGACCTGCGCGCCGGGAAAGTCTGCTTCCGCGGCAACAACACCCGCTGGAGCGCCGAGCAGTTCGGAAAGCACCTGGAGTTCGCGTCCAAGTTCTTCGACCTGTGGCCGGACTACCTGCAGGAAGACCTCCAATCGCGGCAGACCTGAGCCGCCCCCACTCTCGAGACGCTCATGCCCATCCCCCCCACCCTCGCCGCTGACAACACGCTCTGGATCATCCTCGGCGTGGTCGCCGTGGTCGTCCTCATCCCGCTCATCTACGTCATCGCCACCTTCAACCGGTTCGTGAGCCTGCGCCAGCACATCAAGGAGAGCTGGGCCGACATCGACGTTGAACTCAAACGCCGCTACGAACTCATCCCCAACCTCGTCGCCACCGTCAAGGGCTACGCCGCGCACGAGCGCGAGGCGCTGGAGGCCATCGTGAGCGCCCGCGCCAAGGCGATGAGCGCCCACGCCACCAAGGCCCAGCAGGCCGTGGACGAATCCGCCCTTCAGATGTCGCTGGGCAAGCTCTTCGCCCTCTCCGAGTCCTACCCGGACCTGAAGGCCAACCAGAACTTCCTGGCGCTGCAGAAGGAACTCGCCAACACCGAGGACCGCATCGCCGCGGCGCGCCGCTTCTTCAACGGCAACGTCCGCGACAACAACCAGCTCCGTCAGACGTTCCCCAGCAGCGTCGTGGCGGGGATGTTCAAGTTCCCTGACGAGACGTTCTTCGAGCTCTCCAGCGAGGCCGAGCGCGTGGTGCCGCGGGTGGATCTGAGCCGGGCCTGAGCCGCTCGCTCAGGCGCGCATACACATCGCCCAGACCCCGCCCGCGCCATCTCGGCGCGTTCAGCGCCCCGTCACGGCAGAACCATCTTCGCCGGCATTAGTCGTCGATTTCCTGATCATCGTCGACGCCGTCACCGTCGTCGTCATCGTCTTGATCGTCGGGCGTGCCGTCGCCGTCGTCATCGGTGTCCAGATCGTCGGGGATGCCGTCGTCGTCCTCGTCGAGTTCGTCATCCTCGTCCGCGTCGTCGGAGTCATCGCCCAGACCACCGCTGAGCGAGTCCTTGCCGCCGCCGCCGAAGAGATCATCGTCGCCGTCATCGCCATCGACATCATCGTCACCCTTGCCACCCTTGACGATGTCGTTGTCATCTCCGCCGCCGACGATGTCATCCCCGTTGCCGCCGTCGAGGTCGTCGTCGCCGTCACCTCCGAAGAGGTCGTCATCGCCCGATCCGCCGTCCAGGTCGTCGTTGCCGCCCGAGCCGTCGAGATCGTCGTCACCCGAGCCGCCGCCGACGATGTCGTCGCCCTCGCCGCCGTCGCAGTTGTCATCGCCCGAGCCGCCGTCCAGCAGGTCATTGCCCCCGGAGCCGTCCAGGCTGTCATCGCCGCTGCCGCCGATCAGAACGTCGCTGTCGAGCCCGCCGACGAGGACATCCGCGCCAGCGCCGCCGTCGAGGTCGTCGTTGCCGTCGTCGCCCGACAGGTTGTCGTTGCCACCGCCGCCCTTGATGTCGTCATCATCATCGCCGCCGCTGAGCAGGTCATTGCCCGAGCCGCCGTCGATGCGGTCATCGCCCGCGTCGCCGTCAAGGTCGTCGACGCCTGAGCCGCCCTTGATGTCGTCGTCGCCCGCGTTGCCGAACACGCTGTCGTCGCCCGATCCGCCGTCGATGCGGTCGTTGCCCTCGCGGCCCGCGATGACGTCGTTGCCGGACTCGCCGCGGAGGTCATCGTCGCCGTCCCCGCCGTCCACGTTGTCGTTACCGGATCCCCCGCGGACCTTGTCCACGCCCGAGCCGCCGTTCACCGTGTCATCGCCGCTCTCGCCCCCCACGTCGTCGTCGTCGTCGCCGCCGTCGAGATTGTCGTTGTCGCTCCCGCCGCGGAGCCGGTCATTGCCCGTGCCGCCGGCCAACTGGTCGTTGCCCTTGCCGCCCGAGAGTTTGTCGGCGCCCGCGCCGGTGCTGAGTTCGTCGTCCCCATCACCGCCCGACACGTCATCGTCGCCGCCGCCGGTGAACACGCGGTCGTTGCCCTTGCCGCCGTCGACCTTGAAGGCCATCGCCAGCCCGTCGGCGTTCAGCACGCTCCCCACCACGCTGAACTCGTCGTTGCCGTCCCCCAGGCTCACCTTCACGCGGGCCACGTTGTTGAACACCGTCCCCGCCGCCACCCCCGCCGCGCCGGTCACGATCACCTGACCCGGCGCCGCGCCCGCCTCGACGACGATGTTGTCATCGCCCGACGTGCCCTTGAGGCTCAGCGTCGTCCCCGCCAGCATCGTCCGCGCCTCGCACGCCTCCATGAGTCGCGGCGGGCTCACCGGCCCGGGGGCGAAGCCATGACGAAGGGCCTGAACGATCTTGGCAAGCTGCTTACGCATCGGTGATTCTCCCATGTCTCTTGGGTCACGGCCGGGCTTGGTGTGCTCCGGCGCGTGCATTACCCATCGGCAGAGTCGAGCGAGTGCCTCCTGATACCGTCTTTCGGAGGGTAGATGCCCGGAATACGCCCGCGGGCGGCGGTTCTGTTGCGCCCGCCCCGATCCAGCTTGCCCCGCTTAGCACAGACATCGCCAACGGACCTGTAACCCGTCTAGACTCCATTTCGCCACCTCCCGGAGCCATCCCATGACCACCACCGCCAAGAAGCCCGGTCCCTCTTCCGCCAAGGCCGACCAACTCGCCAACCTCGCCAAGGGCCTGGAGGGTGTCATCGGCGGTAGCACCTCGGTCTGCTCCATCGAGCAGGACAAACTGATCTACCGCGGTTACGAGATCCACGATCTGGCCGCCCACGCCACCTTCGAGCAGGTCGCCTTCCTGCTCCTGGAGGGGCACAAGCCCAGCGACGCGGAACTGGCCCGCTTCAAGGCCGAACTGGTCGCGGAGCGCCGCCTGCCCCCGCTGGTCATCGACTACCTCAAGAAGTCCAAGGAACTCATCGACTCCAAGGCCGCGGTGCCCATGGACATCCTGCGCACCGCCGTGTCATTGCTGGGCAACCTGGACATGGCCGCGCAGGTCAACACCGCCGACGCCAACCTCCGCAAGGCCAAGCGCCTCACCGCCAAGATCCCCACGATCATCGGGCACATGCAGAACGTGATCGACGGGCGGGCGATGATCGACACCGAAACCGGCGGCGACCCCAAGCTCGACCATGCCGCCAACCTCTTCTGGATGATGACGGGCAACAAGCCCACCAAGGAAGAGGCCCACATCCTCGACGTCTCGCTCACCCTCTACGCCGAGCACGAGTTCAACGCCAGCACGTTCACCAGCCGCGTCATCGCGGGCACGCTGTCGGACATGCACGGCGCAGTCACCGGCGCGATCGCCGCCCTCAAGGGCCCCCTCCACGGCGGGGCCAACGAGGCCGCGATGGAGATGCTCAAGGAGATCGAGAGCTTCGACCGCGTTGACGCCTTCATGAAGCACGCCTTCGAGACCAAGCGCAAGATCATGGGCTTCGGTCACCGCGTGTACAAGAACGGGGACCACCGCGCCGCCATCCTCCACAAGCTGGGCAAGGTCTACGCCGAGAAGAAGGGCGCGCAGTACGCCAAGTGGTTCCAAATTGGCGAGAAGGTCCAGCGCATCATGCTCGAGCAGAAGAACATCCACCCCAACGTTGACTTCCCCTGCGGCATGACGTACTACGCCATGGGCATCCCCGTCCCGCAGTACACCCCGATCTTCGTCGCCGCGCGAATCACCGGCTGGGCCGCCCACATCATGGAGCAGCACGCCGACAACCGCCTCATCCGCCCGCTGAGCATCTACACGGGCGCGGATGAGCGGAAGTGGAACGGGTAAACCAAGGCTCCCCTCTTCCATCTTCTTTGGCCATTTGGCCCTGCCCCTCAACACCCATCACTGAACGCGTTCACGAACGCGATGATGTCGTCCACCGTCAACTGCCCGTCGGGCGGCACCGGCGGGCCGCCGATGCCGGTCACATCCGCCCAGTCCGCGCCGTCGCTGAAGGCGTTCACGAAGTCGATGATGTCGTCGACGGTGAGCTGCTGGTCGGGCGGCTGCGGCAGCCCGCCGATGGACGTGATGTCCGCCAGGTTGCACGGGCACGGGCGATAGCCCCCCACCAGCACCTGCTGCACCGAGCCCGGCGAGAGCAGTTCCGCCAGACCCAGCCCGCCCAGCGCCACGTCGGGCATGCCCGCGGAGTTGGGCAGATACGCCGGGTCCACGCTGCTGCGGCGGTACAGCATCTGCGCCCCGGTGCGCCACGTCTGCCTCGCACCCACGCGATACGCCTGGTAGCCCGCGACCGCCGCGGGCGTGAAGCCGCCGCCGGCGCCGGTGCCGGCGCTGAGCGCCAGCAGACTGGTGAACGTGGAGATGTTGCCCGGCGAGTTGTTGATGGCATCCGCGCGATAGCCGCCCCAGATGCCCTTGGTGGTGCCGGCCGAGAAGACGGTGTTCCAGCGCGGCGCGTTGTCGTCGGTCCACGCCATGTGCGAGAGGCGCAGGTTGAGCACGTGCGTCTGCCACGACGCGCTGGTGCGGTAGTCGTTCATCAGCAGCAGCGGATACAGCGAGATGAACGCCGACTGGAAGTTCCCCGCGCTGTCGCCCGACACCGGCCGCCCGCTCACGTACGTCGCCGAGGGCACCGCGGAGCGGTTCAGCCACAGATTCGGGTAATAGAACCCCGCGCTCATGCTCCCGAATGAGAACATCTGGTAAGCGAACAGGACCGACTCGTTGAACGCGCTGGCCTGCGCCGAGAAGTCCGCCCCGCCCCCGATGAGCCCCTTGTACGCGATCCGCCCTGTCGCCACGTCCATGTAGGCGTTCCAGTTCTTCACGCGGCAGATGATCGACCGCGCCGACACCTGGATCGACGCGTCATCGGGGTAGTAGTCCGCCGCGCGCTGCGCGGCCGCCACGATCTTCATGGTGCTCAGCGTCGCGAACTCCGGGTCCCAGCCGGGCTTGACCCCGCCGGTGACGGGATCGATCCAGTGCCGGAAAATGCCGTCGGCCGTTCGCGACGGCGCGGGGCCGCTGAGCCGTCCCGCGTAGCGTGCCAGCACCGTCCGCACCTGCCCGCGTGCCAGCGGGTCCGCGTTGATGCGGTCGTTCATGAGCAGCAGCAGGACCGTCCATGCCGCGGCGTCGGGCGTCGCCGGGTGGAACCGTGCGATCGTCGCGTCCGTGTCGGCGTCGATCACCCACCCCGCCGGCTCGCCGTCGGGCGAGATGAGCCCGCGCCCGAACCTCACTACCTGCGCGAACTCATCGGCGACGAACGCGCTGTAACCCAGGCGCGTGTCGCTGTCATCGCGAATCCGCGCCGCGCCGACCGGTGACGACACCAGCATCTGCCCGTCGGCCGTCATCGCCGCGTCCGTCCACGCGCTGGTGGTGCTCACCAGGTAGTTGCCGGGCGAAAAGCCCGCCGTGCCCCGCGCCATCGCCGGGGTCACGAAGCGCACGATGGACTGGATCGGCGCACCGTACGGGCCCGTGTCCGCCCAGTACAGCCCCGCGTTCAGCACGCCGCCGTAGTGATCCGACCACGCCAGCGACCGCGGCGACCCGCCCATCGACCCCACCGACACCACCGGCCCGCTCGTCAAGATCGGGTACCGGAAAAGCACCCCGCCCGCGGACGCGTACAGCGTCTGGTTCACGCGATCCACCGCCAGCCCCACCACCGGCGCCGCCGCCGGCAGAGGCAGCGTGATGAACGAAAGGAACGGCCCGGCGGTGTCGTTCGCCAGCGCGCGATACACCGCCACCTGCCCGCTGGGCAGGCCCACGTACAGCCGCCCGGCGAAGTGCGCCAGAGACAGGTCCGGCGCGGGGCCGTCCACCGTGGACACGTTCAGGCGCGCAAACGTGGTCAATTGCCCCGTCTGCGTGTCAAACCGCAGCACCGCGTCGCCCGCGCCCGACGGTGCTTCCGTCGCGTCATGAACCAGGATGAACAGCAGCCGCCCCGAATCGCTGAAGGCCAGAGCCGACGGCCCGTCCGCCGAGGAGTCCAGGTTCATCCACGTCAGCAGCCCGGTCATCTGCGCCCGGGTGACCGTCGCGAAGGTCTCCCCCGCGATCCCCCGGACTTCCACCGTGTCGGTTGAGGAGTCGGCGATCGCGTAGTACCCCGAAAGCGAGGCCGCCGCCACCCCCGCCGGAGCCGTGCCGGCCGGCCAAGGCGACACCACGGGTGCCGCCCCGGCGGTGTGAATCCCGAAGGCCAACGCCGCGAAAGCGGGTGTAAGCGATTTCATTCCGGCCCTCCAGTGGGATACTCTGCGCCCTAACTAGGGTATGGACAAGGAGCCTCCCGTGTTTCAGCGCCTCTTCGCCCGCTTCTCGGGCTTCTGCCACCGCTTTGTCCCCGCCGCATCCGCCGTCACCGCTCGCGCGGGGGTGGCGTTTTGCACGGTGGCGCTGGTCTCCACCGGCGTGCCTGCCCAGGCCGCCTTGGCCCAACCCGCCACGACCTGGCGGACCCTCGACCCCATGAACGACGCCGCCGGCTGGCATGTTCAGCCCTCCGACGGGGTCAAGGCCTCGGTGGTCACTGACACCGTCGAGGGCGGTCGGAGCGTGGTGCGACTGGACGTGGACTTCACCAGCGGCGCGGGCTTCGTCGTGCTCTCGCGCGACATTGAGGTCACCCTCCCCGAGAACTACGCCTTCGCCGTCGACCTTCGCGGCGAACTGGGCGACAACAACCTTGAACTCAAGCTGGTGGACCAGCCCCGCGAGCGTCCCGAGGGCGCGGGCGAGAACGTCTGGTGGGTCAACCGCAAGGCCTACCGCTTCCCCCGCACCTTCACCACACTCACCTCCCGCGCCCGCCACTTCTCCTTCGCCTGGGGACCGGGTCACGGCGCGAAGATCCCCGTCGTCAAGCGGGTCGAGTTCGCCATCGCCGCCAGCGAGGGCGGCAAGGGCTCCGTCTGGTTCCGTGACCTGCGCTTCCGCGAGTTGCCCGCCTCCAGCGGCGAATCCACCATCGTCTCCGCCGAAGCCAGCAGCACCCTCGACGCCGACCACGGCGCGGGCAATCTCGTCACCGGCACCCAGCCCGGCTGGGCCAGCGCCAAGGACGTCAAGGAAGCGACCATTACGCTCCCCTTCAGCACGCCGCGCGAAGTGGGCGCGGTCACGCTGAACTGGAAGAGCGGCGGCTCCCCCGAGGATTACGAGATTCAGTTCTCCGACGACGCGCAGACCTGGGTGACGGCGCGCCGGATTGTCGGCTCCTCGGGCCTGCAGGATGTCATCCCCACCCCCGATGCCGAAGGCTCCGCGCTGCGCATCGTCATGCGCAAGCCCGCGGTGGGCGCGGGCTTCGCTCTGGATTCCCTCAAACTCCACGGGCCCGAGTTCTCTTCCAGCCCCAGCGCCATCCTCTCCTCCTTCGCCAAGATGCGTCCTCGCGGCTGGTACCCGCGCATGTACCTGGGCGAGCAGTCGTACTGGACGGTCGTGGGCGTCAGCGGCGACGACAACGAAGGCCTCCTCAGCGAGGACGGGCAGCTTGAAGTCGGCAAGCGCGGCTTCACCCTCGAGCCCTTCATCCACCTTGACGGGTCGGACAAGCTCCTCACCTGGGCCGACGGCGAAACCCGCCACGGCCTCCCGCTCGGCTACATCCCCGTCCCCTCACTGACCCGCAAGATGGGGGCGCTGGACCTCTCCGTCACCGCGTGGGCCAGCGGCAAGCCCGGCGAGTCCATCCTCTGGGTCCGCTACCGCCTCGACAACATGGGCAACGCGCCCATCAAGGGCAAGTTCTTCCTCGCCTTCCGTCCCTCGCAGGTCCTCACCCCCTGGCAGCAACTCAATCTCGACGGCGGCTTCTCCCCCATCCGCTCCCTCCGCTTTGACGGCGCCGACGCCGTCATCAACGACTCCACCCGCGTCCGCGCCCTCGTCAGGCCCCAGCCCGGCGACATCGCCGCCATCTCCAGCGACGACGGGGACATCCTCGAGTGGATCAGCCGGGGCGACCTGCCCAACTCCGAGCAGGCTACGGATGACACGGGCTTCGCCAGCGGCGCCGCGATGTGGAAGTTCGGCGTCGACCCGCGGAACTCCGTCAATCTCTACTTCGCCATCCCCCTGCACACGTCCTTTGGACCGCTTGAACAGCCCGGGCCCATCCGCGGCGGGCTCGCCAACTTCGTCGAGGGCATCCACCGGGAGACCCTCGACGGCTGGAAGGCCGCCCTGAGCAAGACCGGCCTCGACCTTCCCCCCGAGGGCGGAGGGCGCGAGGTGCAGAACGCCGTGCTCGCCAACCTGGGCTACATCCTCATCAACCGCGACGGCCCGGGCATCCAGCCCGGCTCGCGCACGTACGAGCGCTCCTGGATCCGCGACGGGAGCATGACCAGCGCGGCCCTGCTCAAGCTCGGCATGACCCAGGAGGTCAAGCAGTTCGTCGAGTGGTACGCCCCCTACCAGTTCGAGAGCGGCAAGGTTCCGTGCGTGGTTGACCGGCGCGGGCCCGACCCCGTGCCCGAGCACGACAGCCACGGGCAACTCATCTGGGCGATCGTGAACACCGCGCGGCAGACGGGCGACGATGAGTTTCTCCGCCGTATGTACCCCCACATCCGCCGCGCGGTCGCGTACATCAACGAACTGCGCGCCCAGCGGATGACCGAGCGCTACCGCTCGGACGACCTGAGCACCCCCGAACCGGGCAAGCCCCCGGTGCCCCTGAAGGCCTTCTTCGGGCTCGTGCCCGAGTCGATCAGCCATGAGGGCTACTCCGCCAAGCCCATGCACTCGTTCTGGGACGGGCTGTACGTCCTCCGCGGCCTGCGCGACGCCGTGTGGGCCGCTGAGCGTCTGGGCGAGAAGGCCGACGCCCTGGCCTGGGCCAAGGACCGCGACCAGTACAGCACCGACCTCCGCGCCTCCTTCGCCCTCACCATGAAGACCCACGGGATCGACTACATCCCCGGCTGCGTCGAACTGGGTGACTTCGACCCCACTTCCACCAGCATCGCGCTCGACCCCGTCAGCGCCGAAGACGTGCTGCCCGAAGGCGCCCTGAAGCGCACGTTCGAGAAGTACGTCCAGAACATGCGCGACCGCCTGAAGAACCCCAGCACCTACACCCCCTATGAGTGGCGCAACGTCGGCGCCCTCGTTCGCCTGGGCATGAAGGCCGAGGCGTGGGAACTCACCCGCTTCCTGCTCCGCGACTCGCGCCCCGCCGGTTGGCACACCTTCGCCGAGGTCGTCTACCCCGGGTATCGCGACAAGGGCTTCGTGGGCGACATCCCCCACACGTGGTGCGGCTCGGACTTCATCAACGCCGTCATCACCATGCTGGTCTACACCCGCGACGACGAGAACGCGATCGTCCTCCTCGCGGGCGTGCCCGAGGCCATGGCCCGCTCGGTCAACGGCGTCGGCTTCACAGACCTGCACACCGTCTACGGGCCCATCTCCGCCCGCGCCAAGAGCGCCGACAACACCTTCCGTGTCCAGGTCACGGGCGACCAGCTCACCATGCCCGCCGGCGGCGTCGTGATCTGCTCCCCGGGCGACACCGCCCCCACATCCGCTACGCTCAACGGCCAGCCCGCCACCCTGGAGGCCGGTCGCGTCCGCGTCCACACGCTGCCCGCCGAAGTCGTCTTCACCCACTGACCACTCAGTCACCCATGGCCGACGTCAAGCTCGATCGCGTCGTCAAGAAGTACCCCAACGGGCAGGTCGCCGTGCGCGATTTCTCGCTCGACATCGCCGACGGCGAACTGGTCGTGTTCGTGGGGCCCTCAGGGTGCGGCAAGAGCACCACGCTCCGGATGGTCGCGGGGCTGGAGGACATCTCCTCGGGCACCATCAGCATCGCCGGTCGCGTGGTGAACGACGTGGAGCCCAAGGACCGCGACATCGCGATGGTCTTCCAGAACTACGCGCTCTACCCGCACATGAGCGTGTACAAGAACATGGCCCTGGCCCTCCAGCTCCGCGGGCTGGCCAAGGCCGAGGTTGACCGCCGCGTGCGCCACGCCGCGGGGCTCCTGGGGATCGAGGCGTTCCTGGACCGCAAGCCCGCGCAGCTCTCCGGCGGCCAGCGCCAGCGCGTGGCGGTGGGGCGAGCGATCGTCCGCGAGCCCCGCGCGTTCCTGTTTGACGAGCCCCTCTCCAACCTCGACGCCAAGATGCGCGTCGCCACCCGAGCCGAGCTCAAGGCCCTCCACCAGCGCCTCAAGACCACCACGATCTACGTCACCCACGATCAGGAAGAGGCGATGACCCTGGGCGACCGCATCGTCGTCATGAGCGCCGGCCTGATCCAGCAGGTCGCCCCGCCGCTGGAGGTGTATCGCGCGCCGGTCAACCGCTTCGTCGCCGGCTTTGTCGGCACTCCCGCCATGAACTTCGCCGAGGGCAAGCTCATGGGCGGCGCGGGCGGGCTCACCTTCACCGAGCGCGGCCAGGGCGGCGCGACCATCCTTCTGGATGAGAATCGCTCCGCTCGCCTCGCCTCCCACGTGGGGCGCGAGGTCACTCTCGGCGTCCGCCCGCAGGCCTGGCGCATCGCGCCGGGGGCGGACAACGCGTTTCGCGTTGCCGTCTCCGTCGTCGAGCCGCTGGGCGACGCGATCGACGTCCACGGCCTCTCCGCGGCCGGCACACGCGTCGTCGCCCGCCTCCCCGCCCGGCACAGCGCTCGCCCCGGCGACACGCTGCTGCTCGCCCCCGACCCTGAGGGCACGCACCTGTTCGAGTCCGGACCCGAAGGCCGGACGCTGACCTGAACCCCCACTGGCGTCGCGCCCCCGAGCCCGGCTCGCCGCGTCGACGCGCGGAGCACCCATGACCTTCCCGACCAACTTCACCTGGGGAGCCGCCACCAGCGCCTACCAAATCGAGGGCGGCTGGAACGCCGACGGCAAGGGCGAGTCCACCTGGGATCACTTTTCCCACTGGGGCGGCAACGTCTACAAGCACCACACGGGCGACGTGGCGACCGACCACTACCACCGCTACGCCGAAGACGTCCAGCTCATGCAGCAGATCGGCCTGCAGGCCTACCGCTTCAGCATCGCCTGGGCACGCGTCATGCCCGAGGGGACGGGCGCCGTGAACGCCGCGGGCCTGGGGTTCTACGACCGCCTGGTGGACGCTCTGCTCGCCGCCGGAATCCAGCCGTGGGTCACGCTCTTCCACTGGGACATGCCCTATGCGATCTACCTCCGCGGCGGCTGGCGCAACCGCGAGATCGCCAAGTGGTTCGCCGACTACACCGCCGCCGTGGTTGACCGTCTCTCCGACCGCGTCACCCACTGGATGACCATCAACGAGCCGCACATCTTTTTGGGCCCGGGCGAGCACGAGGCGGTCCAGACCGAGCACGGTCGCAAGAGCCACGCCGAGCGGCTCATCGTCGCGCACAACACGCTGCTCGCGCACGGGCACGCCGTGAGGATCATCCGCGCCCGCGCCAAGAGGCCCCCCACCGTGGGCTGGGCGCCCATCGGGCGGTGCAAGGTCCCCGCGTCAAACTCGCCCGCCGACATCGCCGCGGCCCGCGCCGCCACCATCGGCATCCACCACAAGGACTTCTGGAACAACGCCTGGTTCGCCGACCCCATCGTCTTCGGGCGCTATCCCGAGGACGGCCTGCGCCTCTACGGCGCCGACGCCCCCAAGCCCCAGCCCGGCGACATGGAGGTCATCAGCAGCCCCATCGACTTCTACGGCATCAACGTCTACGACGCCGAGATCATCAAGGCGGGCCACTCGGGCGAGCCCGTCAAGGTTGATTTCCCCCCCGGCCACCCGCAGAACGCGCTGCGCTGGTACATCATCCCCGAGGCGCTCTACTGGGGCCCCAAGTTCCTGTACGAACGCTACAAGGTCCCCATGGCCGTCACCGAGAACGGCCTGTCCAACCTGGACTGGGTCGATCTTGACGGGCGCGTCCGCGATCCGCAGCGCATCGACTACACGCGCCGGTACCTCCTGCAACTCCGCCGGGCCATCGCCGACGGCGTGGACATGCGGGCGTACTTCCACTGGAGCCTGCTGGACAACTTCGAGTGGCAGAACGGCTACAAGGAACGCTTCGGGATGATCCACGTGGACTACGCCACGCTGAAGCGCACGCTCAAGGACAGTGCGTACTGGTACCGGCGGGTGATCGAGACCAACGGCGCGTCGCTGGACGCGGTGATGGAGTCCGCGGCGGGGCGAGGGCGCTGATCAGCGAGCCGGGCCGGGCGCGTCGCCCCGGTGACCTTCTCGTCTTGCGCCAATCGCTATTTGCGATTCGCCATTCGCTCAATCGAGCTCAGACGCGCTTGGACCGCTTCGGGTCCAGCGCCTCGCGTAGGCCCTCACCCACGAAGTTCAGCGCCAAGAGCGTGATCGCCAGCAGCAGGCACGGGAACAGCAGCAGCCACCACTTGCTGTCCACCAGGTTCAGTTCGCTCAGGCCCTCCGACGCCAGGTTGCCCCAGCTCGGCAGCGGCGGCTTGACGCCGATGCCCAGGAACGACAGGAACGACTCCTGCAAAATCGCCTGCGGCACCGTCAGCGTCGCGTACACGATGATCGGGCCGGTCAGGTTCGGGAGCAGATGCCGCAGGAACACGCCGTGCCAGGGCACGCCGATGGCCTTGGCCGCCTCCATGAACGGCTGCCCCTTGAGGCTCAGCACCTGCCCGCGCACCACCCGCGCCATCGTGAGCCAGCTCACGCCGCCGATGGCCACCAGCAGGATCACCAGGTCATAGATCGTCCGCTTCTCGGGCGACCACTCCCGCTCGGGGTAGGTCAGCCGCGCCTCTTCGTTCCACTTCTCCTGCTGCTCGCGGTTCTTCTTGAGGAAGTCTGAAACGGCGTCGCGGTTGTCGTCCTGCCCGAGTTGAGTGAGCTTCAGCGCCGCCTGCTCGCGCACGTACCCCTCGCGGGCACGCTCGCGGTTCACGTACTCGTTGAGCAGCGCGTCGCCCGCCACCGCCAGCAGCACCACCAGCAGGATGTACGGCAGCCCGTACAGCACATCGACGATCCGCATCATCACTTCGTCCACGCGCCCGCCGACCCAGCCCGCGATCGCGCCCCAGAGCGTGCCGATGAAGACCGAGATCGCGGCCGCCGCGATGCCGATTCCCAGCGAGATGCCGCCTCCCACCAGCACGCGCACCAGCAGGCTGCGCCCGAAGAGGTCGGTGCCCAGCCAGTACGTGGGCTGGTTGCGTTCCACCGCGTCCGCCGAGGGCTTCGCGCCCGCCGCCACCAGTTCGTCCAGCGGCTTCTTCTGCTCCCTGGCCATCTCCACCAGCGCGTTGCGCTGCGCCGTCGCCCAGTACCGCTCAGCCTCTTCGGCGCGGTTGAACACGCGCGGGTCGGTGCGATCCGCGAACGCCTTGTCCCACTCTTCGGTTCCAGGCCGCGGCGGTCGACCGCCCGGCGCCCACCACGGCGGCAGGTGGCGCGCCTCGCGCACCTGGTAGTCGTAGCCCGAAACCGGGCGCTGCTGGTCCTTGGGCAGCACCTCCGACCCGTCCACCGGCCGGCCCGTCACCGTGAAGGGCAACGTGGCGACGCACACGATGAACGACAGCGCCAAGACCGCCAGCCCGATGATCCCCGCCACCGATCGCGTCAGCGGGTTGTCGCGCTTCACCGGCGGAGCCATGATGGCCGGGACCGAGCCCGGGTCTGTGCGCGGGGGCATGGCCACAGCGTACACCGGCGCGGCCTGCGGCGTCAGACCCCGCCTCAGGCGGTCGCGTTCACCAGCAGAGCCCCCGCCGCCACCGCCGCCGTCTCGATCCGCATCACGTGCGGGCCCAGGGCCACCAGCCCCGCCCCGCCGGCACGAAGGCGATCCAGTTCCTCATCGGTGAACTCGCCCTCGGGCCCGACCAGCACGCGCACGCTCGGGGACGCCGCGGCCGGGTGGCGCGCCGCCGGCACGCCCCCCGCCTGAGCCACCAGCACCGCCGCGCCGGCCAGGGCCTCGTCCAGGCTCGCCTCCGGCCCCACGTCCATGAGCCACGCCCGCCCGCACTGCTTCATCGACTCCACCGCCACGCGCTGCAGCCGCTCCAGCCGGTGCTCGCCCGCCTCGGCCACGCTCCGCGCGGTCACCAGCGGCCGCCAACCGCCCACGCCCACCTGGCTGAGCTGGTCGATCAGATGCCCCGCGCGATCACCCTTGGGCACGGCGGACCACACCTCCACGCGACGCGTGGGCAGGGGCGAACGCTCCACCCGCTCGATGATGATCGCCAGTTCGGGCGACTTTTTGGAGCCGCCGATGCTCTCCACCGTCCCGAAGCCCACACCCCCCGCGCCGTCGTGGATGGCGACCGGCTCGCCCACGCGCACGCGCTTCACCACCGCCGCGTGATGGGCCTCGGCGCCCGACACGATGACCGGCCCGCCCGCGTCGGCGAGCGGGCGGTCGGCGTACAGGCGGTGCGCGGGCTTACCGGACGGCGCGGGCATATCGGGCGTCAGGATAACCGGGGAATTCGGCGCGAGCGTTGCGAACCCGCCCCGGAAACCCCGGGGTCCGGCGTCGGACCTACCTTGCCCGTGCATCCGACCGATGAACCCGCCGATGGCCGCGCCCGCCGCCCAATCCGCCGAGCTCGAGGCGACGCTCGACAAGATCGTGAGCCCGCCCGATGCGCCCGCGCGCGCGGCGGACCAGGTGCCCGCGAGCGAAGCCGCCAAGCCCGAGCCCCAAAGCGGAGTGGACGACGCGCTGACCGCCGCGCTGAGCGGAACGCCCCTGGCCGCCGATCCGGCCCCGACCACTTCCGAAGCCCCCGCCACGCCCGCGCTGGATGAGCAGGTCTCGGCGGCGCTGGCCGCGGAGCCCGCTCCGGCCGCCGCGCCGAAGGCCGACGCCGGTACGCCAAGCCCAACGCCGAGCCCGGCGACCAAAACCGCCCCCGCCGCGTCGCCGGCACCCCAGCCCAGCGCCGAGGCGATCGATCTTGACGCGCAGCTCGCCGCGAGCCTGACCGCGGCGGCGATCAACTCCGGCAACGAGTTCAGTTCCGCCGACGACGTGCTGGCGCTAGAGGATGCCAAGGCGCCCGCGACTCCCGCG